>JBDGRG010000293.1:0-484 GCA_042218355.1 Bradymonadaceae bacterium
CGAAGAGGCCGGCCGTCGAATCGTCGTGCCCGACCGACGGCGCGAACGATCACTCCCGGAGCTCGAGCTCGTCGACGATCTCGCGGTATTTCTCGAGCTCGCTGGACTTCAGGTATTCGAGCAATTTCCGGCGCTGTCCGACCAGCTGGAGGAGTCCCCGCCGCGAGTCGTGATCCTGCGGGTGGTCCTCGAAGTGCTCCTGGAGCTCCTCGATGCGCTCGGTCAGCAGCGCGATCTGAACCTCCGGACTCCCCGTGTCGTCCTCCGACCGGCCGTACTTGTCGATGATTTCCTGTTTTCGTTCGGTGTGCAGTGTCATATCTGCGTCGATCAACCTCGGCTGCGTCCCTGATATTCCGAACAGAGTCCGACGTCCCGGCCGGGTCCGCGACGCGTCGGCGCGGCGGCGGTCGGCATCCGACCCTGGCCCGGCGGCCACTCGCACTTGCAAGTTCAAACCAACGGATTCCAGCGGCTGGGATCG
>JBDGRG010000293.1:603-3467 GCA_042218355.1 Bradymonadaceae bacterium
ACGGGATTCGCCGACCCTTCCGATGGATCTCCTGCGGAACTTCTCGGCGCATCCGGGAGACGACTCGGCCGTCCGTTGTTCACGACCGTCCCGAAGCGCTATACTCGCATACCGGTGGATCGACGCCCTCCTCTTCGCCCGCTTCCTTCCGATGGTCGCCGCACGCCCCACGATCGCCGTTCTCCTCGCAATCGTCGCCCACGCGTTTTCGACCACGGGCTGCGCGACGAGTCGCGAGGCGACGCCGACGCAGCCGACTGAGCGTCCCACCGGGCCCGCTCCCGAATCGGTCGAATCCGACCGCGCCGGAGACCTCCCCGAGGAGCCGGCCCGGAACGATGGTCCCGGGGTGTTTCGACAACTCCGCACCCTCCGGCGCGCTCGTAGCCACGTCGAGGATGCCCGCCGAGCGGCCTCGGACCGCGTGGTCGGCTGGCAGCCTCCGCTGCCCGACCAACCCTCCCCGCGCGTCTTCCTCCCCCCGGATCTGCACCCGCCCGGGAGTGTCTCCGTCGGCAAGGTCTCCACCGGCCGTCTCGTCGACGCCGAGTCGCTGCCGGTCGAGGGCCCGCACCATGCGATCATCGACAGACACCGCGATCGGGGCACGCGCTGGGGGACCGAACGGATGATCGCCCTGCTGGAGGGGGCAGCCGAGCAGGTCGCACGCCAGTTTCCCGGGTCGACGCTGCGCGTCGGAAACCTGAGCCGCCGTGACGGGGGCGACATCCGATGGAGTTCGTCGCACAACTCCGGCCGAGACGCCGACCTGGCATTCTACGCCCGGCGAGTCGACACGGGTCGCCGCGTGCCGACCCCGGCGCTCGTCGAGTTCGGCCCCGACGGTCGGGCCGTCGACGATCCGAACCTCGCGTTCGACGTCCCGCGAAACTGGGCGCTGGTCGAGGCCCTGTTGACCGACCCCGATACCGACATTCAGTGGCTCTTCATCAGCCGACCGCTCAAGCAGAAGCTCCTCGCCCACGGCCGCCGGACGGGCGCCTCCCCCTTCGTGCTGCAGCGGGCGCGCAAGGTGCTCCACCAGCCGACCGACGTCCCCCCGCACGCCGACCATCTCCACGTCCGAATTCGCTGCTCGCGCACCGACCGGCTCGAGGGATGTCTCGACTACGGACCCGCCTGGGAATGGGTCGAGTCGCACGATCGAGCATTACTGGCTCGCACGTTGGCGACCGTTTCCGTGCTGCGATCCGGCTCCGAAGCGCGCCAGCTCCGCGCACTCGACTACCTCGAACGGATCCGATCGCCGTACGCCCCGGAGGTCGCCCTGCTCTACGGTCTCGACTCGGCGCGACCGCCGGTTCGACGCCGGGCCCTCGAAGTCGCGGAGGCGATTCCCGCCTGGTCGGCCACCGCGGTCGTCGCAGCGGCCGATTACATACGACGCGACGACGTCCCCTCCGACCTCCGGGCCCTCGCCTTCTCGATCGTGCGCCGCGCACGCGACCCACTCGCCGAGCGCGTCGCCCTCTCGAACCTCCTGGACCGGTCGGCACCGCCCGTCCGGCGAGCCCGGGCCGCACGCGCACTGTCACACGCGATCGACCCCGGCCTCGTCCCGGTACTTCTCGGCGAGCTCCGACGGTCGGCCCCGACCGTCCGCGCCGCCATCGCCACGGTGCTCCGGCGGATCACCCTTCACTCGACGGACGTCGTCTGGGAAGAGGCGTCGGCGGGGGCGACCGCCGCAGCGGTCGCCGACTGGCGGGCATGGTGGCGAGCGAACCGCCACCGTCCGCGGCGAGAGTGGTTGCTGGCGGGATTCGAACGCCACGGGTTCGACGCGCCCAACCTCGAGGGCGAACGTGCCGCGGGGCAGCTCATCGACCTGTTGGTGGATACCCCCGACCACGTCGCCTACAACGCGAACCGGCAGATCCACGAGATTACGGGGCGGTGGATCCCGCTCGAAGCGTGGAGTTACGATCGACTCCACCGCTACTGGTCTCGATGGTGGGAGAACAATCGGGAGGGATTGATCGCCAGGGAGCAGGGAACTGGAAACAGGGATTAGAGCGTCGGCACGGACTGCAGCATGAATCGAGCGTGCATGGACGGCGTCCGGGACGGAACACCCGGCCGAACGGTGCCGGCCGAGCTCTTCCGCGAACGAAGCACCTCGGTTTTGCGGACGCTTTCGGGTCCGATCGATTCCGATGGTCTTCGACCCGCGGGTCCCTGTGCGCCTTTCTCCGTTCGCTGCTCTAGTCCAGATCCTTCGTCCGCTTCAGCCGCTCCATGACCTTCTGATACTCGACTTCCCAGGCCTGGGTCCCCTCCTCCTCGTTCTTGATCTGCTCCCGGGCCTCCTTGTCCAGCTCCTCGTCGACCGACATGTGCTCGCGGAGGATCGGCGCCAGCGCCTTTCGGATCTCCCGGTCGAGCGCAAAGATCTCCTCGACGAAGTTCGAGTGAAAGAAGGTCTGGATGAATTGCTCGATCAGATAGCCGACGGCCTCTTCGTCGACGCCCACCCCCTTGCGATCGGCGATCTCCTTCTTCGCCTGGTTGAAACTCATGTCCTTCTCGGCCTTCAGGTCGTTGGCCTCCGGGACAATCTCCTCGTTCATCACTCGGTAGTACTCGTCGAGCACCGCCCGGATGTCCGCCTTGACCTCCTCCTCGTTCTCGGGCGCGACCTCGATCGCTCCCTCGGACGTCAGCTCGTCGTAGACGTCGTCCCGAATTTCCGGGATCTTGCCCTTGTACAGACGCATGGTGTCTCCGGAGCGTGATTCGCCTCGAAACGCCTGGCCTCGTTCGTTCGCGTCGCATCCCCGCCCGTGGTCTGCCTCCCACTACGTCATTTCGCAGATCCAATCGAAAAGTCAACCACCGTTCCT
>JBDGRG010000294.1:0-695 GCA_042218355.1 Bradymonadaceae bacterium
GCGACGAGGGATCGGTGACGCTGGAACCGGGCGGGCAGGTGGAGTTGTCCGGGGGCGTCAAGTCGACGGTCCACGAGACGTCGCGCGAACTGGACGAACATCTCGAGCAGCTCGACGCGGTGACCGGGGAGGACGTCCGGTTCTGTTGCTGGGGGATCAACCCGTTCTGGGCGCCCAGAGACGTACCGATGGTCCCCAAGCAGCGGTACGACATCATGCGGTCGTACCTCCCGACCCGCGGCGACCTGGCGACGACGATGATGAAGACCAGCTGCACCGTTCAGGCGAATTACGACTTCACGTCCGAGGCCGATGCGGTCGACTTGGTCCGAACCGCGCTCCTCGCGTCGCCGGTGGTGTCGGCGATGTTCGCCAACAGCCCGATGCGACGGGGGTACGATACGGGCATGCAGTCGTTTCGGGGCCACGCCTGGACCGACACCGACCCCGACCGGACGGGGTGGCCCTCGTTCATGTACCGCCCCGACTGGACCTTCGAGGACTACGTCGATTACGTCCTCGACATCCCGATGTTCTTCGTCCGGCGCCGGGGCCGGCTGTGGCCGATGATCGGGACGACGTTCCGCGAATACCTCGAGAGCGGATACGGGCGGTGGACGCCGACGCTGGAGGACTTCGAATTGCACCTGTCGACGGCGTTTCCCGAGATTCGCCTGCGTCAGTTCGTCGAGATC
>JBDGRG010000294.1:713-1658 GCA_042218355.1 Bradymonadaceae bacterium
GGGGCGGATGCGGGCCCGCGGCCGTTCGTCGAGGCCCTCCCGGCGCTCTGGAAAGGGATCCTCTATCATCCCCCGTCGCGTCGGCGAACGCGGGAGCTGTTCGACGACGTCGACGAACTGACGCCCCAGCGGCATGCGAAGCTGTTCCGAGAGGTCTACCACGACGGTCTCGGCGCGCGGGCGCCCCACGCGTCGGTGCACGAGCTGGCGGTCGAGATGCTCGAGCAGGCCGAGCGCGGGCTCGAGGCGCTGGCCGAGGAGAACGGACACGAGGTCGAGACCGAGTTTCTCGATCCGCTGTGGCGAGTCGTCGACGAGGACCGGACCCTCGCCGACCGGCTGCGCTCCGATCTCGAGCGGGTCGGACGGGATCGCCGGGCGATCGTCGAGGAGTGGTCGTTGAGCTGAGGTCCCGGGGGGCGCATGTTCGACAGAGGAGCGCGAAGACGAGGCGACTCGAACGGACGGAGGTTGCGATGAACGTTCTCGAGGGCACGGAGACGGCGAATCGCGTCGAGGGCATCGTTCATCTCGATACGCAGCTGGCGCGCAGCGGCGTCGACCTGACCGTCGACGCGGTCTATCGCCTGGAGGGGCCGGGTGAGCTGGACTTCGGAGGGAGCGAGTTTCAGAGTGCCGACCGGACGGAGATCGACCCGGTGCTCCGCGACGAGGACGACGACTACGGCTGGTGGGAGTTGGAAGAAGGCGAATACGTCGTCCGTTACAATGAAAGCTTGGAGCTCCCCGAGACGGAGTTCGCGGTGATTCGTCCGCTGGCGCGGTTGATGCGGGCGGGGGCCTCCCACGGGTCGGTGACGATCGAGGACGACGACGGGCCGCTCGAAGTGCTCGTCGAAGTCGGCGCGGGCGGATCGAACTGGAAGGAGAATTTCCGTGCCTCCCGCGTGCAGGTCTACTCTGCACTGTGAGTCGATGGAGCGC
>JBDGRG010000294.1:1704-4984 GCA_042218355.1 Bradymonadaceae bacterium
AGATCCCGGGCAACGCGTCGAGTGTCCACCAGGAGGGCCAGCGTGCCCGAGCCGTGGTCGAGCGGTCGCGCCGGGCGGTCGCCGAGGCCGTCGGGGCGGAGGCCCAGGGCGTGGTCTTGACCGGCGGGGCGACCGAGAGCAACAACCAGGTGCTCCGCAGCCACGTCCGGCGCACCGACAACCCGCGAGTGGTCTGTTCGGCGGTCGAGCATCCCTCGGTACTGGAGGTGGTCGAGATGCTCGGCGGGCGGGGCGTCGACGTCGCGACCTGTCCGGTCGACGGTCGAGGTCGACTCGACCTGGAGGCACTGGACGCTGAACTGCAGGCCGGCGCGACGCTGGTCAGCGTGATGCTGGCCAACAACGAGACCGGCACGATCTATCCGATCGAGGAGGTCGCAGACCGGGTTCGAGCGCACGGGGCGAGACTGCATGTCGACGCGACACAGGCGCTGGGTCGGATCCCCATCGACTTCGAGTCGCTCGGGGCCGACGTCCTGACGCTGTCGTTCCACAAGACCGGGGGGCCGAAGGGCATCGGCGCGATCGTGCTGCGCGAGGAACAGACCATCGAGGCGCTGATGGCCGGCGGTCATCAGGAGCGCGGTCGGCGCCCGGGGACCGAGAACGTCCCCGCGGCCGCCGGGCTCGAGCGGATCGCCGAACTGGTCGCCGAGCGGACCCCGCAGTGGCGAGACCAGATGCGCGAGCGTCGCCGCCAGTTCCTCGAGCGGCTGGAGGAGAACTGCGGCGACTTCGACCTGCGCGGCGATCCCGGGGCGCATCTCCCCAACACGCTGAACGTCGCGTTCCCGGAGATCGGCGGCGAGGACTTTCTCCTCGCCGCCGATCTCGAGGGGGTCTCGGCGTCGAGTGGATCGGCTTGCACCGCCGGTTCGCTCGAACCCAGCCACGTCGTGCTCGCCATGGGATTCGACCGTTCGGATGCCCGTCGGTCGGTCCGTTTCAGCTTCGGCCCGACGACCGCCGAGGACGAGCTGCTCGAGGCCGCCGACCGCATCGGCCGCGTCGTGCGACGTCTGTCGAAGGTCGGCGCCTGATCCGACGTCTTTACGCGGCACGAACGCCCCCCGTAGGGTGCCGCGCCGCGCCGACGTTTACCGTTCGTCTCCTCCAGTCGATCTCTGCGAGACACGATGACCACCGCCACCGCCGAATCGGCCCCCGAGGTCGAGTTGCCCCCGCTCGAGGAACCCGACGACCTCGAGTCGATCGTCGAGGATCGGGTCGTGGTCGCGATGAGTGGAGGGGTCGACAGCTCGGTCACCGCGGCGCTGTGTGCCGAGCAGGGGTTGGATGCCGTCGGCATCTCGATGCGGCTGTACGCCACCCCTCAGGACGACTACTCGGGGAGCTGCTGTTCGCCCGACGACCTCTTCGACGCCCGTCGGGTCGCGAACTCGGTCTCGATGCCCTTCTACGTCGCGAACTATCAGGAGGAGTTCCGCGAGCGGGTCATCGACTACTTCGTCGACGAATATCGGCGCGGGCGCACGCCGAATCCCTGTGTGGCCTGCAACAATCACCTGAAGTTCGACATCCTGCTGGATCGGGCGCTGGCGCTCGGCTCGCGCTACCTGGCGACCGGCCACTACGCCCGGATCGATCGCAGCGGCGACCGTCCCCGGCTGATGCGCGGAGCCGATCCCGACAAGGATCAGTCGTATTTTCTGTTCGGCATGCCCCGCGAGGCGCTCTCCCGGGTGCTCTTCCCGCTGGGCGACCTCCAGAAGGGCGAGGTCCGCGAGCACGCCGAACGGCTGGATCTGGCGACGGCCGACAAACCCGAGAGCCACGAGATCTGTTTCGTCGGCGGGGGGGACTACCAGGACTACGTCGAGGAGCGGCTGGCCGAGGACGAGCAGCGACCGGGCGACATCGTCCACCAGAACGGCGAGAAGCTCGGCGAACACGAGGGGATCCATCAGTTCACGATCGGGCAGCGGCGCGGCCTCGGGATCAGCTATCACGAGCGGCTGTACGTCCAGGCGGTCCGCCCGGAGGACGGGACGGTCGTCGTCGGCCCGCGGGACGGGCTGATGGCCCGCGGGCTGGTCGCCGAGCAGTGCAACTGGCTGGCGTTCGAACGTCCCGAGGGACCGATCGAGTGCGAGGTCCAGATCCGCTACAACGCCGACCCGGTCCCCGCGCTGGTGACGGTCGGGGACGGCCCCGAGACCGCCTTCGTGGAGTTCGTGGAGCCCCAGCGGGCGGTGACGCCGGGCCAGGCGGCCGTCTTCTACCACGGCGACGAAGTGCTCGGAGGTGGCTTCATCGAGGAGGCTCGCGCATGAGCGCGATACCGGAAGCTGGCGGAGGGGAGCCCGACGAACGGCGCGTCGGGCGGGACGAACTCGAGCGGACCATCGGGTACGAATTCGACGACCCGACTCCGCTGGTGCGCGCACTGACGCATACCAGTTTTCGAGCCGAGACGTCCGGCGTCGATGCCGACAACCAGCGGCTCGAGTATCTGGGGGACGCGGTCGTCGGGTGTGTCGTCGCCGACATGCTCTATCGACGATACCCGGAGGTCGACGAGGGGCGGCTGTCGATCTGGCGGAGTCGCCTGGTCCGGCGGTCGGCGCTGGCAGACGCGGCGCGGCGGATCGACCTGGGCGATCATCTGCGGCTGGGGAAGGCCGAGCTTCAGACCGGCGGCCGTCAGCGCGACAGCGTCCTCGCCGATGCCTACGAGGCGCTTCTGGCGGCGGTCTATCTCGACGGCGGGTACGACGCTGCCCGACGCGTCGTCGAGGACCTCCACGCAGAGGGGGTCGAGCGGGTCTCGGAGGCCGGTGGGCTGGACTTCAAGTCCGAGCTGCAGAAGTTGACACAGGCGGAATCGGGCGAGAGACCGTCGTACGAGATCGTCGACGAACAGGGACCGCCCCACGACAAGTCGTTCGCTGCCGAGGTCTCGGTCGGCGGCGACGTCCGCGGGTGCGGCGTGGGCAGTTCGAAACAGGACGCCGAGCAAGACGCGGCCGCCGAGGCTCTGGAGTCCCTCGATCGGTCGTGACCCCTTCAGGAGGTAGCAATGGGATTTGGCGGTTGGGAGCTGATCATCGTGCTGGTTCTGGTCCTGATGATCTTCGGGGCCGGTAAACTTCCCAAGGTGGCCGAGCAGCTGGGCGCCGGTATCCGGAACTTCAAAAAGTCCCTCCAGGAGGAGGGCGGCGAGAACCCCAAGAAACTGGAGAACGGGGCCGACGAGGAAGGGGGTTGACCGCCTGGATTCGACCGCAAATCGCGGGAT
>JBDGRG010000295.1:0-930 GCA_042218355.1 Bradymonadaceae bacterium
ATGAAGGAGGAAGGAAGAGGGATGAAGGAGAAAGGAAGAGGGATGAAGGAGAAAGGAAGAGGGATGAAGGAGGACGGCGGAGGGTGAGTTATGAATTGGGAGTTGTGAATTGTGACCAGCGACCGATCGTGGGTCACTCGGCCGCGGCCGGGGTCGAGTCGTCGCCGCCGACGTGGAGCTCCTCGAGCAGCCGCTCGCCGGTCGAGGTGATCTCGTTGACGTAGTACTCGCAGCGCGGAATCGCGCGCTCGACGTACCGCTCGAAGACGTCCCGTCGGTCCGGATACTCGGTCGCCTGCTCGTAGAGCAGTTCGCAGACCGCCTCGTCGACCAGGAGTTTGATCAGCCGTTCGGCGTGCAGCAGAGCGTGAGCGAAATCGCTGTCGGGGTCCCATCCGTCGCGCAGCTCGCTCGGCCATTCCTCGATCGGCTTCTGCGTCACCTCGGCGACCTTGTCGACCGCCGTCTTTGAAATCAGGTATCGCTGAGCCCTCAGCGAGGAGAGGCGCACCTGTGCCAGCTTCTGTTTCAGGGGGTCGCTCGAGGTCAGGCTCTCCCACCGAGCGCGGGCGAGGTCCGAGAGGAACTCCTGTGGCGCCTCCAGAATCTTCGCCAGCCGATCCTTCGTCGCCATCAGCGCCTGGATCTGACTGGTCCCCTCGTAGATCGGCATGACCGTCGCATCGCGGAGCAGTTTCTCCGGCTCGTACTCCTTGGTGTAGCCGGCGCCGCCGTGGATCTGGATCGCCATGCGCGACATCTGCACGGCCCTCTCGCCGGCCAGATATTTGATGAGCGGGGTCAGTCGACGAGCCTCCCAGCCGTAGTGGTCGCGCTTCTCCTCGAGTTCCTCGCGGCGCTCCTCGGAGAGCTCCTCGCCGTGAGCCTCCAGATGATGCTCCAGCTTGCGGTGGTACTCCTCGCAGTAGG
>JBDGRG010000295.1:940-3405 GCA_042218355.1 Bradymonadaceae bacterium
CTGTGGATCCCGAGCGCGCGCATCCCCTGGATCTCGGTCTTCATTTCGTCCAGGTAGTCCGCGATCATCTCGTGCCGGGCGATCGGCTTGCCCATCGTCTCGCGCTGCTCGGCGTAGTCGCGGGCCAGCCGGAACGCGTCCTCACAGACGCCGACCGACTCGATCCCGACGGCGACGCGGGCGTTGTTCATCAGCAGCAACATGTTTCGAAACCCGTCCCCGCGCTCGCCGATCAGCTGGGCGGGGGTCTCGTCGAACCGGACGACACAGGTCGCCGACGCATGGTGACCCATCTTCTCGGCGAGCCGCTCGACGGTCGCATGCCGGACCCGCTCGCCCTCCTCGTCCTCCTCGTAAGTCTGGACCAGGAACGTCGACAGCGCGTCGAGGCCCTCCTCGTCCTCCTCGGTCCGGGCCAGCACCACGTGATACTTTCCGTGTCCGGAGGTGATCCAGATCTTCTGTCCGTCGACGCGCCACTGACCGTCCTCGTCGAGATACCCCTTGGTACGCAGCTTCGACAGGTCACTGCCCGCTCCGGGCTCGGTGATGTCCATCGACCCCCACGCCTCGCCGGCGATGATCTCCTCGATGGCATTTTCGAACCGCGTCGAGACGACCCGGCCTTCCTCGTCGAACTCGGTGGTGCCCTCGCTGACCGAGTACGCCAGCAGGGCCACCGCCATCCCCCCGTGGAACCCGTGATGGTGCGAGACCGAGACGTCCGCCCGGGCGAACAGTTCGGTCGTCAGCGTATAGAGGAGCATCGGGCAGTTCATGCCCCCGAGCTCGCGGGGCAGACAGAGCCCGTGCAGCTCGAGTTCTTCGATCTGGTCGAAGATCTGGTCGAAGACCTCGGGCTCCTCGACCTCCCCGTCGACCAGTTCGAGCCCCTCTCGGTCCATCTCCATCGCGTGCGGCGCGACTTCCTCGGCGACGAACCGCCCGACCATCTCCAATACGCTCTCGTAGAAGTCGATCGCCTCCTCGGTGTCGTCGAATCCGTCCTCGTACGAGAACCCGTTCTCGGTCAGTTCGACGATCGGTTCCCAGTCGACGCCGCGTTCGAGATAGAACTGGAGGTCGTCGTTGTCGCGGTAGAAATTCGACATGGTGAATCACCGTTCAGTGGTCGGCGAGGCACGCGAGCCCCCCGTTTGTACAGGAATCGAACGACTGTTTCCAAACGCTCGGCAGCGCCGGGACCGTCGGGATTCCACACACGGAACGGCTCGACCACTCGACCGCTGCCGATCCGAGACGGGCTGGAAGCTCGGTCCACGCTGAGCGGTCCGCCGTAAACGCGGTCGACGGGCCTCCACCGCGCTACTTTCCCCGACAAATTCCGAGCCCCCCGCCCCCTGCGACGCAGGTCCCACTGCAGCAATCGCCGTCGCCGGTGCAGGTCGCCCCGACCGGCCGGCAGTGCGGTCGGCATTTGTTGTCGGGAGTGCAATTTCCGCCGCAGCAGTCGCCGTTCGACGAACACGACTCGTCCCGCTTCAGGCAGTTCGGACAGCCCTCGTCGACTTTGTCGTCGCAGTCGTTGCTCTCGCCGTCGCAGATCTCGGGGGTCACGTCGCGGAACCCCTCGTCGACGGTGCCGTCGCAGTCGTCGTCCCGGTAGTTGCACGTCTCGTCGGACTTCTGCCCCCCGGGGCACTCCTGCGGACACCCGAGCACGATCTCGAACTCGATCGAGCCCTCCTGTGGTTTCAACCGTCGGCAGGCCTCCCGCGAGAGACTGACCGTCTGTTCGTCGGCGTCGTACGAGTACTCCGTCCGCGAGAGCCACTCGTCGTTGGCCTTCACCCAGATCTCGTTCGGGTCGAGGCCCCGCTTCGGTTTGTCGATCTCGAACTCGCAGGTCAGCGCGATCCCGAGGATGGCGCGGACGAGCTGGCTCTTGTCCGTCGCCGTCAGTGACGACCGCGTCCCACCCGCCTGGGCGATCTTGTCGAGGACGTCGGTCTGCGAGCCGAACTGGAAGCCGATGCTGTAGACGAAGACGCCCTGCCCGTTCAGCCGCCGCGCTTCCTTCACACTGGCGCGCCGCGCGGCCGCGGCCCCCTGCGGGCACTGGTTCGGCTGCCCGTCGGTGACGAGGACGACGGTCTTCGTCTTCTTCGACCCGGGCACGGTGAAGAGCCGTCGCTTGCGGATCTTCTTCAGCGCCTCCGGCGTCGGTGTGCCGCCGGCGGCGGAGACGCCCCGGTACGAGCGTTTGATCTCGACGGAGGTGTGTTTCCCCAGCGCGAGCACCTCGCGAGCCCGCTTCGAACACCGGGTCTGCGAGCCGGTGCCGCTGAAGACCATCAAGCCGAACCGCAGGTCGTCGGCCAGTTCGTCGGCCACCTCGCCCAGCGCGTTCTTCGCCTGGCGGAGTTTCGACCCCTTCATCGACCCCGAGACGTCGAGCGCGACGTAGACGTCGGGCTCCATCGCACGCACGCCCGCCACACTCA
>JBDGRG010000296.1:0-4539 GCA_042218355.1 Bradymonadaceae bacterium
TCGCGATCCGCGAGGATCTCCTCGCCCACCAGGGCCGTTCGCCGTACACGACGATGAACGAACGCCTCGAGAAGGAGCTGCGCAAGAATGAAGAGTGCGGGCTCGATCAACCGCGGCCCGGCGTCTTCGAGCTCGACGAGGGGAAGGCGTCCGATCTGGTCGAGGAGTTGGCCGAGCGCAACGCCGCAAATCTCGAGCGCGTCGACAATCCCCGCGACGGGAATCGGGTCGACGCCACCGACCGCCCCGACGAGGATCGCACCGGGGGGCAACCCGAGGAGTCCGACCGGAGTGCATCCGACTCCGTGGCGCGTAAGAAGAAGAAAAAGCGGACCCGCACCCGATCCGGCGGCGAACGGACCGAGGCCGACGGCGACGAACAGAGGCCCCCGCCGCCCGGCGAGCGCACCGGCGAACCGAAGGCGTCTGCCGAGTCGACTCTCTCGGATACCGCGCACCTGGAAGAAGGTCCGGTCCGCCTGAAGGGTATCCCGAGCGCCGCCTACAAGGTGCTCGGTGAACTGGACGAGGATCCGCTTCCGCTGGACGACTTGGCCGAGCAGATTTTCAAACGAAAGCTCGTCAAGTTCCACACCCACGACGAGGTTGCTACCGTTCGTTCGGCGCTGGTAAACGACAACCAGGTCCGCGAGGGATACGGACACCGTCCCCTGTTCAAACAGACGGACCAGGGATGGGGGCTGACCGAGTGGGACCTGCCCGACGAGGTCCACGACCGGGAGCAGTTGATGCTCAGCCTCAGTGAGGAGATCCGTCGCGCGGCGGTCGACGAACTGGGCGAGGCGCTTCGCGGGGCGCCGTCGGAGTCGCTGGAGCACATCGCGCTGACATTGCTCGAACGGCTCGGATACCGGTCGATCAAGGTCTCCAAGCGGTCGTCCGACGGCGACGCGTACTTCACCACCGACTGGAAAAAAGGCCTGGGCGACGTCCGGGTCTGCGTACGCGTCTCGACCGACGCCGACGGTACGCTTGGAGCCGACGCGATCTCGGACCTGCGCGAGACACTCGATCACTACTCGGCCTCCGAGGGCCTGATCATCCATCTCGGGAACTTCGACCCCGAGGCCGTCAAGGAGAGTCGAAAGTCGAACCACGCGCCGATCACCCTGTTCGACCGGCGGACCTTCGTCGAGCTGCTGGTCAAACACGGCATCGGAATCGAGGAGTACGAAGCGCCGATTCCGACCGTGGACCGGTCCTTCATCGACGCGCTCCAGTAGGACGCGGTCGCCCGCCTACTCGTCGCCCTCGCCCCCGGTCCCCCGCCGGCCCGGGGGTGACGCCCGGCGGCTACCCGACGGGTGGGTTTCGCTCGACAGAGACCCGTCTCCGCCCATGACCGCCCCCACCGACATCGGGCTGCTCGAATTGGGCGAAGTCGATTACGGGCGCGCCCTGGCTCTGCAGTACGAACTGCGAAACCGACTCGGTAACGACGGAGCCCCCGAGAACCGCGCCGGATTCCTCCTCGCACTCGAACATCCGCCCGTCGTCACGCTCGGCAAGCGCGGGGAGACCGACGCGCTGCTTCGCCGCGACCGGCTGCGCGAACGCGGCGTCGATCTCTACGAGATCGACCGCGGCGGCGAAGCGACCTACCACGGCCCCGGACAGCTCGTTCTCTATCCGATCCTCAAACTCGCCGCACTCGAACTCGGGGTCGTCGACGTCGTCCGGGGGCTGGCGCGGATCGTCGCCGACAAACTGGGCAACCTCGGCATCGCGGCCGCCTACGACGAGGATCATCCCGGCCTGTGGACCAGCTCCCCCCGCGCCAAAATCGCCAGCGTCGGCATGCGCGTGAAGCGCGGCATCACCACGCACGGGGCGGCCATCAACCTGACCAACGACCTCGCCCCGTTCGATCACATCGTCGCCTGCGGGATGCCCGATGCCCGCGCCACGCGAGTCGTCGATCACACCGATGCCGACGACCTCGGTCCGATCTCGTTCGCCCGCCGTTTGTACGGCGACCTGGAGGAACTGCTCGACGCTCCTCTGGTCGACGCCGACGTCGACCTCCCTGCCCCCGACCAGCGGATCGAACCGAGCGAAGCGTTGTGAGTGATGATGTCCGCCGACCCGAGAGCCCGGCGAGGATCGCCGGGATGTTCCGCTGCCGCCTTCAGACTGTCGACTGACGACTGCAGACTACTCGACGGGACGCCGCTCGATCGCCGCGCCGGCCTTGCGCAGCTTCTCGTCGATGGCGTCGTAGCCGCGGTCGATCTGGCGGATGTTGTAGATCGTCGACTCCCCCTCCGCCGCCAGTGCCGCGATGACTAGCGACATGCCGGCGCGGATGTCGGGCGACTCGAGCGTCGCCCCGACCAGCTGGCTGGGACCGGCCACGACCACCCGGTGGGGATCGCAGAAGACGATGCGCGCCCCCATCGAGATCAGCGAATCGACGAAGAACATCCGCCCCTCGAACATCTTCTCGAAGAAGAGCACCGTCCCCCGGGCCTGAGTGGCGACGGTAATCGCCATCGACATCATGTCGCTGGGAAAGGCCGGCCACGGCGCGTCGTCGATCGTCGGGATGTTCCCGTGGAGATCGTCCTGAACGACCATCTCCTGATCGCCGGGGACGATCAGCTCGTCGGCGGTCAGCTCGGTGGTCATGCCGATCTTCTCGAAGACCATCCGGATCATCCGGAGATCCGTCGGCTCGACCTCCTCGATGGTCAACTCCCCCGGCGTCACCGCCGACAGACCGGCGAAACTGCCGACCTCGAGGTAATCGGGGCCGATCGTATGCTCGCAGCCCCAGAGGTCCTTGGTCCCCTCGATGGTCAGTGCATTGGTGCCAATTCCCTCGATGCGGGCTCCCATCGAGTCGAGCATCCGGCACAATCCCTGGACGTGGGGCTCGCAGGCGGCGTTCTGAATACGCGTCCGTCCCTTGGCCACCGCCGCCGCCATCACGGCGTTTTCGGTCGCCGTCACCGACGCCTCGTCCATGAAGATCTGGTCGCCGACCAGCTCGTCGCTCTGGAACGTGTACCCGTCCTCGTGGACGTCGACCTCCGCGCCCAGCGCCTCGAGCGCGAGGAGGTGCGTGTCGACCCGGCGGCGACCGATGACGTCCCCGCCGGGCGGGGGCAACGTGACCTCGCCGCAGCGGCCGAGCATCGCACCGGCGAAGAGGATCGACGCCCGAATCTTGCTGCACAGTCCCGCGTCGAGTTCGGCCGTCTCGACCTCGCTGGTCTGGACGCGCAGGGCGTGATCGCCGATCCATTCGAATCGCCCGCCCAGATCGTCGATCACCTCCAGCATGACACCGACGTCGGCGATCCGCGGCACGTTTCGCAACACCACCGGCTCGTCAGTCAGCACCGTCGCCGCCAGACACGGCAACACTTCGTTCTTGTTCCCGCTCGGCACGATGCTCCCCTCCACGGGGTGCCCGCCCTCGATGACGAACTTCTCCATTTCACTCATCGTCCACTCGCTGCACAGAAAGTCGAATCAGCTCGATCCGGTCTCGCCGGTCCGCGGTGCGATCCCGCAGCAGCCGGTGGAAGAGTCGTCCCACTCCGCACCGTTGTACACGTGGCACGGACCGCCGATCCTCGCCGCGCCCGGCGCCGGCGGGCGCGGTTGTAGCCTCGATGGCCGTTCGGCTCAATTCGTCTCCTCACTCGCACTCACGACGATGGAGGTTCGACGTGACCGCCCCGTCGCCCCTCTCCGACCCGACCGACGTCCGTCCCTATGGAGACAGCCGCGGCGACGGACGCGTCCAGATGTCGTTCACATTGCCCGTCGAAGCCGGCCCGGAGGCGGACGAAGCCGCCCGCCGACTGACGCGCAACCTCGGGTTCGACGATCCGCGGGTCTATCACGCCCGAGACCTCGGCGAAGGCTTCACGTTCTTCGTCGTCTACGCCAGCGCCACCGTCGGGGTCGACCTGACCGACATCGAGGTCCCGTCGGTCGACGCGGAGGCGATGTCTTTCGACGAGATCGAGGAGTTCGCCCGCACCCACGTCGGACGTCCGATCGTCGTCGTCGGTGCCTGCACGGGGACCGACGCCCACTCGGTCGGCATCGACGCGATCATGAATCCCAAGGGATACGGCGGCGAACACGGCCTCGAACGATACTCGATGTTCGAGGCCCACAACCTGGGGATGCAGGTCCCGAACGAGGAACTCGTCGCCCGAGCGGCCGAACTCGACGCCGACGCCCTGCTGGTCAGCCAGGTCGTCACGCAGAACGACGCGCATGTCGAGAACCTGGCCGAACTGGTCGACATGCTCGAGGCCGAACGCATCCGCAACGAGGTCGTCGCCGTCTGCGGCGGCCCCCGGATCACCCACGAACTCGCCCTGGAACTGGGATTCGACGCCGGCTTCGGCGCCGACACGACGCCGTCCGAGGTCGCCTGCTATATCGCAGAGCGAGTGGCCGCGAGGCAGTCCGATTGACCCGGTTCGACGACGGTCGCTGCAGATACGACACGCGACAGACCGAACACCGCCCCGCGTCTCGCTCCTCGCCCCGCAC
>JBDGRG010000297.1:0-3156 GCA_042218355.1 Bradymonadaceae bacterium
CTGGCGGAGAAGGGGGTGGGCGAATCGCCAGCCCCGGCGTGTGTGTCGAGCCAGCCCGCGGCGGACCAGCTCCTCGACCAGACCGGGGGGTGGTTCGACATCCGCCAGACGGCAGGCCTCCGCCCACGTGTCCTCGCGGACCTCTCCACCGAGCGCGGCGGCGATCTGGAGGCTGGCGTAGGCGTCGTCGCGACGGTCGCCGTCGTATCGGTCGGCGACCAGGTCGATCCGTCGCACACAGGCGTCGTAGACGTCCGACGGGAGCGCGTCGTGCACGTCGGTCGCCAGTTCGTGACCGGACGCCGATTCGCGCAGCACGCCCCGGCGAATCCAGTTCTCGATGAGCTGGAACGCGAACAGGGGGTTGCCCGCGGTCCGCTCGAAGATCTGATCGACCAGCCCGCTGTCCATCTCGAGCAGGCCGTCGACCAACCGGCGGTGATCGCGGCGGTCGAGAGGCCCGACCCGAATCGACGCCGCGCGGTCGGCGAATGCCTCGACCGCCTCGCCGGGATCGGCCCGTCCCGCCAGCTCGTCGTCGTTGACAGTGGCGACGACGGTGATCGGCCCCGATCCGCGCTCGACGAGGTCGGCCGCGAAGTCGACGGCGCGCGGAAGGTCGTGCGCGTCGTCGATCCATACGATCAGCGGGCGACGTGCGGCGACGCGCTCGAGGAATCGGCGCAGGACCGCGTATCGCTCCGTCGGGGACGAGAAGTCGAAGCCCGGACCGTCCGTCGACGGGCCCGACGGCCACAGCAGCTCGGTCAGCGCCCGGGCGTCCTGTTCGACGAACTGTCGCCGGTCGTCCTCCCCCGTCGCATTCGACAGCGTCGTCAACTGCTCACGGATGCGGGCGTACGTCCGCTCCCGGCCGAGGTTCCAGGTGCCGAAGTAGGATTCGAGCAGTTCCGCCAGACCGCCCGACCGTTCCAGTCCGGGGTTGCGTCCCGCCTTCAAATACGTCGCCGCCCCGACCTCGTGGGCGCGTTCGCACAGCCAGCGAGCGAGGCGGCTCTTGCCGATGCCGGTCGGCCCGTGCAGCAGTACGGCCTCACAGTCCGACGCGTCGGCGGATTCGAGAAACGCGCCCCACAGGCGGTCGCGCTGGACGGAGCGATCGACGACGGGGATCTCGCGCAGCCCGAACAAGTCGAGAGACATCCCGCGGGGATGACCCGGGCTGGGGGGCCGATCCGAGCGCCAGTCGCGCGGGATCTCGGGACGATGGTCGGGAGTCAGGATCCGATCCTCGTCGCGGTCGGGCGCCGATTCCCCTGGTTCGTCGGCCTCGTGCAACGGCTCGGTCGTCGCGCCGATCGGGGGCGAGCCGTCGTCCGGCGAATCGGACGTCTCGCGCCCCCCCGCCGTCGGCGCCAGCACGTCTCCGTCGAGCGTGTCGGCGTCCGACGGGGCGATCGGCTCGCTGTCGACCCCCGTCCAGTCGTCGGCGTTCGGTGAGGCCGACAGCCCGGCGAGGGCGGACGCGGCGTCGGCCGCTCGCTGAAACCGGCTCGTCTCGCGCTTGCGCAGGAGCACGTCGAGCCAGTCGCGGAAGGCGCCGGGGATCGGAAACTGGGGCGCCAGCCGCGGAGGCGGTTCCTCGAGCTGCTGCTTGGCGACGTCGACGGGCCGGTCGCCCACGAAGGGCGGGTGACCGGCGGCCAGCGCGTACGCCAGACATCCCAGCGAGTAGAGGTCCGTCCAGGGGCCGAAGTCCCGCCACCGCTCCTCGAGCTGTTCGGGCGCCATGTACGAGGGGGTCCCGGCGGAGACCGCCAGCACCTCCCCGGTGCGCAACACGTCGTCGGTGGCCAGGGCGTGGGCGATGCCGAAGTCGGTGAGTACAAAGTCCGCCTCGGCGCCGTCGCCGAAGTCGCCGGCGTCACCGCTTCGGATCAGGACGTTCTGCGGCTTGATGTCTCGGTGCACGACACCGCGGGCGTGGGCGTGTGCCAGGGCGTCGAGCAGTTGCATCAGGACCCGACGCAGTGCCTCCCAACTGTGGATACTCTCCGATTCGGCGAGGGTGCCCCCCTCGGCGTACTCCATGACGATGTAGGGCAGCCCCGCGGGCAACTCGATGTTGGCGCCGGGGACCGATGCATCGGTGTGCCCGTAATCGAGCACGTCGACGATCCCCGGGTGCGACAGACGCGCCTCGGACTGGACCTCCCGGATGAAGCTGCGGTCGCGGTCGGTCTCCGGGGCTGCGGGTTCGGTCGCCAGCTTGACCGCCACCGGGACCGCGGTGCCCGCGAGGGTCCCGCGCCAGACGTGCGACATGCCTCCCTCGGCGATCCGTTCCTGGAGACGGACGTCGGGGACCGGACTGTCGTCCCGTTCGGACATCGAGGGGCTCTCGAGGGAGTCGCGTACCGTGGACGTAGGTGGAGCCAAGTTCGAAACGTGCCGGAGGCCCAGGCCGGAGTCAAATCGGGGATGAGCACGATCTCCGCTCTATCCGATGTCCGATGACCGTCGTCCGACCGCCGTTCACCGCTCCGTTCAGTCTCTCCGGTCCCCCGCTACATCCACCCGAACCGCCCCACAGCCCCATTTTCTCGTCGCATCCCCGCCCGAACATCTCGCTTCTCGCCTCTTGCGTTCCACGCTCCGACCTCCGCCCCGCGCCAGCGGACCATCAGTCACGCATCGATCCGGGCGGGACCGGCGATTCGGGAGGCTCCAGCAGCTCGGCCGGCGGCCGCTCGCCCGACAGCGCGCGGAGGAACGCCACGAGGTCGCGGGTCTCCCGCTCCGACAGGCCGAGCGGCTCGAGCATCTCCTCGCGGTGGCCGACGCGGGCGGTTCCCGGCAGTCGCGAGTAGAACTCGACGACCCCCTCGAGCGTGTCGAAGTGCGGACCGTGCATGTAGGGGGGCGTCCGCGCGACGTTGCGCAGCGTCGGGGTCTTGAACTGGCCGCGGGTCTCGTCGGTCCGGCGCGCGAACCGCGTCCACTTGGCGTCGGCGCTGTCGGGGGCGTCCGAATGGCGTCCGGTGGCGATGAAATCGCTGTGTCGCATCCGTTCGATCCCTCGCCATCGCCCGGTGTCCCCATCGGGCGTGTGCGGTCGGGGCGGCAGGCCGAGGTTGTGGAACGTGCCGTCGGTGAACGTCGGCCCGTTGTGGCAGTTGATGCACTGCGCCTCGC
>JBDGRG010000297.1:3166-6226 GCA_042218355.1 Bradymonadaceae bacterium
CAGTCGACGACGCAAAAAGGCCCGGCGCTGCGCTCGGCCGCCGCCGTCATCGCCGATGAGCGTCCCGTCTCGGGGGCGTCCAGCGCGCGAACCCACCGGTCGAAGGGAGCATCGCCGCTGACGAGCCGAGTTTCGTATGCTGCGATCGCCTTCAGGACGTTCGAGAAGACGCGATTCACTGTACGGCGGTCGGCGGCCGACATCGACTTCCAGGCCCGATGAGCCGCCGAGTTCGGTCGGTCCGGGGTCGGACGCGCCCGCGGATCGAATCGCTCCCCGTCCGAGAGGTCGGGCATCTCGCCGAAGACGGCTTCGTAGGCGCGGTGCAGCCGTTTGTCCGCGTGGATCGTGCGGACCACGGCGGTCCGAGTCGCCCCCATTTCGCTCGGATTCTCGATCGGGCGTGCCGCCTGCGCCCAAAGCGAATCGGCCTTGCCGTCCCAGTCGTACCACTGGTGGTGCGCGACGTTCAGCAGGCTCGGGGGATGGCGGGGCGTCCGACCCAGACCGCGGCCCTTGTCGGTCGGGACCGAGAAGCCGTGATTCGGGCGATGACAGCTCGCACAACTGACCTCGCCGTTCGACGACAGCCGTTCGTCGAAGAAGAGAAACCGTCCGAAATGCACGGCGGCCGGGTCCCCGGAGACACGGTTGGTCGCGTCGTTCGGAACAGCCGGCAGCGGCGAGAGAGTCCGGACGACCTCGAGCTGGCCGTCGGTGAACGTCGGGCGATCGGTCGGCGTCGAGCGGTTCGATCGGCAACTCGCCAGTAGCACGAGCGCTGCGATCAGAGGGGGCAACAAACTGGACGGTCGAAGGGCCGGGACCGGCGGGAGCGAGAACACAGGGCGTGCATCGGTGCGTGGGAGGGCGAACGTGCGAGCTCAATCGTCGGTCAGCCGGCAACACTGCAGATCGAAGGTCGCCGTGTCCAGCCCCCGGGGACCGTCGACGACGAATTCGAGCGTCCAGTGTCCGTCCTCCCCGCGGCCTCGCATGTGGAAGCGAACTCCCTTCAGCACGAATTCACCCGGTCCGATGCGCTCGACCGTCGGATCGGTCTTCAGCCCGTGGTCGTGGGCCGGCATCCGGGCGCGGAATTGGTTGAGTTCGGCTCCCTCGAGCGGCGAATCGCGGTCGTCCGCCGCGTGCACGCGGACCCGGATCGTCACGAATTCCTGAAACGGGACGGGATTCGGATCGGGCGTCACCTCGAGGTAGTACCGGCCCCGCTCGGTGGTGCCCGACATCGATTGGTCCGTCGAAATCGCCGACTGGACCGTGCCCGCCGCCGATCCGGACGCCTCCGGAGAGCCGGCGGGGGACCCGCCGCGGTCGCATCCAGATGCCAATGCCGAAGCCGCGGCGACCGAACACCAGACGACCCATCCCGCCGTCGCTGCCGCTGTTCTCGCCTCGAACATCGACCGGCCCGTCCTCGCGCGCCGTCGCCTTCTCGCCGAACTCCCTGGTCGGTGCGCGCGATCCGCGCCCCGACGAGGGCCACGTTTAGGGCGTGTCGGTCCGGACCGCAACCGGGCTCATTTCGTCTCGACGGTCGTCAGGTACGTGCGCCCCTCGGAGGGTTTGCGCTGGAGAGAGAGCACGAGGTGTCGGTCGCCGCGGCGGAATTCGACGAGGCTTCGATCGGGGGGATCGCGCTCGGCGAATCGGAGGACTCGCTCGAGCGTCTCGGTCGATTCGGCCTTTCTCCACCCTCGGGCGCGGAGTTCGCGGACGTAGTGTCGGCGCAGTGCGGCGGGGCGCTGCTCGGAGCTGTAGATGTTCGCGACCTGTCGGACCTCGTCACTCGAGGCCGGACCGGCGAATCGCAACTGATGTCGACAGGTCGGACAGGCGGGAACGGTATCGTCGGCGGGGACCGGCTTGGAGAACGATTGCCGACGGGCCGCCCGCGTGACGTCGAACGTCTTGTCCCCCCAGACGGCGGCGACCGTCGTCATGTCGTTCGACGGATTGCGAAAGGCCTCGATCGACCGGAACGTCCCGAAGAGATCCTCGGCGAATCGACGCTCCATTCGTTCGAGCCCCGTCCTCCCGACTGCTCGCTGGAAGGCCTCGCACTCCGCGAACTTCTCGCGCTCCTGGAGGATGTTGTGCGTGACGCGATGGAGTTCCTCGAGCTGCCGGGCGCGCTGGCGGCTCGGATCCATCCGGCACGTCTGGGGCCCGCGTGCGCTCGCCGGTACCGACGACGGGGACCGTTCGAGCGGATTGTCGTACGAGTCGAAGCCCCCGCACTTCTCGACCGCTTCTCGCAGCGGTTGGAGTTGCGCGCGCACCTCGCTGGCGGTGAAGCCGTCGAACAGCCGGTTGAGGTCGGCGGCGTCGTCGGGGCTGCCCTGCAGCACGCCGCCCCCCATCCGGACGCGATCGTCGGAGACCGACTGGGGGACGATCTCCCCGGTCAGCAGCGCCTCGCTCCGCTCGCGGACCCGCCTGCGAAGGCTCGGGGAGAGATCACCCGTGCTCGCACCGGCGCGGCGCAGCGCATCGGGCATCGACATCGGCTCGTACGCCCGGTCGTTCAATCCGCGGCGCGCGAACATCCGCTGGTAACGTCGCAGCACTTCGCGAGGTTCGCGATCGGTCTTGCGGACCGACAGGAACGTCTTGTTTCCGTTCCAGTCGAAGACCCGCGGCGGGGGATGCCCGAGCTTCTCGAGCGCTCGGGCGAACTGTTCGGTCTCGGTCCGTTCGAACGGTCGCATGTCCCAGATGTCCGACTGAGCTCGGCGCACGTCCCCGTCGGGCGACAGGGCGAGGAAGCCCGCGAAGATGGCGGCGGTCACCAGACCGGTCACAGCCACTTTCGCGCCCCCGCGGACGAGACGGTCGATCGAGACGTGTGAGGACATCGCGAATGCGGAGTCGAAGGGTCAACACCCACTGAGCGGCTGATTCCAGTCGATTCCGAGCACCTCCCTCGACGCGCAGCGCTCCTCGGCGGTCAGGCGGGAGAAGCCCGTCATGATCACCTCGCCGGCCGTCGCGCTCCCCATCGGGACGTTGTGGGCGACCGGGGCCACTGCGGTCTCG
>JBDGRG010000297.1:6236-7782 GCA_042218355.1 Bradymonadaceae bacterium
TGGCGGTCATCGTGTACGGCCCACCCGGAATGTCGACGGTGACGCTGTCCTGCCCGGAGACGAGGCCGTAGCGTATCCCCGCCGCTCCGACCGGCCGGGGGCCGAGCAGCGAATACGGCCGCGAGATCTGGAAGACCGACAGCGCGCTCGGCGGTCCCGGCAACGGATTCATCAGGTTCGCCATGTCGTCGACGACCATGTTGGAGGCGACCGTCCCGCCGACCACGGCGCCCGGGTTGCGGACGATCCGACCGGCGACGGCGTCGACGGGCGGCGGGGTGACGCCGTCGGATTCGCCGAAGTGGCCGTCGATCGCCATGCCGATGTTCTTGGGGACCCCCATCGAGTAGTCGACGAACAGATTGCGCGATTCACCGGTGATCCGGCTCAGTGCCTGGCCCGCGGCCCACGGGGGCATCTTGTGGTTCGGATGACCGAAGCCGGTGGTCGAGCCGTGCTGGACGTCCATCGCGCGGGACCACATCTGTTCGGTCGCCTCCAGCCGGACCTCCATCGACCCGTGGGTCAGCCGGCCCAGGTAGACCAGACCGGAGAAGATGACGACGAAGACCGGCAGCGTGATGACGAACTCGGTCAGCGCCGTGCCGCGCTCGTCGCCGGCCAGACGGTCGATCCATCCCGTTCCGTCGGACGTTCGCGTCGACTCGCTCATCGGAGCCCTCGCTTCACTTGGGCAGTGCGTTCGACGATTCGTTGTCCATGCTGACCGTCGCCTTCTCCATGTAGTAGAAGTCCTTCGCGAAGGCGGTGAAACTGAAGTTGCCCGAGCCGGTCAGACCCATCAGCGTCGCACCGGCGGCCAGATAGGGCAGGACGTCGTGGTACATCGCGTTGAGCACGCTCGTGCGACCGGCAGCCGGGAACGCCCGGCTGACCGCCGCGAACTCCCCCGGCAGGGCGACCGGCCGCAATTTGGCTGTCCACCCCGAGTGCCACATCCACGTCCCGTGGCGGGCCAGCCCCGGCACCGGTTTCGGATACGTCAGCTCCGACCGCGAGATCGCCCACAATCCCGACGCGCCGCGCACCGGGTTGACGAGCGTCCCGAACAGACCGCCCCGCGAGTTGTAGCCCTCCTGGATGACGGCGTCGTAGTTCGCCCGCAGCTTGCCCTGGGTCTCGGGACTGTGTCGGTAGGCGAAGATCGTGTTCGACCGTTTGAGCAACGCACTCGCCGACCCCGGTAGCTGCGAGCCGGGACGGGTCGGGCTCGCCCAGTGCTCGGCCGCGCTGAGGTGGAACGGGGCCATCGGATTGCTCCCCGGACCGCCGATCTGCGGGTAGCCGTAGTAGCCGACCGTGAACATACAGGTCGCCGGAATCAGTCCCATCCCCCGATTGACGAGGTCCGACGGACCGTCGCAGGCCAGCAGCGGCGGTCCCGACGAACGGTTTTCGTGATGGTCGCGGTTGCCCATCGTCTCGGCCCCCGAGCCGGGCGTGATCGTTCCTATTCCCGCCGCCGGGCTACAGGCGGCGGCCGCGTCGGTGAACTGGTTGCCGTCGGGGAACTTCGCGACCGGCA
>JBDGRG010000298.1:0-13764 GCA_042218355.1 Bradymonadaceae bacterium
CTCGAGGTTGATGACCGCCGGGCCCTGGCCTCCGCCCCCCTCGTCCTGCGCCGCCGCCGGCTGCGCCCCGACGGCGATCGACGCCGCCACCGCCACCGCGACCGCCGTCGACACGCCGGCCGAGACTCGCGATTCGGTGCTGGATGTCGCCATCGTCGTCACCTCCCGGTGTCCGATCATGTCGACGGATTGCTGGAGTCCGCGGCCCCGCCGGGGCCGGACGAACCACTCGAACCCGAGGAATCCCCGGAAGACGACGAGCCATCGTTCGAGGAGGACCCGCCGGACGTCGAACCGTTCGACGACCCGGACGCTCCGGATCCACCGCCGCCGCTCGACGGCCCGGACTTCTGCATCTGACGCATCATCTTCTGACGCTGGCGCTCTGCTTTGATCTTCTCACGGGCCGCCGACATGTAGTCGTCGACCGGGTCGTCGGACCCGATCCGCCGGGCCGCCCGCTTGTACTTCCGAAAAAAGTCGATCGCCTTCTCGAGACGCGGGATCTTCTCGATGCCCGACAGTTTGTTGTCGAGATACAGCACGCCGAGATTGAAATACGCGTCGGCGTAGTCCGAATCCAGCTCGAGCACCCGCTTGAACGAGGCCTCCGCTTCGCGAAATTTCCCCATCCCTCGGTAGGCGATCCCGAGGTTCAACAGTGCCTCCTTGAACTCCGGGTACGTCTTCAGGGCCTTCTCGAACTGCTCGGCGGCCGCCTGATAGTCGCCCGCTTCCTGGTACAGTAGTCCGAGCGCATTCCGCGCCTCCGGAAAACGCGCGCGCATTGAAACGGCCTTCTCCAGATTCTGAATCGCGCGGTCCCGCTCGCCCTTCGCCTGCGCGACGAGCCCGTACAGAAAATAGATCTCAGCGCGGTCGGCGGCCAGTTCCTCGGCTCGACCGAGGATCGCCTCGGCCAATTCGTACCGCTCGAGATGAAAGTTCGCCCGGGCCATCGCGACCATCGCGTCGACGTTCTTCTCGTCCTGCCGGAGGATCTCTTTGGCCTTGCGGACGACGGTCTCGTACTGGTTCTGGGCCAGAAGCACCTCGAGTTTGGCAACTCGATGACCGAGATTGTCGGGTCGCTCGCCGATATAACGGTCCGCGGCGGCATCGGCCGGGCCAATACGACCCTGGCGGATGTGCAACCGCACCAGATTCAGCAGCGCCGGTGAGAACCCGGGATTCGTCGACAGTGCCTGCTGATAGGCCCGGACGGCCGCCTTGTCCTCGCCCTTCATCTCCCGGACGATGCCCAGATTGTAAGAGGCGAGATGCCCCTTTTTCGGGTGATCGGAGAGGCGCTCCAGAACCCGCGTCGCTCGTTCGTAGTTCCCCGACGACGCCGCCTCGACCGCGCTCTCGATCTGGCTGTTCGGCGATTTGCCTGCCGACGGGCTCGACGTCTCCCGAGACGTCTCGGTCTTCTGCGTGGTCCTCGTCTGATCGGCACCCGTCTTCTCCCCCGCGGACGTCTCGCTCGTCGTGCCGCTCTCGGCGCTGTCGGCCGTCTGGGCGGACTTCTCCTCGGCAGGTGGCGCCTGCTCGTCCCCGCTCGTCTGGTCACTCGACGTCTCGGTGGACTCGGACTCCCACTCGTCCGTCTCACTCGCTGTCGGCTCGGCGTTTTTCTCGGCCGACGAACCGGAGGCGCACCCCGTCGCCGACAGCGACAGAAACAGCAGCCCCGCGAGGCCGACGACCCACCGACGCACTGTCGAAAACCTGGTCATCACGGTGTCGACCCCTCCGCCGTTCCGGTTCCGGCAGTCGATGAGGACCGGGTCGAACTCGCCGACCCACCGCCGGACGTCTCCGATGCCGCGTCCGACTGGCTCTGACTCGATGACGTTTCACTTTCACCCGTCTCCGATCCCTCGGAACCGGTGCCTCCGTCCTCCCCGCCGCCGGACGAGGCCCCCTCCGACTGGCTCGACTCGTCGGTCGTCGGCGGCGCGGCCATCAGTGGACGCCCCGTGATGAGCCGCGGCTCGCGTCCTTCGCGCTCCTCCTTGAAGAGCGGATATTCCCTGGGCTTGTAGGAGTTCAGCGCCTCGAGCGTCCGTTTGGTCCACTTGTTGACGACCTTCTCCTCGCGCGCTCGCTTGATCGTCTTCTCGTACCGCGCGACCGCCTTCTTCTCCAGCGGGCGAGCAATTTCGTCGAGCTTCGTCCGATACATGTTGTACTGCTTGCTTCCCGGCTCGAAGGGGACCGGCACGTTGTACAGCGCCTCCGCGAAATGCTGGAACAGACTGCCCAGTCGATAACCCGTCGCCAGGGTCCACTCCAGAACCTTGTACTGGAAGACCTTCTGGTAGGACTGGGCGACCTTCTTCTGCTGTTTGATCTTTTTCTGCAGCCGCTTCTTCTGCTGGTCGAGCGACCCCTCGATCTTGATAGACGCCCATTCGTCGAAGTCGCGTTCGGCCAGCTGGAACTGGGCCTCGGCCGCGTACGAAGCGGCCTCCGTCCCCGGATCGAGGCCGCGCGTGTTGAACTCCGTCAAGATCTCCTTGTAGATCTCGACGGCCTTCTCCTTCCGGCCCTTCTCTTCGTGCCACTCGGCGATCCAGCTCAACCCCTCGAGGACCTTCGACGCCCGCTCCTTCTTGGAGCCGAACTTTTTCTGATAGGCACGAATAGCGTCGGCCATCTTCTGCTTCTCAGCGGCCTTCTTCCAGGCGACTACGGCCTGCCACTGGGCGTTCGGCGCCCGTTCGTGAGTCGGGTACTGCTGGACGAATTGCTCGTAACGGCGAGCCGCCTGCTCGAACCGCCCCAGATTCTCGGTCAAAACCGCCGCGCTGATGAGAGCTTTCCGGCGCTTGTCCTCGACCTGAAACCCCATCTTCTTCTCGAGTTCCTCGGGCGAGCGGCCCTCGAACTTGTCGTAAAAGAGCATGTACTTGCTGACCGCCTCGTCGAACTCGAAGAAGCGCTCGGAGTTCACCGCCACTCGATACAGTGCATAACCGGCGAGCGGGTGGTCCGGAAACTCGCGGTAGAGCCGCTCGAAGATGTCGACCGCTGACTGATACTTCCCGACCTTCTCGTAGGCGACGCCGGCATTGTTCAGCGCCAGCGGGGCGTTTTTGTAGTCCGGTTTGCGGTTGACGAGTTGGACGTACTTCTCGGCGGCCTTTTCGTATTTTTTCTGGTCGAACAGCTTTTCGGCGGATTTGAACAGAGCGCCCAGCTTGTACCGACGGACCTCCTGCTTGACCGCTTTCGCCTGTTCGCCGGTGAGGATCCCCTCCAGCTCGTCCGCCAGCTTCGCCATCTTCTGGTACTTCTTCTCCTGCCGAAAGGTGTCCAGAAGCAGGCTCGCCGCGAGATAACCGACCTCCTTGTCCGGATAGTTGTCGATCAACCACCGAAACCGCTCGCGCGCCGTCTCGAAGTGCTTGTAGTCGTAGTACAGTTTCGCCGCATTGAAGGCGAATCGCGCATCGAGATTCTTGGATTGTTTCTCGTAATCGAGCTGGAGCACGACGAACCGATCCATCGCCGTGATGTACCGTTCGACGATCTTCGGAATCTCCTTCGGCTCGACCGACGCGTCCGCCTTCCCGCCACTCTTCTCGGGGGTCTTCTTCTCCTGCGTGCGAGCCGTCTGCCGAGCGTCCTCCCGGGCCCCCTGCGGGACGACCCACTCGGGCAGCTCGCCTTTCCGGACCAGCCGCTTGAGCCGAAACTCGAGCGCCTTGATCGCATTGAACCCGGCCCGTGCCTGAAACTCGTTCTTCTTCAGATCGAGTTCGCGGACGACGCGGTACTGTTCGAACGCCTTCTGGTACTGCCCGGAGTAGTAGAGGGCGTCGGCGTAGTAGAAGTTCCACTTGTAGATGTCTTTGTCGTTCGGATATCGGCGAAGATACTGCGAGTAGGCCTTTGCGGCCCGCTGATAGTACGTCCGGGCCTTCTTCAGTTTCGACTGGTCGTGTTTGACCCGACCCTCGTCTTTCAGCTTCTGGGCCTGCTCGTGATACCAGGTCGCCGCCTGGATGAGATTCTCCCGAACCAGGTTTCGGCCCCGCTCGATCGCCTCCTCGTTCCCCTCTTTCTTCTGGTACTCGTACCAGTCGCTGCCCGGTCCGTAGATATCCCCCAGCTTGCCGCGCTCATCGAACGCCTCGTCGACTTGCTTGGGGGGACGCAGCAGCGCCACGATCAATTTTTTGTGAAGTTTCGGATTTTTCGGATGCTTCGGATACTTCTTTAGAGTGTGGCGGATGACGTCCGTCGCCCGACCGTAGCGGTTGTTCTCGAACAGGTACTCGACCAGCTGTGTCAGGACTTCCCGATGGTAGTCCTTGTCGCCGGGTAGGTACTTGTTGACCCGGGGCATCACGAATGCGTCGTCGACCTTCTCGTCGAGATCCCAGTCCTCCTCCGAGAGGCTGACGGCGATGTAACGGATCGCTTCGGCCCGCAGCACCGAGCCCGCTTTGCCGGTCTTTTTCTTCTGCCGGTCACTGTAGGCGACCAGCTTTTTGAAGCTCTGGATGGCCCCGTGAAAGTTGTCGAGTCGGAACTGCGACCAGGCGAGTTTGTAGAGCGCCTTGTCGTAAAACCGGCCCCCTTTGTACTTCATCGATTGCTTGTACGCGTTCCGAGCCAGTGCGATCTCGGCCGGGTCGTCCGAACGCTCGAAGTGAAATTCGCCGATGCGCAACCAGGCCTCGGGAACGAACTCGCTCTTCGGGCGTTTGACGATCAACTCCGCGAAGTAATCCCGCGCCTTTCGAGCGTTCCCCATCTGCTGGTGACAGTAGCCCAGCAGGTAGTAGGCGCCATCCAGCAGCCGATAGTCGGGCCAGTTCGAAACCAGCCGTTCGAAGGCCGAGATCGTCTTCGAGTAGTCCTTGGTCGGCGGATCCGGCGGATCCGGCCGACGGCCCTTGCGATACAACTTCATCTGGCGGCGGTACTTCTCGTCCGCCAGAAGGTACTGGTCGTTCTCGAGCTCGAAATACAGTTCGGCCAGCCGAAACAGGGCATCGGGAGTGTACCGCGGCTGGTCGGGATGGCGTTCGAGAAACTTCTTGAAGCGTTCGATCGCCTTCTGCCGACGGCGGCGCTCCGAGGCCTCCAATTTGTCCATCGTCTCGTTGTAACCCGACGTCAACTCGGCCTTGCGCCGCTTGTACTCGGCGTCGACGATGGAATTGACGGTCTTCTGATAGTCGCGGAGCTCCCGGCCGTAGCGCTCGTACACTTTTCGAAACCGCTTCAATGCCTTCGCCCGCTGGTCGCCGAGTTTGTCGGTGACCTTCGGCGAATCCGGAAGCGCCGGCACGTCGCCGCCCTTCGCTTCGTCCGATTTCGCGTCCTCCCCCTTTTCGCCCTTTTTTTTGTCCGCGTCGGCCCCCGACTCCTCCCCCTCGGCCGCCTCGCCGGGACTCGGTTCGGCGGCGGATTCCCCCCCGTCGTCCAGCGCCGAGCCGGGAGAGACGTCGGCCTCGCCCTCGTCGGCACCGACCGGTCCGGCCGACTGGTCGGAACTTCCCCCGGTCGACTCGGTTTGAGCCACGGCCAGACCCGCCGGAGCGAGGGTCAGGACAGCGGCCGCGATCCCGGCCGCGACCCGTCGTGCCTTGTCGGACATCGTCGTCATAGATCGCCTCGGACGACCCGCGTCCCATCCGCCGCGGCCCAAAGGCCCCGCGGCAGGCGACGCCGGCTCGTCCCTATCGAAGCTTGTCGAATTGCTCCTGCAGGTTCTTCAACTCCGCTTTGTGTTCGGCCCGCACCTGGTTGATCTTCTTGGTGCGATTTTCCTTCTTGCGCCAGGCCACGTCGATCAATCCGACGTCCCCGCGGAGGACCAGCTGCTCGAAATGCTTCTTGATCTTCCGGTAGTTCTGCTCGGCGAGGCTCGCCATGGTGTCGGTCGAGCTGTCCTTCAACGCCGCCAGCCGCTGTGAGCGTTTGTCGAGCCGCTGCCGCTCCGCACGCGCGGTGGCGATCAACTGCCGGGACCGCTCGTCGACCAGCCGGCGCATTTCGTCGAAGAACCGCCGCAGACGATCGCTCGCCCGGGGAAGCGGCTCTCGCGCCCGCTGGATCCGCCGCAATTTCTTTCGCCGACTGGCGCCGACGCGGCCGTGGAGTTTGGCCAGAAATTGCTTTCGCTCGCGGATCATCTCCTCGTACTTCCGGCGCATCTTCTGCTCGCGCTGTGTGACCTCGTCCCCCATCCCGACCTTCTGGCGTGCGACCGAGACCTGCTGCTTGATCGCACGCTTGCGCTTCTTCAGCCGCGCGATGTTGTTCTCGACCTCCTTTCGCAGCCGTTTGATCTTTTCGCGGGTCTTCTCCGGGTACTGCGACAGCGAGTGGTCCTCCAGATACGTCTGAACGTCGTTCAACTGCTGGCGCTGGTATTCGATCGCCCGGCTCAGGCGATCGAGCCGTCCCGCCAACTTGTCGAAGCGCTTCTCGAGTTTTCGGTCGCGCTTCTGGATCGCCCGGCGCGTCTTGGGAATCGCCTTGTAGCGTTTTTCGAACGCCTCCAGTTCTTTGCGGAGTTCGCGCCACTTGCGACGTTCAGCGCTGGACATCTTCGGGCGGAGCACGCGGAACTCCTTCTCCAGCAACTCGCGGCGCAGCGTCAGCAATGAACTATGCGCCTCGATCGCGACCGCCATCCCCTCCGCCATCTTGGGGAACGACTTGATGCGACTGCCGGACGCCAGTCGTGCCTCGATCTCGCGCAGATCTTGTTTGGCCTGTTCGATGTCGCGTTCCATCGACGCGATGTCCTCGACCATCGTCTCCAGGTCGTTCATCTGTTCGGTCTCGTCGACCCACCGCCGCGCCTTGGGAGGCAGGTACGACGGATCCTCGCCCGCCAGCTCCCGAGAGACCAGCTCCTCGAAGTAGGCCCGGACGTCGTCCTGGCGGGCGAGCAGCGACCCCATCTCGCTGACCACCGGACTGAACGTCTGTTTGACCTGGCGGTAAGCCGAGGAGGCGCGCTTGAATTTGTCGCGGCGCAGCAACAGATCGGCGCGCAGCAGGCGCATGTCGGCCAACAGCTCCTGCTTGGGCTCTTCGAGGAGCAGGAAGATGTCGGCATTGCGGGAGGCCGCCTCGTAGTTCCCGGCCGCGACGTGCACCCAGGTCGTCTCGTACAGCGCCCGGTCGTAGTACGGGCTCTTGCGAGGCAGTCGGTCGTAGTACTCCACGGCCTGTTTGTAGCGCTTCTGTTCGTAGGCGACCCGGCCGAGGGCCATCTGGGTCAACTCCTCGAGTCGCCGGCCCCGCTCGGAGGTCGGGTCGTTCTGCTCGAGCAGTCCTTCGAACGTCGCGCGAGCGGCCTCGAGGTCGCCCGACGCCGCCTGACACACCCCGAGGTAGTAAGTCGCGCGGAGGCGAAATCGGTCGTCCTTTTGGGACCGCTCGAAGAACGGAAGCGCCTTCTCGAACTTCTCCTGTTCGAACAGCGTCTTCCCCCGGACGTACTCGACGGCCGGTCGAACCTTCTTCTGCCGGTTGAACTGGTCGTACAGTTCGTCGACTCGCTGGTAGCTGTCGGTCTTCGAGGCGATCTCCAGCAGGCGGATGATCGCATCCTGGTAGTGCTCGCCTCCGCCCTCCTTGACGAGCTGCTCGAAATACTTCTTGGCAGCCAGGTAATTGCGCTGCTGGTAGAGGCTGTCCGCCAGCATGTAGAGGGCCTCGCGGTGGCTGTCGAACTGCTCGAAGCTCGGGTCGCGCACCACGTCGACCAGCAGCAAGCTCGCCCGGGCGTAGTCCTCCATCAGATAGGCGACTCGCCCGTCGTTGAACTGCGATTCGATCTTGAACTTCGACTCGAGAAGCGCCGGTTTGAGATACCGCCGCTCGAGCCGCTGGATTCGGGAGATGAAGTCGTCGGACTCTCGCTCCAGCGCGCGGAGCGACCGAGCGTCGGCGACGTCGGGCCAGACGGAGAGGACGGTAGCCACCAACGCCGCATCCGCCAGCACGACCGCCGGCGCGCGAGGCGTTCGACCGAACGAGTTAACCGACTGGGCCATGGATGATGAGGTCGCGAGGTCGACGAACGTTGATGGTGGAGCGGGCCCGGTCCGCCGACCAGCGGCGGGCGCCGGGGAACGCGGCGGCCGAATCCGGCCGCCTCTCCGTCACTTGCCGCCCGAGCCGGACGACGAGTTCCCGGAGGACGTGGTCGAGGCGAGGTTCTCCGAAGCCGACAGTTCTCGGGACTTGATTTCGCAGCGGATGCCCGGCTCGTTCTCGACGTTGGCGAACGCTCCTCCTTTGTTGTACGCGTGCACGCGAAGGATCGTCTCCTTCCCGGCCTTGGCTTCGAACTGGCAGGACGAGCGGATGCGAACCTTGTACGCCTGCATGTAGTTGAAAATGCCGAACCCGCCGCCCTGATATTCGAGCAGGATGGAGACGTTGTGTCCGCCGGTGGTAATGTCGCCGTTGTAGACTTCGATCTCCTTCTTCTTGGCGAGGCTCCCGGTCGCATCCGACTCGTTGTACACCCGGCTGCCGTCGAGGCTGTACATCGCCCGCTGGAGTTTGAACGTCGCCCCGAGATCGTCGTCGTGAATGATGCGAGCACGGCTGCCGGTCAAGTTCTGCCCGAGGACCGTCTGCTTGAGCAGCACGACCCGACTCTTGGACTGAAAGACGTCTTCCTTCAGATCGTCGATCTTCGTCTGAAGTTCCTGAATTTGCGCCTTGTACGCCTCCGCCGGGTTGTTCCCCTCGTTGAAATCCAGCCCCTCGATCCGGTCGGTCTTCATCTGTTTCTTCTTCGACGCCTTCGTCCCGGGATAGTCCGTGCGCAACTTGCGACCGCTGGGCCCGACCTTCGCCTGGTCCGACCCGGAAGCCCCCGAGGTCGACGACCCCGACGTGGACCCACCCGACGTCGACGAACTCGTCGAGTACGCGGACGAATCCTCGCCCGCCGCCATCGACTCGCCCTTCTTCCCCTGGGATGTCGCCGTGGTGTCGCTGCCGGCCTTCGACGCGGCCGGATCGGCGGCGCCGCCCGCCTCGTCGCCGGTGGCGGCCGACTTCTCGCCGGCACCGGCCTGCTGGGCATGGAGCCGACCGGCTCCCGCACACAACAGAACCCCCGCAATCGACACAACAGTAAGCGCTCTGGACCTCATAGACATCATCCCTGGTCGCTTTGTGAACCCGAGGTCGGGCGCGCGCGCCCGATACATCGCTCGGGGATCCCTCTCGGCACGAAGGTCTCGACGCTTCGCCTTCGAGCAAGCGCCCGTCCGGATCGCCCGCAGACGGTCCGCCAGCAGCCCCTCGTTCGGATGAAGCGCCCCATCGGTTGCGCCCCTTTCCACGCCGCGCGGCACCCGTCGGGACCTGAACGCAAAAATCGATTGAAGACCATGATCCATCGACGGGCGGGCGTCAAGCTACAACCGCCACCGCGCTCGCGTCGCACCGGCCCCTGTGTCGGAGTGTAGCCAGCGGGAGGATCGACGCAAATATCGCGACGCCATCCAGCTGCCGCACCCGAATCCATGCGCGACGTCATCCGCCCCCCTGACCCGGGGGGCGGAACGAGAGGCGCGGGATGCGGCCCTCGCGGTACAGAAACGCGTATGCCCAGGCATCCGCCATCACGACTTTTGCGTACTTGCGCGTCTGACCGTAGGGGATGTCTTCGATCCAGAGATCCATCGGAACGTCGGGGCGCTCGTCGATCCACTCGTCGAGATTGGCCATGCCACCGTTGTAACCGGCCGCGACCAAGGGGAGTCGTCCGCCGACATGCTCGGCGAGTCGGTCGAGATACGCCGTCCCGAGCCGGACGTTGAAGGCGGGGTCGGTCAGCCGACGCTCGACCTCCCCCGACACTCCGAGCCGCTCGGCGACCGAGCGGGCAGTCTCCGGCATCAACTGCATCAGCCCGACCGCGTTCGCCCAGCTGGCAATGTCGGCATCGAAGCCACTCTCCCGTCGCATCAGCGCATAGACCAGCGACGACCGCAACTCGCGCCGTTCGGTCCACCGTTCGACGGTCTTCTCGAAGACGCGGGGGTAGGCGATCGTCCAGCGTCGTCTCGTGGAGGCTCCGGTCGGATAGCTGGTTCGCCAGCGATCGAGCCGGTCGGGAAGCCGGTGAGCGGCGGCCTGGGCCCCGGCCACGTCGTAGAGGTTGGCCAGGCTCCAGACGACCGCCGGACGATCCTCGTGGCGCTGCAGCACTCGGTCGAATTCCGCCTGGGCACGTGTGCGCAGACCGAGCCGGAGCAGCTGCAGTCCGGTCCGGAAGTGTCGCCCCCGGCGGACAGCCGGGGGGACGACCGCCGGCGAAGGCGGAGCGGACGACGGTTCCGCACGTCCACAGGTCAGATCGCCCCCGCTCGCGGACGAGCCGCACCGGAGAACGTCGCCCGCGTCGGACGGATCCGGTGCGAGCCGGTTGGCAGCCAGCAGCGCGTAGTAGCTCAGCGGATGCGTCCGCAGCACCCGGCGGTACGCCTCGCGAGCAGCCTCGCGCCGGCCGGTCTCGGCGAGCGCACGCCCCAGAAAGTACCGCAGCCGTCCTCGGACCGTCCGGGATCGTTCGCCCGTCTCGTCCAGCCCGCGGACGTACTCGACGACCCGATCGTAGCGATCGCGCTCGAACATCCGGCGCACCAGCAGCCAGTGAGCGTCGGCCGCCATGTCGCCACCCGGGTAGCGATCGACCTGGTCGCGGAGTACCTCCCGTGCGCGTCCGTCCCGCCCGACCTCCCGGTGGATCCGGGCCGTGAAGTACATCGTGTCGTCGGCGTACGAATGCCGGGGATGCGACGATCGAAGCCGTTCGAAGAACGAGAGCGCCCGATCGCGCTGCCCGGCGTTCCAGTATCCCAACCCGCCCAGGTACAGGGCTTTCCTCGCCCACTTCCCGACCCCACGACACTGATCGACGATGCGGCGATACCAGTCGACCGACTCGCCGTGCCGGCGCAGTTTCGTCAGCGACTTGCCGAGCCAGTACATGCCCCGGCAGCGCCGCCGCGTGCCCGGCGTCCATTCCGAGACCAGCGGCTCGAGGCGCTCGACCAGCGCCTCGCTGCGATGATCGTGGAACATCGCCTCGAACCGGGCCATCTTCAGCGACATCGGCGGCGAGTCGAGCCATCCGGGATACGGATCGGGGAGCGAGGCGCGGTGCGACTCGAGAAACGACCGCGCCCGATCGGCCGTCTCGCCGAGCGGCTCGAGGCGAATCGCGGCGAAGAGGTGAGTGCCGGCCCGCTTCCAGTCGCCAGTGGCGGCCCGTGCCCGCCCCGCGAGGAGCCGGGCCCGTGCGCGTCGATCTCCCTCCGGATAGTGTTCGAGATAGGACTCGGCGATCGACGCCGTCCGCTCGGCGACCCAGCTTCCCCGCACGTCCTCCCCCCCGCTCTTCCAGACGGCTTCGGCCATGCCCAGCACCGCCCGTGGAAACAGGAGACTCCGCTCGGAGACGCGCGAGAAGGCCGAGACGGCGCGGCGATACCGATCGGCCTCCAGTGCGGCTCGACCCGCCGTGAATCGGGCATCGTCGCTGAGATAGTCGAGTCGAGGCGCGACGTGCTGCAGAATGCGCACCGCCTCGTCGTGGCGATCGAGCCGGTAGGCGAGGTAACCGGCCAGGAACTGAAAATCGGGAATCGCCTCGAGGCCGCGGCCCACCAGGACGTTCAACTGCCGCTGAGCTCGCTCCCACTGCTGGTCGCCGACGGCGCGCCGGAGCGGATCGGGCAGGGGGGATGCCAGCTGGCCCGGGGTCGCTCGCGTGGGACCGAGCCGGCCCGACTCGGGCTCGCCCGCCCCCCCGTCCTCCCCTCGGTCGATGACGCGGAAGTGGGAGGGCGGGCGCTTCCCCTCCTCCGGGTCGGTCGAATCGGCGGCGACGGTCCGGGCGGGCAGCATCGAAAGAGACGCCAGGACCGCCCCGACGATCCCGGGGACGACCGCCCCGACTGTCGTTTTCGCTGGCTCCATCGAGTCGACCGCTTCGTCGTGAAATCGCCCGCCGGCGGGCGTGTTCGACCGGACCCACGGCCGACGGGCGAGCCATCGGTGGACTGCTCGCGTGCAGTCTAACAGGGACGCCCCGGGGGGCAAATTTCTCAGCCGGGGTGGTGGGCCGACCGTCTCCCACGGCGCTGAAGTACCGCGTGCGCGGCCATCTGTGGCAACCGGCAGCGCCGCGCTGTACACAATGCAGCCTTCCTCTTTCTTCCTTCATCCTTCATCCTTCATCCTTCTCCTCCTTCATCCCACCTTCTGCCTTTCCTCGACCGTGCCGAAGACGTATAGATCGACTGCACCGTCCCTCGCGCCGACGCGACTGCCGACATGTCCACCGCCGATCGCTTCGAACACGTACTGGTCACCGGCGGCGCCGGCTTCATCGGAGCGGAGCTGGTACCGGAGCTGCTCGATCGCGGCCACCGAGTGACCGTACTCGACCTCTTCGCATTCGGCCGCGAACCGCTCGCCCCGGTGGCCGAGCATCCGCAGCTCGAACTCGTCGAGGGCGACATCCGGGACCGGGAGGCCGTCGACCGGACGATCACCGACGACGTCGACGCCGTCATCCACCTCGCGGCGATCTCCAACGACCCGAGCTCGAAACTGGACGCCGAGTTGACCACCAGTGTCAACCGCGACGGCGTCCAGCAGGTGATGGAGATCGCGGCCGACCGCGTCGACCGGTTGATCTACGCCTCGTCGGCCAGCGTCTACGGCATCAAGGAGCGCGAGGAGGTCACGGAGGACCTCGAACTCGAGCCGATCACGCTCTACGCGGACTACAAAGCCGAGGGCGAACGGGCCCTGGCCGACCTCACGGGTCCGGATGTCTGCGGGACGGCCGTCCGGGCCGCGACCGTCTGCGGGTATTCGCCTCGGCTGCGCCTCGACCTCGTCGTCAATATCCTGACCGCTCACGCGCTGTCGGAGGGCCGCATCCGGGTGTTCGGCGGCGAACAGATGCGTCCGAACGTCCACATCCGGGACATCGTCGATTTCTACGTCCGGCTGCTGGGCGCCGATCGGCGGGTGATTCAGGAGGAGGCCTTCAACGTCTCCCGCGCCAACCACACGGTGATGGGTCTGGCCGAGCTGATCCGAGACGAACTGGACCGGGACGTCGAGATCACCGTCGAACCGTCCGACGACGATCGATCGTACCACCTCTCGGCCGAGAAGGCGCGCCGCCAGCTGGGATTCGAGCCAAACCGTTCGATCCGCCGGGCGGTCCGCGACCTCGAGACGGCCTGGGAGGAGGGGCGGTTCGAGACGCACGACGCGCCGATCCATCACAACGTCGACTGGATGCGCGAACATCCGGCGGACTGGGACTGGGACGGTCGGCGGTACCTGCGCTCGGAGTGAGCGGCACCGACCGGGCCGATTCGACCCCACACGCAGCGTCACAGCGATGGAAATTCCCTACGTCGACCTGCCCGCTCAGCACGAACCGCTGAAGGAGGAGATCCTCGAGGCCGTCGAGCGGGTCCTCGACCACGGATGGTTCATCCTGGGCGAGGAGGTCGACCGGTTCGAGGCCCGACTGGCGAACTATCTCGACGTCCCGCACGTCGTGGGCGTCGGTTCCGGAACCGACGCCCTGATCCTCGCGATGCGAGCCCGAGGGATCGGCCCGGGTGACGACGTTCTGACGGTCTCGCACACCTACACGTCGACCGTCTCGGCCATCGCGACGCCGAGGTCGTCGGCCAGGTCCGCGAGCGCGTCGTCCTTGGTCCCCTCGAT
>JBDGRG010000299.1:0-3756 GCA_042218355.1 Bradymonadaceae bacterium
GGCCGATGCGGCTCCAGCGGATCGAGCCGGTCTCGGGTCCGACGGACCAGACGACGTGGGTCGGTTTGCCGACGAGGGTCGAGCGCTCGACGGGGCCGACGTCTCGGCTGTCGCGGGCGGGGATGCCGGCGTTATCGCCTCGGCGCGCGGTCCGGTTGTCGGCCAGCAGAAACCATTCTCCCTCCTTGACCTGGACCTCGCCCATCCCGACGGCGTCGGCGCGATCGGGGTCGACGGCGATCGGATACCGTGCGCCCCGGTTGAGTTCGACGAAGTAGTCGAGTTCAGTTCGGTCGAGCGAGCCGTATCGCACCATGCTCGTCCGGAGTGCTCGGTGCGAGACGTGACGACCGTTCACGTAGAGCAGATTCGCCCGCATCCGGATACGTTCGCCGGGTAGCGCGACGGCGCGCAGGAAGCGCGTCGGCGCGGTGCGCGACAGCCGGGCGGCGACCAGTTCGCCGCGGGCCGGGCCGCGGTTCCCGTAGGCCCGTCGGCGGACCGCGACGACGTCGCCGCGTCTCAGCGTCGGTCGGCTCGCCTCGGTTCGAACCGGATGAAACGAGACGAGGAACGTCCGGGTGAAGACGACGACGGCGGCGATCGGGAGGACGTACGTGAGGAGCACAGCGGCGACGTAGACGGTCCAGTGATTGTACGGCTGCAGCTCGTAGTCGTCCCCGAGCGCCGCGGCGATCCGACGGACACGGAGGGCCGACCAGGCCGCGAGGGCCGCCGAGGCGACCAGCAGCACCAGCAGAGGCGGAAGGATGAAGAATTCCCAGAGGGCGATGGCGCCCGCGAAGGCGACGAGAGCCAGGACGACGGCCGAGTTCGCGGCGAGTCCCTCGCCGAGCCGACCGACATAGGCAAAGCCCAGGCCCGGGCAAACCAGGGAGAGTGCGGCGCCGACGGTCGGGTGTCGCTGCCGGGTTTCGCGGGCGGTGTCCCCGTCGGACGCGCCCGCCTCCGCCGGAGCCGACGGCTCCGGTTCGTCGGGCGGGGACCGGTCGCTGTCGGTCTGTTCTGTCACCGTCGACCGATGCGTCGGGGCGTGAGCGCGAACGGAACGATTTTGTCTATGGCTGCCCAGGAAGCGTGTCAACTCGCAGGCGAGGTGGACCCGAATCGGCACGGACCGTCGTGGGCCGCCCGGGGGTGCGTTCGGGAGTGATGGGTCGCAGGGGCGTCAGGGGGGGGCAGGGTGGGGGCCCTCCCGCTGCCGTCCATCGTCTGAGAGAGGCCCCCCATCGCCCGTCGGGGATGTGTTACCAACGGGTCGTGATCGCACCCGCCGCCCGGTGCGCCGGTTGAGCGGTCCCGTGTGGGTATCGTACGGTTCGCGCGCCGTTCGTGCGGACACGGCTTGGACTTCTTTCCCCGTCGCCGGCCGGCCGAACTCACCGGAATCGACAGCGTGGGCGTCCGCTCGCCCGGGAACACCGTCCGACTCCATTCCGAACTGGATTTTTCATGGCAGACGAGACCGACGTGCGACTCGGTGCGGCGAGCTGGATCGTTCTCCTCCTCGTCGCGGCCGTTCCACCGTTGTTCGCGACCGGTTTTTCGGCGTTCGAACATCTGAAGTCGGGCGTGTCGGGGGTCGGTGCGGCGCTCGCGCTCGTCGTCTGGGGGATCCAGGTCGCCCGGGCGGGGCGGCTGCGTCTTCTGGCTGCGCGCACGGCGCTGTTGGGCGGGGCCTTCGGAGTCTACGTGCTGGTCTCCGTGGCGTGGTCCCCGGGGTGGCTCTGGTCGGCGCCGCACGCCGCTTACGTCCTGGCGCTCGCGTCCATCTATCTGGTGCTCACGGCTCCGGTGGGGCGCGCGGTGGACTTTCGTGATTTCGCCTCGGCCGTGGCGGTCGGAACGGGGTTGTCTGCGCTGGGCGGGCTGCTCGACCTGGCGGGGGTCGGGATTTTTACCACCGTCTGGGATCCGCCGGGGCCGACCGGTCCGTTCGACTCGATGGAGGCGGCGACGGCCTACTATGCGGTCGCCCTGCCAGTCGTCGCCGGGGGCGTCTTCCGGACCGTCGAAGTGCGCCGCTACGCGCTCGCCGCGGCCTGTCTCCTCGGTGCCGCGCACGCGGGCCTGGTCGCGACGTGGCCGGCGATCGGTGCCATCCTCGTCGCCGGGGGACTCGCCTGGGCCGTCGCCTGGGCGTACTCGGGTCGGTTCGGGGCGGCCACGGTGCTCCCCGTGGCGGCCCTGCTGGGCGTGGTGGCAGTCACCCGAGTCGTCGGGGGCGCGACCGCCGGGGTCCCGACCGGCCAGAATGCGGCGACGTCGATTCCCAGGCTCGAGCCACCGAATCGCCAGCAGGAGGGCCAGCTCGACGAGCCCAAGTTGCGGAACACGGCGTTTGCGAGCGGACGGACCGAATCGGTGCGGACGTTCGCCGGCTGGACATACCTCTGGCAGGTCGGTCGTCGGCTGGTCGAGGAACGCCCGCTGATCGGCCACGGCCCGGGCGCCTGGTGGCGACTCCAGACGAAGTATCCGGTGGAGGATCATCCGTACGCCGACGGCCAGTTTCTCTCCTATCCGACCCATCGCAGCCCGCACAACGTCTGGGTCCGGTTGGCGGTCGACTACGGGGCGCTCGGTTCGATTCTGTTCCTCCTCTGGCTGATCGGCGTCGCGTCGGCCGGGTTGGCCGGCTGGCGCGCCACGCGGGAGGAACCGGCGGCCGTGCACGAGCTCTGGGCCCTCTGGACCGCCGTTCTGGCGGGACTGGCGGTCGGGTCGTTCACGCATCTCTTCGAGCTGGCGCCGGCGGCGCTGGTCTGGGTCGGGGCCGCGGCCGTGTTGGTCGGCCGGGCGACGCAGCGATCGCAGGCTGGAGGAGCGGCCGCCGAGTGGAAGGCCGGGCACGACGAGGCGTTGGGCGGCACCGCCCGAACGGTGCTCGTCGGAACGGCGCTGGTGGTCGGACTGGGCGTGGGGGCGGCGACGACCGTCGCGACGGTCGGAAATCTCTTCCGCGGCTGGGGGGATCAACTGATGCTCCGGACGCGATACCAGCGAGCGGTCGAACGCTACCGGCGGGCCGACGCCTGGTATCCGGCGCGCGGCGACGTCCTCTACAACATCGCTCTGGCGGCCTCGCGAGCCGGCAGCCTGCGCAAGCACCGCGACCGACTCGAGCGTGCGAGCCAGTTGCGTCCGTACGACGCCCGGATTGCGACGCTGCAGTCGAGGGCCGCGCTGGGGGCGGGAGAGATCGAGAGCTCGATCCGCCACGCGCGGCGGGCACTCGACCATCATCCGAACAACATCGAGGCGCGCAAACTGCTGGCCGCGACGCTCCGGCGACGGGCGAAGCTGGATCAGGCGGCCGAGCAGTTGCTGAAGTTGATCGAGCGGGGCCCTCCCGAGGACGTGCGAGCCCGCGTTCACTTCCAACTGGGCCGGCTCTATGCGGGGTCGCTGAAGGCCTACCAGAAGGCCAAGAAACACTTCCGGAAGGCGAAGTCGTTGACCGAGGTCTCGAGTATCGTCGACTCGATCGATCGGGAGATGAAGGAGTTGAAGAAGAAGATCACCAGGGAGCGCAAGAAACGGGAGGGGAAGGTGCCGCCCCCGCCGGGGATGAAAGAGAAACGAAAGAGAAAGATCCCGACGCCGCCCGACACGAAGAACAAGGGTGGAAACTAGTCGGCCGGCGGATCGGGCAGGATCACCTTCAGCACGCCCGCCGCCTCCTCGAGGGCGGTCTCGACGGAGTCCGCGAGCCGCGAGCGCTCGGCGGGATCG
>JBDGRG010000299.1:3766-12278 GCA_042218355.1 Bradymonadaceae bacterium
CGGGCAGTCGGCCGGCCAGTTGAGGAGGAATTGGGCCGGGTCGGGTGGTCGGCCGTTCGCAGAGCAGCCCGGGAACCGTCTGCCTCCGTGCTCTCTGTATCCTCTGCCGTTCGGTTTGGTGGGCTCCAACGCCGTGGGAGGGCGGCTGTACGTGCTCGGTGAGCCGGGGCCAGCGAGTCGTGTGGATTGAGAAAGTGCCCGGTGTGGTCGACACCTTCGTGCGGTGGGCATCACGAGAATTTAGCCTTCCATCGGTGGATCCGTCTCATCGGTGCGGTGTGTTTTTCCCCACCGCTCCAAAGATTTGAAATCGGCATCTGCGCTCGTCGTCGATTACCCCACGGACTCGGTTACGGTAGTCGTCCCGCGGTTTCCGATCAGATCCCAGTTGGTGAAGCAACGAAGTGGTCGGGTAGCGGGCTTTAGCCGCACCGGGGGGCAGGGCTGAGAATCATTCGCCTCTGTGCTCTCTGCGTCCCCTGCGGTTCGATTTCTTCTGCGTCCTCTGCGGTTCGATTTCTTCTGCGTCCCCTGCGGTTCTGTTCCCCCTGTGTTCTCTGCGGTCAGTCCTTCCAGAGGATTTTCCAGGGATGGCGTTTGAGGATCCGGAGCAGCTCGCGCATGTCGTCGTACAACTCCCGGTCCTCGAGCAGTTGCCCGACGGTTCCCTTCCCCTTCTTAAGGTCGGTGACCACCTTCTCGCCGTCCTTGGAGAGCTTCTGAAAGTTTTCCGTGCCGGCGCGGACGTTTTCGATCGAGGCGGCCATCGAGTCGCGGTGTTTTTCGAGCAGTCCGTCGACCCGGCGAGTGGCCTGGCGAGCGTGTTCGGCCGTCGCCGCCGCATCTTCGAGCAGTGGACCGACACGCCCGTTCGCCCGTCTGGTGATCTGATCGGCTCGCGCCGAAATCGAGTCGAGGCGCCGGATGGTGGACCGTAGCTTTTCGCCTTTCCCGACCGCTCGATTCAGCGAGGACGTCAGTTCCAGCGAGCTGGAGATCAGCTTTCGGATGTCGGACGCGGTATCCTCGACGTCGCCTTGGTGCTCCGAGAGCAGGGCGTCGAGGTGGGCGAGGACCGACGCCGCGTCCTCGACCAGCTGGCCGACGGTGTCCCCCGGATGCTCCAGCAGCTGGTTGACCAGTTGGAGGGTTCGAGAGGCGAGCCGCGCGACCCGGTCCATCCGGGGCGGCGATTTGCCCTTCAGTGTCGTGCCCGGCTCGACGGGGGGCTCCTCGAAGGAGGGCGTGCGGATGTCGATGTACGGTTCGCCGAAGACGCCCCGGGTGGTGATCGCGAACGTGCTATTCTGCCGGACGGAATCGAGGTGCTTTTCCTTGACCCAGACGGTCGCCTTGGTCGCGACGGCGGGAGTGCCGGATTTGGCGTCTTCGTATTCGATGAACTCCAGCGATTCGACCTGACCGATGTTGAGGCCGGCGACCGCGACGTCGGCCCCGGGTTTGAGGCCACTGGCATTGTCGAAGACGACGTGAAACCGCTTGCCCTTGGCCAGCGAGACGTCCCCCAGGAAGAAGGCAAATCCGACGAAGAGGACGAGTGCAACCGCCAGTAGGGCGCCCACCTTGACCTTCAGAGCCGTCTCGTCGCCGTCCATTCGTGCTGTCGTCGGTCGGGAAGTCGAGCTGACGAGCGGGACCGGCGCGAGGTCCCCGCGCCGGGAGCGTGGTCGACAGTGTGGCCGGCGCAACGCGCGGCGGCGCGACGTCTCAGTCAGCGCGCCGGAAGCCCGGTCGATGCGAGCGTGCTCACTGGGGTTCCTCCATCGGCCCCTCGGGTCGGCCCTCGATGAACTGACGCACGACCGGATCGTCCGCCTGCCGAAAATCCTGCGGAGTGCCGACCAGCCGCAACCGTCCCTTGTAGAGCATCGCGATCCGATCGGCAACGCCGAAGATGCTCCGCAGGTCGTGTGAGATGACGATGCTCGTCACACCGACGTCGTCGGCGAGGTCTCGGATCAGGTCGTCGACGATCGATGCCGAGAGCGGATCGAGCCCCGTCGTCGGTTCGTCGAAGATGACGTACTCGGGGTCGAGCGTCAGCGCCCGGGCGATGGCGACTTTTTTTCGCATGCCGTCGCCGAAGTCGGCCGGATTGCGGTCGGCGTACTCGGCCATCTCGACCACGTCGAGGTGCTCGCGGGCCTCCTCGCGCGCCTCCGAGACGGTGACGTCGCGGTGTTTTCGAATCGGCAGCGCGACGTTCTCGAGCAGGGTCATCGAGTCGAAGAGGGTCGAGTTCTGGAAGACCATCGCGCAGCGCTTGCGTACCCGGTAGAACTCCGATTCCGTCAGGTCGGTGATGTCCTCCTCGTCGAGGTAGATCCGTCCCTCGTCGGGCTCGAGCAGACCGACCAGGTGTTTGACGAGGACGCTCTTGCCCGCGCCGGACTGGCCGATCACGTAGAAGACCGAGCCCGGTTCGACGGTCAGGTCGACTCCCCGCAGGACGACGTTGTCGCCGAAGCTCTTGTGGATGTTTTCGAATTCGATGCGGCCCACGGTCGGGCGAGTAGTCGAGTAGTCGACTAGTCGAGCCGTTGAGCAGTTGAGCCGTAAGGCGGTTGAGCTACAACCGCACAACCATTGCTGTTCGTACCGGGGGTGAACTTTCCACCGGGATCACCATTCGAACTACCTCGACTGATCGCCAGCCCGGCCGGCGTGGCTTCAGCCGCGCCGGCAGTCTCGTCCCACGCCAGCCGGCGGTTTCAACCGCCGGATCCGGGTCGGGTTGCCACCGACGCACGTTCAACCGAGTCGCCGGTGGCCGCCGCCGGCGTCCATCTCGAAGACGGCTCGAGTCGAGATCGCCGATTCGCGCCGTTTGACCGTCTCGACCGTCCGGTAGCGCGCCGTGCAGCCGTCCGGTCGATACTCGACGACGGTGTATCCTCGCTCGCCCGGATTGAAGTATTCGATGTGATCGAGGGTGCGCACGAGGATGTCGCGCGCTTTCTGCAGCCGTTCGGCCCCGGACGAGGAGATCGAGGTCGTCACGATCTCCCAGCCGACCCGCGGCGAGGAGGAGTCGTCGTCGTTGCGGTGCAGCGTCGTGAATCCGCCGCTGTGGATGTCTCCCGTCAGGACGGTCAAGTTGCCGTCGGTCGCCTGGCCGAAAGACTCGAGTAGTTCCTGTCGCTCGGCGGCATAGCCGTCCCACTGGTCGGGATTGATGACCGCGTTCCCGAACGTGATCGGGGAGAAGACGGTCTGCTGGGCGATCGCCTGCCAGCGGGCGGTCGAGTCGGAGAGCCCCTCCTTCAGCCAGGCGATCTGACGGTCGCCGAGCATCGTCCGGTCCGGATCGTCGACGGCGTCGCAGGGCGGTCCGACCTCGCCCATGCAGGCCTGATCGCTGCGGTACTGTCGGCCGTCCAGCACGTGCACGTCGACGAGGTCTCCCCACTGGAAGCGACGGAAGATCTGCAGGTCGTTCGGGTCGTCGGGAAACGGGACGCGAAGCGGCAGGTGTTCGTAGTAGGCCTGATAGGCGGCCGCACGGACCTCTTCGAACGGGCGGTCGTAGGAGTCGGGATGTTCGGGCTCGAGGTTCGCATAGTTGTTGCTGACCTCGTGGTCGTCCCAGGTCGCGATCCACGGACACTGCGCATGGGCGGCACGGAGGTTCGGATCACTCTTGTACAGGCCGTAGCGGTTGCGAAAATCGTCGAGCGTCACGGGCCGGCCGCTCGGATGCTCGCGGATGCCCTGGTTCCAGCCCGATTCGTAGATGTAGTCACCGAGGAAGAACACCAGATCGAGGTTCTCCTCGGCGAGGTGGGCGTGCGCGGGGTAGTAGCCGTGCGCATAGTTCTGGCAGCTGGCGGTGCCGATGCGCAGCAGGTCCGGCGAGGAGCCGGCGCGGGGCAGGGTGCGGGTCCGACCGGCGGGGCTGACCCACTGGTCGCCGATCCGGAAACGATACCAGTACCAGGTGTCCGGCTGGAGGCCGCGGACGTCGACGTGGACCGAGTGGCCGAGTTCGGGGCGTGCGTACGTCCAGCCGCTGCCGACCAGCGTGCCGAACTCGGGGCGGGGCGAGACCTCCCAGACGACGGGGACGCGTTCGTCGGGCATCCCGCCCCCCTGGTGAGGTCGCGGGGCGAGTCGGGTCCAGAGGATTGCACCGTCGGACAGCGGGTCGCCGGAGGCGACGCCCAGCTGAAACGGGTCGGCGGCGATCGTCGGTGCGCTCGGCGGGCGGCCCGAGCCCTGGCGGACGTCGACGGGGCCGGTGTTCCCCCCGCACGCGGCGAGGGTGGCGCCGAGCAGCCCGATGAATTCGCGGCGATCGAGCCGGCCGGCGCCGTCGAGTTCGTCGACGAGGTCTAGAGCGGGAAAGCGGTCGGTCACGGTGCCCCGTGGAAGGCGGATCGTTTCGAGCCGCCGCGAGTGTAGGAGTGGGGAGGGCGGTGGGCAAACCCTGCGACGACTTCGAGTTGTTCGGCTTGCGGACGGCGCGCGAAGAACGTATCGAGTGGGACGATCTCGACGACGACGAGGCGGGACTGACACGGAGCGAAGCCATGCGAGGACAGACGGCCAGCGCGACGGCTGCGACCCTGGTGATCGGGCTCTTCGCCGCCGGGGTCGGGGGCTGCGATACCAACGTCGCGGACCAGATGAAGGAGAAGAAGCAGAAGAAACAGAAGAAGGTCGAGTCGAAGCAGAAGAAGGCCGAGCCCGAGCCCGTCTCACGGGCGAAGTCGTACGGGGTCGTCACCGTCACCCCCTCGAAGGCGCCCGGCGACGTCGTCGATTCGCTGAAAAAGGCCGTCTCGGCGTCAGGAAAGTTGAGTTTGATGGGGGCGTTCGAACTCGGGTCGACCCCGTCGGAGTCCACGGGGGACGCCGGCTCGGGGGCCACCCCGGCGGCGACCGTGCTCCTCGTGGGCAATCCGAGTCTCGGCACGCCGCTGATGAAGAAGTCGCAGTCCGCCGGCCTGGAATTTCCACAGCGCATGCTGGTCTGGAGCGCGGACGGAAAGACCCGGATTTCCGTCAACGCTCCCGCTTACCTTGCGGTGAGACATCGCATCGAGAAACTCGATCTGTTTCTCGGTCAGATGGAGGATGGCCTGGCCCACTTGATCGAGACCGCCACGGGGGCGTCGATCGAGTCGTTTCCGTCGCGCCGCCAGCTCGGGATCGAGCCGGCTCAGGGGTTCGTGGTCGCCGAGAGCAACAACAGCGTCAGTGACACCGTCGGGGTGCTCGAGAAGAAGATCGAGGAGAGCGACGAGATGAGCCTGTTGAAGTCGATCGATCACGCAGCGAACGCCGCCTCGGTCGATCGCAGTCTCCCGAATACGCGCTTGCTCCTCGTCTCGACACCGGAGGCGTCGTCGCTCGTCGGTGCGAACCCGCGGGTCGGGCTCGATCTGCCCGCCCGCATCGCGGTGTGGGGGAATCGCGACGGCGAGATTCTCGTCGCCTTCGACGACCCCGCCTATTTGGCCGAACGCCACCAGCTCAGCGGAGTCGAGGCCCCGGTGAAGAAACTCGGTTCCCGTCTGAAGAAGTTGGTCGATCAGGCGACCAAGGAGCTGTGAGGCGACCGGTTACTGGACGGCGTGGGTCGCAGATCGGTAGTCGGCGAGTCGCACGGGTTGGCGCTGGCGGCCCCAGTCCCCGGGCTCGTCCGCGAACACGCCGGCGCACTCCGTTCCGCACTCCGGGCACCGGCCGTCCTCGAGATTCCAGGTGCTCAGTTCGTACCAGTCCCGCACGATCAGCGGCGCGTCGCACTCGTGGCAGAATGTCGTGTCCCCCTGTCGGTCGTGGACGTTGCCGGTGTACGCGTAGCGCAACCCGGAGTCGAGTGCGATCTCCCGGGCCCGCCGGAGCGTCTCGGGGCTGGTACGCGGTTTGTCGTCCATCTTGTAGTCGGGATGGAACGCGCTGAAATGCACCGGAACCTCGACCCCGAGGTGATCGACGACCCACTCGCACATCTCGCGCAGTTCCTCGTCCTCGTCGTTCTCACCGGGAATGACCAGGTTCGTGATCTCGAACCAGACGTCGGTCTCGTGGTACAGGTACTCGAGAGTCTCGAGGACCGGCTGCAGGTCGCCGACCGCATTCTGCTCGTAGAACTGCTCGGTGAACGCCTTCAGGTCGATGTTGGCGGCGTCCATGTGGTCGTAGAACTCCCGACGGGGTTCCTCGTTGATGTAGCCCGCGGAGACGGCCACCGTCTTTATGTCGTGCTCGCGGCAGGCCCGGGCGATGTCCGTGGCGTACTCGAGGAAGATCACCGGGTCGTTGTACGTGAACGCGACACTTCGGCAGCCGAGATCGTCGGCCGCCTCGGCGATCGTCTCGGGGGCCGCCTGGTCGGCGAGCGTATGGATCTCTCGGGATTTGCTGATGTCCCAATTCTGGCAGAATTTGCAGGCGAGGTTGCAGCCGGCCGTGCCGAACGAGAGGACGGGCGTTCCCGGGAGGTAGTGATTGAGCGGCTTCTTCTCGATCGGGTCGATACAGAAGCCGCTCGAGCGGCCGTAGGTGGTCAGGACGATCTCGTCGCCCTCCCGTTTGCGGACGAAGCACATCCCGCGCTGCCCCTCCTGGAGTTTGCAGGCACGGGGGCAGACGTCGCAGCGGATCTTTCCATCGTCGAGTTCGGTCCAGTACTCGGTTGAGACCGTGAACTGGGATTCGTCGAAGTCCATCGAACTCATGAGTCTGCAGACCGGTCGTGTAGAGGGGTTTTCGACGGCGATGGGGACGTAATACGTCGGTCCGTCCCGGCATCTCGTCCAGTGCACCCGTTGAACGGTCTCGGGGCACGATTACATTCCCGAATGCTCGTCGTGTGGCGGGAGTGTTCACGAGTGATCGGTCGGAGCATCGACCCCAACGTCGCTGCCGCTCGTCCGGGGGGAGCGAAGGCCGGTGTCGCCCGAGTTCGCCCTCGGGCTCCGCTCCGGGGCGATCGATTTTGCCCGGGGGCTCGCTGTCGCGCGCTGCGCGGGCTCCCGGGTGCGGACCGAGGTAGCGATCGACGTCCCGAAGGGAAGCGAGCGGACCGCCGGGGACGTGGACCCCGGATCGCGGCCGTGACGAGGCGGTCGATCGTACCCCGTGTCTGGACTCCGAGCGAAGGGAGGTTGCCGTGACGACCGTCCGCGAACCCGCATGTGCGGGACGATTCTACCCGGCCGAGTCGGGTTCCCTCCGGCGGCAGGTCGAGGGTCATCTCGACGACGATGCCGACGCTCCCGACGGGAGTGCGCGGGCCGTGATCGCGCCGCACGCCGGATATCGATTCTCGGGTCCGACCGCCGGTCGTGCCTTCGGCTGGCTGGCGGCTGCCGGGATCGAGCCGGAGCGGGTGCTGCTCGTCGGCCCGTCGCATTTCGAACGGTTCGAGGGACTGGCGGTCCCCTCGCACGACGCCTGGTCGACGCCGCTCGGGCCGGTCGACGTGGACCGTCGGGCGGTCCAGTCGCTGTCGAAGCGGGACGGGGTGGCCGTCGACGATACCCCCCATCGCCGCGAACACAGCCTCGAGACCCATCTGCCGTTTCTCCAGGTGCTCTTCGACGACCCGGCGATCGTCCCGATCGTCACCGGTCGGGCCCCCGCTCGGGCGGTCGCGGCGGCGATCGAAGAGGCGACCGACGACGCGACGGTGGTCTCGATCAGCTCCGACCTCAGCCACTACCTCGATTACGAGACCGCCCGCGAGATCGACGACGAGACGCGTCGTGCGATCGAAGATCTCTCGCCCGAGTCGATCGACGAGCGGCAGGCCTGTGGCAGCCTGGCGATCCGCGGCTGGCTGCTCCGCGCCTCGGCCGAGGACTGTCGCGTGGAGACCCTGGACATGCGCAATTCCGGGGATACCGCCGGGGGACGCGACGAGGTCGTCGGCTACGGAGCCTGGGGCTTTAGTCGGACGAGCGCCTGAATCGACGGGTGAGATCCAACTCCGTGGGATGAACGCTGCGGAGCCCGCTGAACGAAGCGTCGCCAGAGCTTCCACTCTGAGCGGGCGGTCGACGCCGCGCTCGGCCGGCGGCGGCGATTTCCACGGTTTCGGAGCGGGCCCGTCTCGACCGCACCGTCGGGCGGAATCGGTTTCGTTTGGAATCTCGTTCGTTCGTGTTAGAGGACGCGGTGGAGCCGGTGCGCGGGCGAATCCGCGCCGACCGAATGCGGTCGAGACGGGTTGTCAACCTCCCGAGGAGAGGACCGATGGACGTCTTCGAGTACGCGGACGACCTCGAATACGGTGAACTTCACTTCAAAGCCGACCAGCAGACGGGTCTTCGCGCGATCGTTGCAATCCATAGTCTCGAGCGTGGGCCGGCCATCGGCGGCTGCCGTTTTATCGAGTATCCAACCTCCGACGACGCCATCCGCGATGCGATGCGTCTGGGGCGCGGCATGACGTACAAGGCCGCCATCACGGGCCTCCCACACGGCGGTGCGAAGTCGGTGGTCATCCGACCCCTGGAGCTGGACGACGACCACCGCGAGG
>JBDGRG010000003.1:0-278 GCA_042218355.1 Bradymonadaceae bacterium
CCCCTGCTTCGAGACGGCGGTAGAAACGGACGGCGGAGTTGCGGTAACGTGACGAGCGTCGACACGAGCGCCGCTGTCCGAATATACGCCTGTCGGGCGGCGGTCTTCACGCGGGCCAGCGGCTGATTACATTCGAAGTCCCGTCGGCTCGCCGGCCGGCGTCGGTCGGGTGGCGGTTGTTCAGCCAGCGAGGAGTTCACCGTGACACAGCAACAGATAGAAGACGGGGTCGTCACGCGCGAGGACCAGAAGGAGAAGGAAAAACAGCGCGAGGACGA
>JBDGRG010000003.1:288-7038 GCA_042218355.1 Bradymonadaceae bacterium
TCGTCTTCCACAACGACGACTACACCACCATGGAGTTCGTCGTCCGGGTCCTCGAGCGGGTATTCAGGAAGACGAAGAGCGAGGCGACGGAGATCATGCTGAAGGTCCACCACTCGGGCTCGGGCGTGGCGGGCGTCTACTCCAAGGAGATCGCGGAGACGAAGGTCGAGCAGACCACCCAGTGGGCCCGCGAGGAGGGACATCCACTGAGAGTGACCATGGAACCGGAATGAACGCCGGTTCTGCTTCATTGTGACGGATGACCGACCGAGAGTCGTCCGTCCGACGGATCGGCGCCGCGCGCCGGTCACGGGCACCGACCTCCACACAGACCACCGACCAGATGATTCAACGCGATTTGCAGCTGGCACTGACCGCGGCACAGGGGGAGGCGCGCAAGCGCCGCCACGAATATCTGACGCTGGAACATCTCCTGTACGTGCTCTGTTTCGACGACACGACCCGGGAGATCCTCCGGAAAGTCGGAGCCGATCTCGACGAATTGAAGTCGGATCTGGAGACGTACCTCGACGACGAGCTCGAACCGCTGCCGGAGGGAATGGAGGTCGATCCGGTCCAGACGATGTCGTTCAAGCGCGTGATGCGGCGGGCGATCATGCACGTCCGCTCGTCGGGAAAAGAGGAGGTCGACGGCGGTAACGTCCTGGTGGCGACCTTCGAAGAGTCGGATTCACACGCGCTGTACTTCCTCCAACAACAAGGCATCTCGAGGTTGGACGTGGTTAGCTACATTTCGCACGGCATCTCCAAAGTCGAGAACAGCAACGACGACGGCGACGACGAGGAATCGGACTCGCCGGATCGCTCGAACCAGTGGGAGCGGGCGTTCGCGGAGAACGAGGAGGATGCGCTGGACGATCCCCTCGAATCGTACTGTTCGGACCTCGTCCAGCGGGCGCGAGACGGGTTTATCGACCCGCTGATCGGTCGCGAGAACGAGATCGAGCGGACGATTCAGATTCTGTGTCGGCGCCGCAAGAACAATCCGATTCTCGTCGGGGAGGCCGGCGTCGGCAAGACGGCGATCGTCGAGGGGCTGGCCCGGAAGATCGCCAACGACGAGGTGCCCGAGGTGCTCCGCGACGCGACGATCTACGCGCTGGACATGGGCGGGCTGCTGGCCGGGACGAAGTTTCGCGGGCAGTTCGAGCAGCGGCTCAAGGCCGTGATCACCGCGCTGAAGGAAGAGGACGACGCGATCCTCTTCATCGACGAGATTCACACGATCGTCGGCGCCGGGGCGACCAGCACCGGCACGATGGATGCCTCGAACATCCTCAAACCGGCGCTGGCGGAAAACAGCCTGCGGTGCATCGGGTCGACCACCCACGAGGAGTACCGCAAGAGTTTCGAGCGCGACCGGGCGCTCGAACGGCGATTCCAGAAGATCGACATCGTCGAACCGACGCTCGAGGAGACCTACGACATCCTCCGCGGTCTGCAGGAATACTACGAGAACTATCACTCGGTCGAGTACACGGACGAGTCTCTGCAGACGGCGGCCGATCTGGCGGCCGAGCACATGCGCGAACGGGCGCTCCCCGACAAGGCGATCGACGTCATCGACGAGGTCGGCTCGCGGTATCGGGTCCATCCCGATCGGTACGAGTCGAACGAGGTCGAGGTCGAGTCCGTCGAGGAGGTCGTCTCCAAGATCGCACGGATTCCCGACATCAACATCGAGGGGAGCGAGAAGGACCGGCTGGCGAATCTGGGCGAGAAGATCAAGGGCGACCTCTTCGGCCAGGACCGGGCGGTCGAGACGGTCGTCGACGCGGTGAAGATGTCGCGCGCCGGATTGACCAAACAGGACAAACCGGTCGGCAGTTTCATCTTTTCGGGCCCGACCGGCGTCGGGAAGACCGAGTTGGCGCGCCAGCTCGCCCAGGCGCTGGGGGTGGAGTTCATCCGATTCGACATGTCCGAGTACATGGAGCGGCACGCGGTCAGCCGACTGATCGGGGCGCCGCCCGGATACATCGGGCACGACAAGGGGGGCCTGTTGACCGAGAAGATCCGGGAGACGCCCCACTGCGTGCTCCTGCTCGACGAGATCGAAAAGGCCCATCAGGACATCTTCAACGTCCTGCTGCAGGTGATGGACACCGCGACGCTGACCGACAACGAAGGTCGCGAGGCGGACTTCCGAAACGTGGTGCTCATCATGACCAGCAACGCCGGCGCCGAGGAGGTCCAGGAGAACGTCGTGGGCTTCGAGCGCGATGTCGACCTCGATCGCAGCATGAAGGCGATCGAGGATACGTTCTCCCCGGAATTCCGGAATCGGCTGGACGACATCGTCATCTTCAACCCGCTTCCCCACGAGGTGGTCCTGAAGATCGTCGACAAGTTCGTCCGCGAGCTGGAATTCCAGCTGTCGGACCGCGACGTCACCGTCGACCTGACCGGCGATGCCCGCGAATGGCTCGCGGAGGAGGGGTACGACGAGACGATGGGGGCGCGGCCGCTGGAGCGGGTCTTCCAGGACACTCTCAAGCAGCCGCTGGCCGACGAGATCCTCTTCGGCGAACTCGAACACGGGGGGCGGGTCGAGGTCGACGAGAAGGACGGCGAGTTGACGTTCGAGTTCTTCCCGGACGAACCGGAATCGGAGGGCGAGTCGACCCCGGACGTCGAGCCGACCTCCGAGCCCGCCGGCTGACCGTCCGAGCTTGCCCCGACCGCCTTGACACCGGTGGGGCGTGTCCGTATAAATTCGCGCCCCGCGACTCCGCCCGTCGAGGCGACGGCGCCGACCGGCGCCGGCTCGATCGGGTCGGAGAGACCACGGTCGGGGATCGTCTAACGGTAGGACATCGGGTTCTGGTCCCGACAGTCCAGGTTCGAATCCTGGTCCCCGAATTGCGGCCCGTTAGTCTAGAGGTTAGGACATCGGCCTCTCACGCCGAAGACAGGGGTTCGATTCCCCTACGGGCTGCTTCGACGAGCCCACTCCCCCGCCCGGCGGGGGAGTGGATTCGACCCCTCCAACCGACGAGGTGATGCGATGGCCGAAGTCACGATTCAGACCGGCGACGAGGCTCCCGGTTCGTCCGACAAGCCGAGCCACCCGGACACCGACGCCGAACTCGAGATGACTCAGGTCGTCCGCGTCGACGGGACCAGTGGCATGTTCTGGGTCTCCTCGGATTACAGCGAGGAGACGCCGGTGATGAACAAGTCGGGCGTCCCACTCGATCCTCTCGATCTCGGGTGAGTGGCATTCCACCGTCGGGTACGGTCCCGACTCGCGTCGATCCCGGTCCGCCGAGCGGTCAGCTCGGGGCGCCGGGATATTTTTTTGTGCGTCGCCAGCGCCCGCCGCGGCGCTCGACCGGCCCGTGGATGGATTGCACGCGGCGGCTGAGGCGTTGACCCGTCCGTGCGGCGGCTGCACCCGGCGAAGTTTTTTGAGACGTCGCGGTGTTTGTGAAACGCTTCCGTGCGCGCTCGGAACCCGGTACAGTCGAGCGGCTCTGATTCCGGAACTCGGACTGAAGACGGACTGATGGTGGCATACTCGACCCGCAAGTGGAGACGTTCGGGAGGGCGGCTCGGTCTGCTCTCTGCCGTGCTGGTGGCGTTCGGGCTGGCGATGCTCCAGGCCACACCGGCGTCGGCCGAGACCGGCAGCGTTCGCTACTCGTACGAGAAGGTCGAGATCGGGCCCCGCGTCCAGTGGGCACTCGTCCCCCATCCGGAGGAGGCGCTGCGCGGCGAGGTCGACGTCGGCACCGTCGAGAAGGCCTTCGACTTGCTGCGGAGCGACAAGGAGACCTCCTACGGCGAGACCAGCATCGAGGTGACTCGCGAGGGCGACAAACTGACGGCAAAAGTTCAAATCGATCCCGACTACGCGAAGTATCAGGTCATCATCAAATCGGAAGTCGTCTACACGCTGACCGAGCTGGGGGTCGACGAGGTGAGGTTTCCGGGGTTTGCCGAGGGGCCGGTCACGCGGGCGGACATCCCGATGTCGGCCTACACGGCGACGGTTCCCCTCTGGCGGTCGCTTCCCCCCGGTGAGTTTCGTCGCGCCCGCGTGCGGCTCCCGACCGGGAAGTTGGTGTCGACCGCCGAGGTCTACCGGCGGTGGCGTCAGGGGGATGCGGAGCTGAAGCGTCAGTTGTTTACGTATCTCGAGGCCGACGGGGCCTACACCGTCACGTCGGTGCTCGACCGCCTCGCGAAACTCGAGGTCGACTACGCGGAGGAGGTACTGCCCCTGCTCGAGCGCGACGAGCGGACGATCCGGTCCGCGGCGCTGGATGCGCTGAAGAATCAGCTCGATCGCACTCGCGTCCGCGATGCTCTCGTCGAGTTCGTCCGCAACGAGTCGGACGCGAAGCTCGCCCGGCGGGCGGCGGAGATGCTGGGCAGCGTCGACGACGAGACATACCGGGTCCACCGGTGGTTTTATCTCCTCGACAACGGGAGCGAGAAAGAGAAGAAGCGTGCGGCGGTCGAACTGAAGAAGTTCAAGGGGATCGAAGGGGTCGTCGACCGTCTGGACCGCGCGCTCCGCTCCGAGAAGGCTGCCGTCGCGAAGGCGGCCGAGCAGTCGCTCGTCGCACTGCAGGCACTGGACGAACTGAAAGCAGCGCTGAAGGCCGACGGCGTCTCGAGTTCACTGAAGTCGACGATCGCCGACGCCCTGACGAAGCAGTCGTCCGACGCGGCGAAGATCGCGGGCTATCGCTATCTGGCAGCGAATGCCGAGGGACGGCGAGCGCTGACGGCGCTGGATGCGCTGGCGGCGATCCAGTCGGCGGAGGCGCGACGGGCGCTGGAGTCGTTCCTGACCGCCGGTCAGCGTCGACTGCGCCGCCGCGCCGTCGATCTCGTCGAACAGCGGGGGGAGATGGCCTCGCTCCCGGCGCTGGCGAAAGCGGCGACGTCGGTCGACGACCGGCGCGTCATGGAACAGGCGATCCTCGCCATTCTCTCCGGCGAGTCCGTTTCGACGATTCTCTCGAAGACGGAGTCGTCGAATCCCGTGATCCAGCGGGTCGCCTACCGGGCGCTGGGCGAGAAGGCGCGGGAGGGCGAGACGTCCGAGAAGGTCTTGAAGGCGCTGCGCGAAGCGGCGAAGAGTTCCGATCCGGCGATTCGGGGCGCGGCCGCCCGGGGCCTGGGTCGATTCGCCAACGAAAAGGCACTGGCCGTGCTGCGCACGCTCGCCGACGATTCGAGTCCGGAGGTGCGTCGGGGGGTCGCTCGCGCGCTCTCGAATTACGAGCCCGGGACGCTGACCGATCGTCTGGTCGAGTATCTCGGCGACGACTCCCCGAAGGTGGTCGCGGGTGCGCTCTTCGCTCTGGCCCAGCGCGGCGAGAAGAAGAAATGGGCTCGGATCAAGTCGCTGGTCAGCGCCGACGATCCCCTCGTTCGCAAGCGAGCCATCGAGGCCGTCTCCGAGCTGGTATCGCGGACGGACAAACAGAAGGTGCGCCAGGCGATCAGCCTGCTGAGCGGGCGCATCACCTCCGAGAACGACCCGTCGGTTCTCCGAACCGCTCTGCACGAACTGGGGACGTTCTCGAACGAACGGGCGGTCAACGGGATCGCCATCATGCTCAACGCCAAAAAGAAGAATCTCCGGCTGGCAGCGCTCGATGCGCTGGGCGATACTGGCCACGCCAGCGCGGTCGATCTCGTCCGCGACGTATTGAGTCAGTCGGATCCGGAGGTGCGACGGGCGGCGATCGAGGCGCTGGGCGACATCGGAAACGCGGCAGCGAAGACGGTGCTCCAGCAGCAGCTGAAGAAGGCGAAGAACGACGAGCTCAAACGGTTGATTCAGACGACCCTCGACGAACTGTGAACACGACGTGGCCTTCGGGCGTCACATTCTGGTCGCGGCCGCGGTGGGCGTCTTGGCGATGACCACTGGCGGCGCCACCTGCGGTGATTCCTCGTCCACCGGAGGGGCGGAGACTGCCCCGCCTTCACCCGAGGAGCGAGTCGAACGGGCTCGCGGCCGTTCGTGTGACGTCGACGACGAGTGTCCGCTCTATCTGCATTGCCGCGACGGGACCTGCTCCGATCCGCCCGCGATGGTCGGCCGGGCGGGCGAGGGGACGCCCCAGGTGGTCTTCCGCGCGGCCGAAGGCGAGGGCGAGCCGATCGCTCGGTTTCACGTCGAACTCGCCGAGTCCGAGGCCGAACGGCACCGCGGATTGATGTATCGGCCCGAGATCGCCTCCGGGTGGGGCATGCTGTTCGTCTACCGGCGGGCCGCCCCGCGGACGTTCTGGATGAAGAACACCTACATTCCGCTCGACATGATCTTCATCGACGGCGACGGTCGGATCGTCGAGATCATCGAATCGGCCGAGCCGCAGACGACTCGGCCTCGCCACTGCGAGTCACCGGCGCGATTCGTCCTCGAGGTCGAGGGTGGAACCGCCGCGCGGATCGGGCTGTCAAAGGGACAACGCATGGAGATGGAGAACGTGCCCGAACGCCTCCGTCCGACTCGTGAGTGAAGAAGGCGGGTACGGGTGGCGCGAGGGGGCGGCGCGTTCGGTGGGCACGTTCGTCTGGCCGACGCGCGCGCACCGCGTCTACGCCGTCGCTCTGACGGTCCTCGGTGCTGCGCTCTGCTTCGTCCCGCTCTTCGACCGGATCGGATACGAGTCGGCCGCTGCGGTCGGAGTCGTCGCCGGTCTGTTCGCTCCGTATCTGACGCTCCGGGCGATCGATTCGGGGACGGTCCCCGGACCGCTC
>JBDGRG010000030.1:0-9777 GCA_042218355.1 Bradymonadaceae bacterium
TTCGACCCCGTGTTCTCGATCGCCAGCCGCAGCGCCAGCACGCCCTTCTCGTACAGGTGGGTGCGCCCGTCTTCGGACAGTTCCGGCCGCCGGATCTCGTAGCCCTTCAGACGGAACTTCATTCCGCCCGCCTGAACGGCTTTGCTGCTGGAAGCGACCTTCGGCCCTCCCCGACAGGCGCTCGTGCCGAGTGTCAGGCAGAGGGCGACGAACGCGATGTTCCGGAGGTCGGTCGTCGACATGAGTTGAAGTCCGCCGTCAATCTCGGTTGTCCCCCGAAACCCGGGCCGGTTCCGGAGGTCGACTCCCACTGTTGCGTCGATGGGAACCCGCTCGATCGAGCCTTCGTCGGGGGATCTCGGCATTCGAATCGACGCCGACCGTATCAGAGGGGAGCGATCCCTACAACAACTCGGTCCCCCGGTCGGCTCCCCGTCTCCGGCTGGTAGCAGTCGTTGCCCGTTTGAGGGGGGGCGCCGTCGTCTGGTAGGGTCCCGACGCCCGCTCGCACACCCCGACGGTCCCACCCGACGAGGGACACAGAGATGGTCGGTACTCACCGTTCACCGGCGCTTCTGGTTGCCGCCGCCGTCGCGCTCCTCGCTCTCGGCGTCGGATTGCTCGCCTGTGGCGACAGTTACAACTTCGATCGACCCGACTACGAGCGCGGAACACTGGGAGAAGAGCTCTTTCGGATCTGGCGGAAGGATGCCGCTCGTGCCCGGCACAATCCCGAGGAGAAGGTCGAATTGCTCGACCGCCGGCGCGAGGCGTTCGTCGATTCGGTCGATACGACGGCCCCGCCCGGCGAGGTTCGCGAACTCGATTTCTTCCTCCGAGAGGCCAACCGGACCGTCCGTTCGGGGGTCCTCCCGTCGTTGACCCGGAAGATCACGGTGGCACTACGAGGTGCGGCCGAGGACGACCGGCTTCTGCGGGCGATGGCGCCGCGGGTCCTCCCGCCGGTGGGCTCGTACCTGCAACCCGGGATCGACGATCGTCTTCTCGGCCACATCGTCGCCACGCCGAAGATTCGCGACTACCTGACGACCTCGAACGAACTCCTCCTCGGGGCCGACGGTCACGACGCCTTCGGCCGGCCGGCGTCGGGGGAGTCGACGGCCTTCCTCGATCTCCAGCGGGCGCTCGCCGACGGGTTTGCCGAGTCGGAGGAGGGGACGGGGACGCCCGCGATGGACTACCAACGCACGCTGCTGGCCTCCGACTCCCGGTACGGAGCGGCGGGCGGGTCGTCACCCGTCTGGATCGTCCGATACGACCGTCGGGGATATCCGCGCGTCCGTCCGGGTAGTGACGGCCGCTGGTTCCCGTTCCGCGACGCCAATACCGACGGTCGGGCCGATCTCGACGACTCGGGTCGGTTCGTCCTCCAGGGCCAGTCGAATCAGCACGTGCGGCCGTTTGCCGAGGAGGGGGGAGCGACCTTCGGCCGCGACGACGCCGGGCGGGCGACCACGCGGAGCGGGCCGGCGTTCGAGTACGTCGATCTGCGGAAGACGGCGCTGCCCTTCGTCCTCGAGCGGACCGCGAAACTGGTCCAGCGCGGCGCCCTCTGGAAACTGGTCCGCGGGCAGCACGCGATACTGGGCGACCGGATCGATGCCTCCGACGACCACGGGTCGTATCGCGGATTCGATCCCGAGGGGCCGGCGGTCGACGTCGCCGACGCCTCGCTCGAGGCCCTGGGACCCTCGCAGGCACCGGAGTTGGCCGAGGAGTTGGCGACGCTGATCGACGACCATTCGAACGCCGTCGCCCAGATCGCCGATGCGTTCGACCGCATCGGCGACACCTACGATGCCCATCCCGGGGCGAAACTCGACGATCCTCATACGTTCGGCTACGACCTCCTCGAGATCATCGAGAAGGTCTCTGCCGACCCCGATCTGTGGGCGTCGGTGATGTCGGCGCTGCGCGAACCGGTCGCCACCAAGTCGGGCGAGGCCTTGCTGCGGATGATGCGATACGCGGATCGCAGCACCGAGCCCCCCCGTGGCGGGACCTACGACCGGTGTTTCCAGCGCTGTCAGTCGCGCGCCGAGGCGAAGTCCACCCCCGACCACCCGCACGGCGTCGGGCTGGTCAGCCGGTACGAGTGCATCCGAGATTGCCCGTTCGGGGACGTCTTCTCCCAGAAGACCGATTTCCAGTCCGAGGACCGCCCGGGCAACCGGAGTACCTTCCAGCGATTCATCCACCTGGTGCGCGACGCGACCGGCGTGCCCTACAAGATTCAGGTGACCAGCCTCGAGATCGGCGGGATCTCCATCCCGCCCTCGCTCCCCCCGGTCGTCGCCTTCGAGGGGGCGGCGGAGACCTTCATCCGGAGCATCGGCGGGAACCTGAAGATGAAGAACAACATCCCCGATGCCTTCTGGAAACATTCGACCGCCGGCCGGCTGCTCGACACGCTCGGGGTGCAGAAGGGGAGCGTCGCGGATCTTCTGAGCACGCTCAGTGGTCTGTTCGGCGCCGAAATCAGCCCCGAGCCGCGGCCCGGCGAGATCACGCGGTTGATGAACGAGGACGACCTGCGCCTCGAGCGCGCGGGCTTGAAGGTCGACGCCAGCGACCCCGTCTGTCAGGACGGCTACGTGATGGCCAAACATCACGCCGACACACTCTACGCTGCGGAGGCCTCCGGGACGATCGACGCCGTCCAACCGCTGGCCCGGGCGTTCAGCAACCACGATCGAGGGGCATTGTTCGCCAAACTCTTCGTCATCATCCACCGCCACTACTCCACGCACGAGAATCTTTACCGCCAGAAGAACGGGCGGCCGTCGCCGATGGAGGGCACGAACATCGCCAGCTTCGAGGGGGCGTTCGACGAGATTTTCTCGAAGAACTACCTGTTCGAGGCCGTCCACGACCTCGCCGTGGCGGTGAAGGACGTCGAGTCGGCGGGTGGGATCTCGTTCGAGGAGCGGTTGCGGCGGGTCGTGCACCGCGCGGCCGAGCGAAGCTCGCGGGTCGAGGGCCCGGACGGTCAGTCGACCATGACGCTCCCCGGGGGCGAGACCGTTCAGACACCCTCGAGATTGCACTTCGTGATGTCGACGCTCGGGAAGCTGACCGCCCAGCTCGACAAGCATCCTCAGGCGCGCGCGCAGTTCCACTCCGCGCTGACGGATCTCTATACGGTCTTTCTGGCCGTCGACCGGTCCGGCGGAAAGGTCCGATTCAAACATCCCGGGACCGCCGCCCTGACGGCCGACGTCCTGCGGTGGGCCGCCGACGAACTCGGCAGGCTGCGGAAACAGAACAAACTCGCCCGGCGGATGTCGGAGGACTGGCCGACGTCGATCGGTGAGACCGTCGCGGGGCGGACGACTTCAGCGGCGTTGGAACTGGGGCAGCTGTTCTCGCAGAAAAAGTCGGCTCGCCGGGCTGCCGACACGCTGACCCTGCGTGCGCTGGGGAACACCGAGGGACGGCGCCGGACGGCACTGTCGATCTACCGGATGCTCGTCTCGGCTGCCGCGCCCCCGGCCGAGGGGAGTTCCGCCTACCTCGGTTCCGTTCTCGACCCGGATCGGACGTGGGACGTCGACGAGCGGGCCGAGCTGCCGTTTCTCTCGCACGTGCTTCTGCTCAACCAGCGGTTGCTGAAGCTGGACGACGAGAAACGCGGGATCGCGCTGTTGCGGCGGGGACTCTCCACTCGCGAGGGCACCGACTCGACGCCGGTCGGCACGCTCGGGGACATCGTGGCGGATTACTTCCGCGTCGATCCCTCCTCGACCTCGCCCCGCGGCCCGGAGGACTGGGCGCGCGTCTGGCGCAAGCTCGCCGTCTGGTTGTCCGACGACGTCCACGGGTTGGAACAGTTCTACGACCTCGTCGACCTCGCCCACCGAGGGGAGCCGCCCCCCGATCCCCCCGGAACAGACGGTTCGAGGGACCGGTAGCAGGTGAAATGACCGGACCGTGACGTCTTCGCTCCGGGGTGTGACGCTTTTCCTGGATGGATGGAGTCAGGTTGACCGATGGTGGATGTGACCGATCGGACCACGCGTGCAGCTCCGTTCGCGCTGCTGGTGGTCAGCGTGGTCGTGGCTCAACTCGGCGGTGAAGGGACCGCCCGCGCCTCCGGCTTCTACATGCCGGGTCGGGGGGTGCGGCCGATGGGCCGAGCCGGGGCGTACGTCGCGACCAGCGACGGCGATCTGAATGCGCTCTGGTACAACCCGGCGAACCTGGCCGGGATCGAGGAGCTGACGCTGACCGTCGACCTCGCGGTGATCGGCTCGTTCTCCAGCTTCGATCGCGCCCCGAGGACGACCGAGAGTGGCGAGACCAAGACCTATCGCGAGGTCAGTAACAGCGCTGCGCCCAAACCCGATCCCCAGGTGCTGATCGGCGGGCCGACCCCCGTCGAGGGGCTGACCTGGTCGGCCGGTGTCTACGCACCGTACGCCGCTCCCCAGACGTTTCCGAAGGATGGACCACAGCGGTACGCCCTGATCGACAACTCGAAGTCGACGATGGCTTGGATCCACGCGGCGGTCGCGTACCAGGTCAACGACTGGCTGCGGGTCGGCGGTGGCATCCAGAACATGCTCGCGCACTTCGAGTACGTGAATACCGCCTCGGGCTACACCGGGATGTACGGCCGCCCGGAAGATCGGGATCTGGACATTCTGACCAAGATCAACGTCGACGACTACTTCGCTCCGTCGGGAAATCTCGGAGCGACGATCACGCCGGCACCGGGATTGAAGACGGCCGTGTCGGTGCAGTTTCCCTTCAGAGTCTACGACGAGGACGCGAAACTGCAGGCGAAGATGCCCTCTCATCCCTCGTTCGACAACGCCGAACTGTCGAGCAATCGCGTCGCCGGCGGCCTGAACTTTCCGCTGATCGCGCGACTCGGGGTCGGATACCGGCGCGAGACCTTCGACGTCGAGCTCGCCGCCGTCTACGAGCGATGGAGTACGCTCCAGGAGATCGAGGTCAAACCGAAGGCGGTCGAGGTCGAGAACGTTCCGGGTGTCGGTGCGATGCCGGTCAGCCCGCTGTCCATTCCGAAGAACTGGCGGGACACCTTCTCGATTCGACTGGGGGGAGACGTCCGCTGGTCCGACACGGTGACTACCCGGCTGGGGTACGCCTACGAGACCGGCGCCGTGCCGAAGTCGACCATGAGCGTCTTCTCGGTCGACCGCGACAAACACATGATCGGTGGGGGCATGACCTACGACTGGGGCCGATGGGAGCTCGACGCCAGCCTCGGCTGGTATCTGCTCGAGGACGCGCGGATCACGAGTTCCGAGCTGCGCCAGATCAATCCGGTCGACACCGAGGACGAGCTGGCGACCGTCATCGGCAACGGCAAATACGAGGCGATGCAGGTCGTCGGCGGATTGGGGGTAAACTGGACGTTTTGAAGCGGATCGGTCACTCGGGGGCGAATCGATCGTCTTCCACGGCGCTGAAGCACCGCCTGCACTCGGTCAGTGGCAACCGGCGGCGCTAAAGCACCGCCGGCCGGAATGGCGATTGCCGCGGCCGATTCGACCGGCGATCACGTTGGAGAGCTTCCAACCGTGTCGGCTGGCAATGGTTGTGCGGTCGTGGCTCGACGACTCGACCGCTGGACGACTCGACTACTACCAGCGGCCGACCGCAGGGAGGCCTCACTGTAGCTCGAGTGCCTCCACCCGTCCGCGGATCCGCTCGAGTCGGCGAAGAAAGGCCGGCGAGTCCCGCATCGGCTCGAACAGCGGGCAGTTCTCCAGCCACTGCAGGTCGCTCAGTCCCGCCTCCACGGCGTGGTCGAGATAGGTCAGCGCCAGTGTCTGCTCGCCGGCGTCGATGGCCACCTCGGTGCTCGCCTGTGCGAGGACGGTTTTGCGGCGCGAGTTCGGCTCTTCCTCGAGACGTTGCTCGATCGTCGCGCGGATATCGTCGGTCATGCCGCCCCGATCGAGGGTCTCCAGCACGATCCTCGCGTCAGTCTCGGCCAGCGCCGCTCGCTCGGCGTCGACGACCCGTCGCAGCGAGGGACGGTCGTTCCACAGCCGCAGTCGCGTCGCCAACTGGGCGCGCGGCAGGCGGTGCGAGGTCGATTCGAGGGGTCGGTCGGCCAGGTCGTCGACCTTCGACCAGCGCCCGGCGAGCGCGTGGACGCGCATCAGGTCGGGCAGAGCCCGGTGGAGGTAGGGATTCAGTCCGAGCGCTCGCTCGAGGTGATCGGTGGCCCGTTCCAGCGGCCCGATCTCGGAGTGGATGCGGCCCAGTAGTTCGTGGACCTCGGCGTAATCCGAGACCCGCTCGAGCGCGGCTCGCAGCGTGGCGACGGCGCGCCCGTACGAGCGACCGTTGAAGTGGGCCATCGCCAGCGCGTACCGCGGCTCGGCCCAGGTATCCTCGGAGCGATCGATCGCCTCGCGGGCCAGCGAGACGGCCCGTTCGACGTGGGCGTCGCGGTGAGCGGGCTCCTGGAACGCCAGCCGAGCGTATCCGATCGCCAGCAGTGACAGCACGCGCGGATGCTTGGAGGCGAGGTCGCGCGCACGTTCCAGCCGCTCGATGGCGGGCTCGATGTCGACGCGCCAGCGTTCGCGCATCAGGTGTTGAGCCTCGTTCAACAGCGCGTGCGCCGGGTTGGGCAGCGATTCGCGCTCCGATTCGGGCTCGGTGCCGCTGAGCTCCCCGCCGATCTCCTCCGCCCACAGCGAGGCGACGTCGTAGCTGTCGGCCGGTTCGAACGTCCGGACGTCCCCCCAGATCTGGTCGCCCGTCGAGATGGCGTCAAGCGCCAGCCGCCCGCGAAGCCCCTGGTTGGTGTTCTCGACCGATCCCGTGACGACGGCGTCGGCGTCGAGCTGTCGGCCGATGTCGAGTGAGGAGTGGCGTGCGCCGGATGCCTCCGTGTTCGTCGGTTCGCGCAACCGAATGTCGATCTCCTGCCACCGCCCGAGGCGGTAGAGAAGGTCCTCGCGAAGACCGGTCGCCACCTCCGCGGCTCGCTCGGAGTCGTCGACGTCGAACGGCAATACCACCAGTCGGATGCGCTGAGACTCCGTGCGCAGGCGGCTGTGGGCGCCGGGGCGAGCCGGGTCGGTAGCGGACCGGGCCTCGACCGACGGCCCCGGGACCAGTTCGGGGCGCTCCGCCGATGGGTCGGCCAGTTCGTCCAGAATCCGTTGCAGTCGACCGATCTCCGCGGGTCGGTCGTCGGGATCGGGTTTCAGCGACTGGTCGACCAGCTCGACGAGTGCGCGCGGAGCCGACGGCGCGAACTCGGCCAGCGACGGGGGCGATTCGTCGAGCCTCGCCATCGCCAGCTCCGTGGCATTTTCGGAGTCCGACCAGGGAACCTCGCCTCCGATCATCTCGTACAGCAGCACCCCGAGCGCGTAGACGTCCACCCGCTCGTCCATCGCCTCCTGTCCGCGCACCTGCTCGGGCGCCATGTAGGCCGGCGTGCCGATGCCCCGACGGCGGAGATGTTCGCGGTCGTCCTCGTCGCGCAACGCTCCCGCGATCCCGAAATCGGTCAGTGCGACGCGCCCCGATTCGCCGATCAGGACGTTTTCGGGCTTCAGATCGCGATGCAGCACGCCCGTGTCGTGGGCCGCCTCGAGACCGGCGGCGATCGCACGGGCCGCGGAGATCCCCTGGCGCAGGCCGAAGTCGTCGCTGTTCATCACCTCCCGCAGGTCCGGCCCCTTGACGTACTCCATCGTCAGGAACGGGGTCCCGTCGGCGGAATCGATGTCGAAGGTTCGCACGACGTTCGGATGCGCTACTCGCCGGGCAAGTTTGACCTCCCGGCGGAACTGCTCGACGACCTCCTCGTCCGCGGCCGCCTCGACGTGCAGCACCTTCAGAGCGACCATCTCGTGAAGCGTCAGATCCTCGGCCTTGTACACCCGACCCATGCCGCCTTCGCCGACTCGGTCGAGCAGCTCGTACCGGTCGGCGACGACGTCGCCCAGCCGCAGCTCGTCGGTCGTCGGCGCGCCGTGCCCCGGTTCGGCGGGCTCGCCGTCCAGAATCTGCGTGTCGGTCAGTTCGATGTCGGTGTCGTCCTCGGTCATGATGTCTCGAGACGGAAATACTGGGCGCTGCACCATTATGTCGAGTGAAACGGTAGAGATCGAACGCACTCGATCGGCCGGAGCTTCCCGAACGGCACGAACCCGGCGCGAAGTGCTGGTCGACGCCCCCGCTCATTCGGTACGATCGACGGGCATCGTCAGCGCAGCCCGGCCCGCGAGAGCTTTCCGCTACTCCCGATTCGCAGGTAATCGCGATGAGTCGTTCCACTCCTGCCGTGACATGGCTCGGACACGCGACGTTTTTCCTCGAGACGCCCGGGGGCGAGCAGCTGCTGGTCGACCCGTGGCTGGCCGACAACCCCTCCTGTCCCGAGGAGTATCAGGAGGTCGAGCCGGACGGCATTCTGTTGACGCACGGCCATTCGGACCACGTCGCGAATCTCGAGGCCGCCGCCGCTCGTTCGAACGGCCCGATCGTGGCGATCTTCGAACTGGGCGAGTGGGTGAAGTCGACCGGCGTGGCCGAAGAGCGGGTCGTTCAGATGAACAAGGGGGGCACGACTCGGCTCGAGGGGCTGGGCGTGGAGGTGACGATGACCGACGCCCGCCACTCGTCGGCGGTCGTCGAGGAGGATGGCGTGCGGTACGCTGGTGAGCCGGCTGGCTACGTCGTTCACTTCTCCGACGATCTGTCGCTGTACATCGCCGGGGACACCTGTCTGTTTCCCGGCATGGAGCTGATCGCGAGGCTGCACGACCCCGATGCGGCCGTGCTGCCGATCGGCGACCACTTCACGATGGATCCCGAGGCCGCGGCGCTGGCCTGCGAGTTGCTCGAGATCGACACGGTCGTGCCGTGTCACTGGGGGACCTTCCCGCTGCTGACCGGGACGCCCGAACAGCTCGAGGAGGAGCTCGACAGGCGGGGCGTCGAGACGGACGTCGCGTCGCTTGAGCCCGGTGAGCGCTGGAGACGTTGAGGTGCGCTTCGGTTCACTCGGCCCAGATCTCCGCGACGTCGAGTGTGAACGGGCCGGCTTGCCGGTCGGAGATCAGAACTCCGATCGAGGTCAGTCGTGCCGGGTCGACCGAGCGATCCGTTTGGAGGCGACTGCCGCGCCGCCACAGCTCGAACGCCTCGAGAGGAAATTCGACGATGGACCAGTCGCCGGCGGGTGGATCGAATGGAAGCCGCCAGCTCGATGATTCCGGTGTCAGTGCGGTTCTCAACGTCAGCTTGTATCGGTTGCCGTCTCCGCGGGCCAGCAGCCGCAGACGGTCCGTTCCCGGTGCGCCGCGGTCGGCCTCCTCGAGCCGGCCCGAACAAAACCCACCCCCGTCGGCCAGTGTCACGCGTCCGGTGTATCGCAGAAACCCAATCGCCGGCTCCAGGGCCTCGACGGGTTCGTCGACCCACTCGAACGTACTGTCGGAGTGCCCGCCCATCACGACGTCGTCGACGGTTTTCCATTCCTCCAGCGTCGACGGATCGTCGAACCGAATCGGCAATGTCGTCGGATCGTCGGTCATGTGAAATTCGGAGGGGCGTGAGGAGGTTGCGTCGAATCGATCGCCGGGGTCTCCGGCAGTCGGCTGCCGGCAGCGTGTCCGTTGGAGAGCGCTCCCTCGAGCCGCCCCCCCGGCAATGCGGGGGCGAAGGTGGGCGTCCGTGTCGGTCGGGGGCGTCATCGCGTCACACTGGGACGATGGGAGTCGAGTTCGGCGTCGACCTCGCCGGCGACCTTTA
>JBDGRG010000300.1:0-1837 GCA_042218355.1 Bradymonadaceae bacterium
GCGACCGACGAGGTCGCCGAATCAGCCGCTAACTGCGACGTGGAGTCTATCTGCAACGGGCTCCTAGCATCGACATGCCCCGGGAGCTGGTCTCGGAGTCGTCCTGGAACGCCATTCGGCGGCTCCGGTGGCCCCGGCGATTCCTCGGTCGAAGTCGACCACTCGACGGCTTGGCTACTCGACTACTCGCCCTCGGCCGCCAGTTCCCACAGATACGCGCTCGTCTCGATGCCCTTGTAGAAGTTCTCGAGCTCGAACTTCTCGTTGGGGCTGTGCAATCGATCGTCGTTCAACCCGAATCCGAGGAGGACCGTCGGGGTGTCGAGCACGCGGTCCATGATCGAGACGACCGGGATCGAGCCACCCGATAGCGTGAAGACCGCCTCCTCGTTCCAGGCCTTCTCGGAGGCTCGCTCGGCGGCCCGCACGGTCGGGGTGTCGCGTTCGGTGACGATCGGCTGGCCCGAGTGCTTGGTCTCGACGCTGACGGCGACCGACTCCGGGGCGAGCTCACGGACGTGTTCGATCACCAGCTGTTCGATGCGTTCCGGCTTCTGGTGGGGGACGAGCCGACACGAGAATTTGGCCGACGCGCGGGCCGGGAGAACGGTCTTCGCCCCCTCGTCGGTGTACCCGCCCCAGATGCCGTTGCAATCGAGCGTCGGCCGCGCCCAGCGCCGCTCGAGCGTCGTGTACCCGGCTTCGCCGTCGAGCTGCGCCGCTCCGGTCTCCGCTCGGAAGCCCTCCTCGTCGAAGGGCAAGTCCGCCAGCTCGGCGCGCTCCTCGTCGGACAACTCCCGGACGTTGTCGTAGAAACCGGGGACGGCCACGCGTCCCTCCTCGTCGTGGAGCTGCCCCAGAATGCCGGCGAGTTCGTCGATCGGGTTCGGGACCGCCCCGCCGTACAGGCCGGAGTGCAGGTCGCGCTCGGGCCCCTGGACCTCGACCTCGAAGTAGGCCAGCCCGCGGAGTCCGTAGGTGATCGTCGGGAGTCCCCGGTCGAACATCGCCGAGTCGGAGATCAGCACCGAATCGCACTCGAGCATCTCGGCGTGCTCGGCGACGAACGGCTCGAGGTGGGCGCTGCCCACCTCCTCCTCGCCCTCGACCAGCATCTTTACGTTGACCGGCAGCTGGCCCTCGGTTGCCAGGTGGCTCTCCAGCCCCTTGACGTGTGCGAAGAACTGCCCTTTGTCGTCGGTCGCCCCCCGCGCGAAGATCTTCCCGTCGCGTATCTCCGGCTCGAAGGGGGGCGACTCCCACTCGTCCAGCGGATCGGGCGGCTGGACGTCGTAGTGCGCGTAGACGAGAATCGTCGGTCGATCGGGCGCCTCGCAGTGCTCGGCGTAGACGATCGGGTGGCCGTCGGTCTCGAAGATCTCGACCTCCGGAAGGCCGATCTCCGACAGATGGCCGGCGAGCCACTCGGCACAGCGCCGGACGTCGTCGGCGGAGTCGGGGCTGGTCGAGATGCTCGGGATCGACAGATACGTCTCCAGCTCCTGGAGGAAGCGGTCGCGATGCTGGTCGATGTAGCTCTCGGGGTCGGATGCAGTCACGGTCCACTCCGGGGTGGTGGGTCGAGGTCTACCGAGACGCGGCGACGATAACAGTCTGCAGCCGTCAGTCTACAGGCGTCGGTTTGCCATCGTCGAGCGGTCGCCATGCGACGTAGCCAGAGGCCTCCTTGCTCTGGTGGTGTTCGTGGCGAGAAGCGAGATGCTCTGGGCGTGTGTGCGGCGTAGCCAGAGCATCCCTGCTCTGGGCGTGTGTGCGGCGTAGCCAGAGCATCCCTGCTCTGGCGCTTTGCGTGCGGGAAGCGATAGTCGTCCGGGCG
>JBDGRG010000300.1:1847-6992 GCA_042218355.1 Bradymonadaceae bacterium
TGAACAGACCGTCGTGCAGGCGGTGCGTCAGCGCCGTGGAAGACGCTGGTGTCGTGCGTGCGAGACGTCAGAGGCGAGACGCGAGATGCGGCGTTCGAGACCGTCGGTGCGGTGGGCTTTCAATCGACTTCGGGGCGATGTTTCACGTGAAACATGTCGCTGTCGGCGCTCCCGGGACATCGCCCCATCGCTCGCGCACCTTGTGGACATCCCACGGGGTCGGAGCTCTGAGTGCGCCGTGGAGTCCGACCTCTCGCTTGTCGCGACCGTCGTCTCGCATCTTGCCCGTCGCCACCCGTGGTGCGCATGTCGTTGGCTCAGTTAGTCGGGCCCGAGCCCGGTGACCGGCGGGGGGCAAATCAGTCCGACCCGCGGACGAAGACGCGGCGGACCCGCGGCGAGATGTTGCAGAGGATCTCGTAGTTGATGGTCCCGCCCCGCTGTGCAATCGCGTCGATCGTCACCTCTTCGTCTCCCTGCGAGCCGAAGATCACGACCTCGTCGCCGACTTCCACTCCGGGGACCGCGGTGACGTCGACCATCGCCACGTCCATGCAGACGTCGCCGACGATCGGACAGCACCGTCCCCCGATCAGCACCTCGCCACCGTTCGACATGAACCGGGGCAGCCCGTCGTTGTAGCCGGCGGCGACGGTGGCGATCGTCGTCGGACGGTCCGCTCGCCAGTTTCGCCCGTAGCCGACGGTCTCACCGGGGTCGACTTGGTGGATGTCGACGATCTGGGTCGAAAACGTCAGCGCCGGTCGAGTCTCGACGGCGGCCGCCTCGACCGCGCCGCTGGGGGAGAGGCCGTAGAGTCCGAGGCCGACTCGGACCATGTCGTAGTGCGAGTTCGGAAACCGCCATGCCGCGGCGGTGTTGGCGGCGTGGACCACGCCGGGATCGATGTCCGCCGACCGCATCGCCTCGAGTACGGCATCGAACCGGGCGAGCTGGTCCCGGGTGAAGTCGTCTTCCTCGGGGAGGTCGGCGGCGGCGAAGTGGGTCATCGTCCCGGTCAGGTCCAGACGCGCGTGTTCGTCGACCCGGCGGGCAAAGGCGGGTGCTTCGTCCGGATCCAGGCCGACGCGATTCATCCCCGTGTCGATCATCAAGTGTACACTCGCGCACTCCTCGCGGCGGGCCGCCTCCTCGCTCAGTGCCTCGAGAACGGGTTCGGAGTACAGCTGAGCCGTCAACTCGTACTCGACGATCTTGTCGACCTCGTGGGGGAGGACGTTCGTGACGAGAATCGGCACCTGGAGGCCGCGCTCTCGGAGGGGGATCGCCTCGTCGGGATAGGCGACCGCCAGCGCGTCCGCTCCCTCGCGGATCAGCGTCTGCGAGACGCGCGTCGAGTCGTTGCCGTATCCGAAGCTCTTGACGACGGCCATGAAGTCGACGTCGGCGCCGATGTGGCGGTGCAGTGCATGGTAGTTGTCCCGGAGGGCGCCGAGATCGACGGTCAGCCGCGAGGGACCGAGGCTTTCGAGCAGCTGCTGGGCGGCCCGATCGAGTTCGATCCGGCGGCTCGCCTTGAAGAGCACCGTATCGCCGGATGCGAGCAGGTCGCCGAGGCGTCCGTGGAGCGCCTCGACCGACGGCAGCTGTCGGATGCGTTCGTCGGGCAGCCCACGACGTCCGGCAGCCCGGCCGATCCAGCGGGCTCGCTCCCCCACGCAGATCAGCAGATCGACGTCGAGGTCGGCTGCCGCGCGCCCGAGCTGGCGGTGGGCCTCCTCGGAACGTTCCCCGAGATCGAGCATGTCACCGAGGATGGCGACCGATCGGCCCTCGGCCCCGTACCGTTCCAGTGCGCTGAGGGCGGCGCGAGCACTCGTCGGATCCGAGCTGTACGCGTCGTTGATCAGCGTGATGTCGGCGGGCGTGGTATGGATCTCGAGCCGCATGGGACTCGCCTCGTACGACGCCAGCCCGTCTCGGATCGAAGCGACGTCGGCACCCAGCTCCGCCGCGGTGGCCGCCGCCGTGACCGCATTGTCGAGGTTGTGCCGGCCGGGGACGTGGATCGCGAGCTCGCGGCGCTCGCCATTCGGCATCTGCAGCTCGAAGGCGAACCCCGGATCGAGGGAGTCGACCGCGTCGACGGCGTAGTCCGCCGATTCGACTGCCCCGCCGGACGGGCTCGCCGTCGACACCGGTTCGCCCGGGAGTGGTGCCAGCTCCTCGATCGGTTCGCAGCCAGCGGGGTAGACCAGCGGGCCTGCCTCCAGCCCGTCGAACAATTTCATTTTCTCCCGAGCGGTGATCGCAAGTGTCGGCAGGCCGGCGGCATGGGCCGAGCCGATGTTCGTCACGACACCGGCCGTCGGCTCGATCATCGCCTCGAGGTGCTCCATCTCGCCGGTTTGACTGATGCCCGCTTCGACGACCGCGATGTCGTGTTCGGGTCGAAGCCCCAGCAGTGTCAGGGCGACCCCGACCTGCGAATTGTAGGAGGCGGGACTGGCGTGGACCGTCCGCTCGCGGGCGAAGATGCCGGCGAGCATGTCCTTGACGATGGTCTTGCCGTTGGAACCCGTGACGCCGACGACGGGGAGCTCGAACTGCGCCCGCCACGCGGCCGCCAGCGACTGCAGGCCGTCGAGCGGATCCTCGACCTCGATCGATGCGATGTCGACACCGCCCGGTGTCTGGCCCGATGCGACGAGGATCGCGGTCGCGCCCGCCTCGATGGCCTCGTCGAGGAAGGCGTGGCCGTCGAAATTCGGCCCGCGCAGGGCGACGAAGAGCGCCCGGTCGGGGATCGGCTGGCGCGTATCCGTGGCGACCGCCTCGACGGGGGTGGAGCCTTCGCCCGCGGCGAGTTCGCCGCCGGCCATCTCGGCGACCTCCCGTGTCGTCAGACCGAGTCCCATCGAGTCGACTCCCGATCGATCGTGCATCGAAGGTTCGTCTCGGCTATCGCGGACCGTCCGCGGCCCGACGCGTGTGTTTCACGTGAAACATCGCGACCCGCCGTCTGTCTTCCGCGCGGGGCCACCGAACCGTCGGCCGTCCACGGCGCGGACGCCCCGCCTGCACGACGGTCGGGTCGGATGGCGACGTTGAAGCGACACCGGCCGAAAATTACGCCTCGCTTCTCGCACCACACACCCCCAGGGCAAGGATGCTCTGGCTACGTCGCACACCCGCCCAGAGCATCTCGCATCTTGCTTCTCGCACGCAAAGCGCCAGAGCAATGCTGCTCCGTCCGCGTCGCACACCACCACCACCCGCCGCCTCGGTACCTCGATACCTCAGTACCTGCTCAAACGTCGACGCCGTGCATCGGGTCAACGGGGCCGACGCCGCCTCCGAGCGGCGGTGCAGACCGGATTGCCCCGGTGATGAACTCCCGCGCGAAGCCGATCGCCTCCTCGAGGTCGTCGCCGTGGGCGAGCCGCGCGGTGATCGCCGAGGAGTAGACGCACCCCGAGCCGTGGAGGCGATCGGTGTCGACCTTGTCCGCTCCGTACTCGACGAACCCGGTCCCGTCGTACAGGTAGTCGCGGACGATGTCGTCGAGGTGCCCCCCCTTGATCAGGACGTTTGGGACCCCGAGGTCGTGGATCCGCTTGGCTGCCTCGCGCATGCTCGACGGCCCGCTGACGCGGGTCCCGGCGAGGATCTCCGCCTCGTGTCGGTTCGGCGTCGCCAGGTCGGCCAGCGGGACCAGAGCCTTCTGCATCGCCTCCTGGGCGTCTTCGGGCAGCAGTGGATCGCCGTGCTTGGAGATCATGACCGGATCGACGACGATGGGCTCGACTGCTGCCGATTCGAAACAGTCCGCAGTGGCGCGCACGCCCGCTTCGGACCCCGTCGCGCCGGTTTTGGCCGCCGCGACGTCGAAGTCGGAGACGACGGCTTCGAACTGACTCTGGATGACCGCGGGCGGGAGCGGTTCGAGCCCGGAGACGTCGATCGTGTTCTGGGCCGTGACGACGGTCAGTGCGCTGGTCCCGTGGACGCCCAGCGCGGCGAACGTCTTCAGGTCGGCCTGGAGCCCGGCTCCGCCGCCGCTGTCGCTGCCCGCGACCGTCAGCGCGACCGGCGGCGCCACGTCGGGCGTCTCCACATCGTCTCCAACGATCTGATCGACCAGGTCCTGCGACATCTCAGTCCTCCTTCTCGATCTGTTCGCCCGTCTTGCCGAACCGGCGCTCTCGGGCGTCGAAGTTGCGAAGGGCCTCGACGAAGTTCCCTTCGGCGAAATCCGGCCACAGGGTTTCGGTGACGTAGAGTTCACTGTAGGCGACTTGCCACAGCAAGAAGTTGCTCAGCCGCATCTCGCCGCTGGTGCGCACGACGAGATCCGGATCGGGCCGACCGGCGGTGTAGAGGTGGTCGGCGACTGCCTCGGTGTCGATCGCCTCCGGCGAGAGGTCGCCGGCTCGGACCGCTTCGGCCAGCTCCCGGGCCGCGTCGGCGATCTCCTCTCGCCCCCCGTAGCTGACGGCGACCTGGAGGAGCATCTCGTCGTTCGACGCGGTCTGTTCCTCGAGTGCTCCGATCCGTCTGCGCAGTCGGTCGGACAGCTGCGACCGGTCGCCGATGACTTCCAGCCGGATGTCGTTCTCCATCAGACGGTCGCGCTCCTTGTCGACGTAGATGTCCATCAGCGTCATCAGGCCCGTGACCTCGTCCTCCGGCCGCTCCCAGTTCTCCGAACTGAACGCGTAGAGGGTCAGCACGTCGAGTCCGAGGTAGCGCGCCGCTTCGACGGTTGCTCCGACGGCGTCGGCGCCGGCGCGATGCCCGCGGATCCGGGGCATGTCGCGCCGACGCGCCCATCGGCCGTTTCCGTCCATGATCACGGCGACGTGGTCGGGCACGACGCCCTCGTAGGCGTCGAGGACGTCGCGGTCGACCGTCAGGTCCAGTTCGTCGACATCGACTGCGTCGGTCATGGTGTCATCCGGGAGGGGATCGCGGAGCGTTCCGTTTGGTATCAACGGGTTGGACGACTGGCAACCGGGTCGTCGGCCGCGGGACATCTCCCCCGGCGATCGGTCGGGGCGGTCCGCGGAGGCCGTCTCCTCCCGGCTTTCCCTCCCGGCGCCGGCCGACTGCAGAGAGAGGTGCTCCCTCGTCCGGTGATTGCTATCGGCGGACCGTGATCGCACTCGTCCGTTCCCGGTACGG
>JBDGRG010000301.1:0-16790 GCA_042218355.1 Bradymonadaceae bacterium
ACAAACCGCCGCCGACCCCCGAGAAGAAACCGCCCTCGAAGCCGAAGCTCCCGGACGAGCTGCAGAAAAAGCTCCAGAAACAGGTCGAGGAGAAGAAGCAGGCAGCCAAACACGACTCGAAGGCCGAACAACTCGAGGCCGCACTGCAGGCGCCCAGCGAGGGAAAGGTCGATTCGGTGGGCGACGCGGTCAGCAACATCGACGCAGCGAACTCGCCGACGGAGGAATCGACGAAGAAGGTCGGCGGCGTGCTGAAGGGGATCGAGGGCGACGGCGTCAACGTCGCCGGCGGAGGCGCGGAGAACCTCGGCGACATCGGCAGCGGGGTCGGCGAGTCGACCGGAAAACTCGCCCAGCGCAAGAAGGACGAGAACGTCCGCGCGCAGGTCGACTCCGTCGAGTCGCTGGCCGACGTCGAGGGAAAACTGTCGCGCGGAAAGATCGTAAGCGTCATCGACGGCCGACAGGGCGACATCCAGGGCTGCTACGAGAAGGAGCTGCTCTCGAACCCCGGCCTCGGCGGCAAGATCACGTTCGAGTGGACCATCCAGCCCGACGGCACCGTGACGAACGCCCGTCAGATCCACAGTTCCATGGGCCACGCTCCGGTCTCGAACTGCATCTTGAAGATTCTTCGGAGTCTGACGTTCCCCAAACCGAAGGGCGGATCGGTGACGATTCAGTTCCCCTTCATGTTTCGATCGGGATGACTGCCATCGACGGCGCCGACAGCGCGGGTATCCGGGGGAGACCGAGGATGTCGCCCGTCCGGGCGGCGCTCTTCGCCGTCGTCGCCTCTCTGAGCGGGGCTGGATGCGGGTCGTCGGGGGCGTCGGGGCCGGACTGCAACGGGCAGCGGCTGCGGCCGAACGACGACCGGGCGATCCTGGGCGAGTTCTATCCGCGCGGGAACGAACCGGCCCGACCCGGGAGTCGCGACCGGGTCCCCTTCGAATGGGTCCTGCAGCTGGAATCGACCTGCGGCTCGCCGGTGACGATCGAACGGACCTGCCTGATCGGCGACCCCGAGGCCGGAGGCCGCGATACCGAGCAGTTCTTCGTCGAGGGGCCCCGCCCGGAGACGGTCCCCCCCGACCGGGCCGCGGCGATCCGGGTGACGTACCGACGTCAGTCCCTCAATCCGCGCGACGAGAACGGAGACGGTCGACCGGATGCCGATCGGGTGGGGCTGGTCGTCCAGTCCAACGCCGACAACCGCCCGACGATCGTCGTGCCAATATGCGCGCGCGTGATCTCCGCGAACCGCGACAAACAGCGTATCGAAAGCTGCGAGCCCCCCATCGAGGTAGAATCGGGCGAGAAAACGCGGGGCCTCTGCGGAACCGGGGGTTGAAACCCGGGTCCGAATCGGTAAGTTGCGGTCCGATTCGAGTGTCGCGCGACTCGACTCTCCGGGAGAGCCATGTCAGACGACGAACACGGCGACGATCACGGACACGACGCCGACGCTCACCAGGCCCCCTGGGTCTTCTTCGTCACCGTCGGGGCCTGTGTCGGCTTCTTGATGCTCCTGATGTTCGGCAAGTGGATGGCGGGGACGCTGTAGGTCAGTCCACCTGCGCCTCGACCGGCTCCTCGACGGTCATCTCCTCGAGGTCCTCCAGCGTCGTCTCCTCCCCGAGATCCCGCGCGAGTCGGCGATCGAACTCGTCCATCTCCGTCTCCTCCAGAGACTTCTCCTCTTCATCGGAGGAGAAGACCGTGTTTCCGAACACCACCGAGTCGTCGTCGGCCCGCTGTCGGGCTCGCCGGCCGGCCTCGAGTTGCCGCGCAACCTCGTCGAATCGGTAGCGGACGTCACCGTCGTCGGAGACGTCGACATCTCCCTCGTAGTCGGCGAGCATCCGGTCCGCGTATCTCGCACCGAGCGTCTTCTCCTCGACCGGCTCGGCCTCCCCGTCCGCAGCCGATCCGAAGACCGCCTCGATCGCCGCCCGGCGGGCATTCTCGCGCGCCACCTCCGTCTTCCGCCAGGCCCGGCGAATCGCCCGGGCCGCCGGGACCGCGAAGAACATCAGACTGAACACGAGGGGGACCCATCCCAGGCCGATCTCGACGGCTGGGGGGATCCGCTCGCCCGACACGAAGAACAGCGACATCACCAGATTGAACCCGTTGAATCCGGCGATCCAGGCGTTCGTGGACCCCGGATTCCCGGTCAACGGTCGGACCGACAGCTCGCGCTCCCAGATCGGATCGGGCTCGTCGGGGATCTCCTCCTCGTCCTCGGCCGTCACCCGCATCCGATCGAACCGGTAGACCAACACGCCGTCGTCGGTCACGTCGACGTCCCCGCGGAAACGAACCAGGCTGCCGGTCAGGGCATTGTCCGCCGCATCGAGGCTCTGACCGGACCGCGAGGCCCATTCGGCGGGCGTCACCCGCCCCTGTCGGCTCCGTACGAATCGGGTGAACCGCCGTTCGATGCGCAGCGGATCGGACCCCTCCTGCTCCGGCCCGAACAGAAACTTGAAGATCTTCTGGTAGAATGGCTCGTCGGGCTTGCTGACCTTCCGTTTTCGCTTCATCCGGCGAGCCCGCCGACCGACGCGATATCGCGAGAAGATGTCGATGTAGAAGACGATCTCGAGCAGCCGTCCCAACAGGTAGAACGGCAGGATGCCGATGTCGCCGCCGACATCCTCGTCCTGAGACAACGCTGCGACGCTGAGCGCGACCAGCAGGAGGACGAAGACGATGGTGTAACCGACCAGCATCACCATCGTCCAGACTTTGAAGGCCGCCACGAACCACCGCCAGGCGGTCTTCTTGACGCGATGCCACCAGCGGCCCGGGCGCTCGCCCCGGCGCACGAACGACGGGTCGAATCGATAGCGGAGGTTTCCGTTGTCGTCGACGTCGAGGTGGCTCTTGTACTCCTGCAACAGTCGGCGAAGGCCCTGCTCGACCCGATCGTAGGGCAGCCCGGTATCGGCGGCGACGTCCCCGGCCGTCGCTTCGCCGTCCCGCTCGCGCAGGCTCGCCAGCAGCCGGTCCTCGACCTCGTGGCGAGAGAGTTCGTCGGCCTCTTCTTCGTTCATCTTGCGGCGGCCTCGGTTCGTTCGTTTCGGTCGCTGGACGGCGGCACACTGCCTGCAGACGGGAGGGCCGTCCACAGGCGCCGGCTACATCGGTAGCGGGCCGCGCGACTTTCTCCAAACCTCCCCCGGCCAGAAGTCGGTTCTCGAGCTACAGTGTCAGCCAGACGGCCACGCCCGCCGGGATCGCGGTCAGCATCGCATCGACCACGACGGACTTCCATCCCTCGACCCGGCTCAGCGGCGTGAGCACCACCAACCAGAGCACCTGCGGTGCCGACGCGAGGACGATCCCGGAGGTCAACGGCGGATCGGAGATCGAGAAGTAACCGTACAGCAGCAGCGGCGTGTAGAGCCCCACGAAACAGGTCGCTCCGCCGGTTCCGAACGAGAAATCGCCGCGCCACCACGCGACGACCGCCGCCGCCCCGCAGGCCGCCGCCAGGCCGCCGGCCACGGAAGCGACGCGCGCGGTGCCCGCCGACAGCAGCCCGATCGACGCCCCGGTCGCCAGAACCGTCAGCGCAACGGGTAACGTCATGCCCGACCGAATCCGATCGACTCGATCGAGTACGCCGGTCGCCGCCAGCGACACGCCGAGAAAACCGACGGTCCAGCCGGCGGCAGCTCGCCCCGACCAGTGGTGTTCGTACATGAACCCGACCAAAAAGAACGGCAGCGCCGCGAAGAGCCCGAACCGGAGTATCCAGTGCAGCTCCCGGCGTTCCGAGAGAACCGTCTCGATCAATCCGAGGACGATCGCGGCGGCGGCGACCGTCGGATAGGACTCGGGCCTCCCGTTGATACCCCAGAACGCCGCGACCGTCGCGAGTCCGAGGGCGAGCGGGCTGGCCCACTCACCGCCCAGCACTTCCCGCCCGATCCGGGAGAACCAGACGGCTGCCAGGAGCGTCCCGGCGACGACCGCGGGCAGGAGGACGCCGAAGCCGAGCTGTTCGGCGATGATGTCGAACATCGGGGGAGGGCGGTGAAAAAGGAGGCTCCGGCCCCCCGACTCGTCGAGACCGGGGGGACGGGAGGGGCACCGAGTGCACAGCGGACGGCCACGACAGCGGCTTACTGCCGAACCGCCTCGAACGCCAGGATCACGCGGATGTTCTTCCCGACGACCGAGGGCTTCCAGTCGACACCGAAGTCGAGTCGGTTGACCTCGAACTCCGTGTAGAAGCCCCGCCGCAAGTTTCCATCCGGCCCCTTTCCGGAGCCGACCTCCTCGACGTCGATCGTGATCGGCTTGGTCGTCCCGGCGACTGTGAGGTCGCCGCTTACCTCGAACGTATTCTCACCGACCTTCTCGACGCTGGTGCTCTCGAAGGTCAGCGTCGGATACTTCTTCACATTGAGAAAATCCGGGCTCTTCAGGTGCTTGGTCCGCTTTTTGTAATGGGATTCGATGGTGGTCGCGTCCGCCTCGATCGTCACCGAGTTCTTCGTCGGGTCGTCTTTGTTGTACTCGATGGTCCCCGTGACCTGGGGGATCTGGACGAAGTACAGCCCGATGTCCATGTGCGAGGCACGCAGCAGAATCTGAGAGTGCACGGGGTCGAGTTTGTAAGTCTCCGTCCCCGACGCCCCCTTGTCACTCTGGGCAACGGTCGTGGCGGGGACCCCGACCAGCAGCGCACCGAGGGCGAGCAATCCAACGACGAACGAGCGCTCGAAACTTCTCATCATCCGATCCTCCAACAAACGGTTCGATTCGAACAGGCGAGTGACGTGCATCCGATGCGCACGACCAGACACGACGGTCCGTACCCGGAAGATCTGGCCACGGTCGCGTCGCTGTCAATCGCGCGCGGGGCCGGCGAAGCGCCGGCAGCGAGCTGCACACCCGACGACACGATGCCGGCACGGTGTTTGCGATTTCAACACGGGTGCATCGAACGAGCTGGAACGAACCCGTGCAGACTGGAGGACGACGATGGAGACCGAGAACGCTCCGAGCAGACGGATCGCCTGTGTGCTAGCCGGTCTGATCTTCGGAGATCTGGCCGACGACTACCGCCTGTTCGCCGGCGGCGACCTGGTGTTCGCCTCCCACGACGACGGGCGAACGAAGGTCCTTCCGCACAATCGGTCGCACACCCGAGCGTTCATCGAGACGCTTCGAGAGGTGAAGACCTTCACCGTCGACCGGGATCACCCGGACGAGGCCGGCGGCGTGGAGGGCTCAGATTTTTGAGACCCACCGACGCGACGATCAGTCCTCGAGCAGACTCATCTGACCGTCGTCCTCGTCCGAATCGTCGGACGTCCGACGGCGCGGCTCGGCCGGCGGCGGGTGCTCGGCGGGTTGCAGATCGGCGATGCGACTGACCCGAAAGACCCGGTCGCCCCGGCGCATGTGACAGTACGCGTGAAAATAGGTCTCCGCCTCGAGGCTGATCGGCGTGACGCGCCGCTCGGTCAACTCGCCGCGGCCGAGCGTGTAGTACTCCATCCTCAGGTCGGTCTTGGTCCTGATGGCCCAGCGAATCCAGTCGACGTTGCTGCTGTCGGCCCCGACCTCCTCGACGTCTTCGACCTCCTCTCGACTCCAGTCCGAGTCGATCGCCCCCGCGATCCAGAGGAGCATCTCGTAGGCCTCGATTTCGATCTCCATGACGTCCTTGCGATCGAAGGTCGCCAGCATCTTTTTGGCGACCGCCTCCAGGGGGCGTTTCGGCGCCCGGGTCCCCCCGTGCTCGCGGAGGTTCTCCAGGATCAGACAGGCCAGCGCGACCACGCCGCGCTCGTCGGGCGTCTCGAGAACCACGCGCTCCGGGTCGTCGTCCTCGAAGTCCATCTCCGAGGCATCGTCGCCGAGCCGATCCTCGGCATGCTCGAGACGCTCGGCGATGCGTCCCTTGATCGTCGGAATGGCGAACGGTGCGTCGTCACTCACGACAACCCTCGCAACCTGCGTGCATCGAACCTACTCGTCGATGAGAACGTCTGTACGACCGGCGGACATTTCACTCCAACGGCGAACCGCTCGCTCCGCGGTCGGCGCCGCAGCGAGATGAGAACTCTGGCCATATCGCATACCCGTACCCCCTCTGATACCTCGATCCCTCATCACGCTGATACCCCGCGAGCCCCCAGAGCCGGCGAGCGCGAACCGCGTCGCAGGTCAACCAGGGCTTCTCGCGTCTCGCATCTCGCCTCCCGCTTCTCGCTCCCGACCACGACCCGGAAGCCCGAACACCGTCGAGCGGCAACCCCGGCGCTGATTCCCGGATACCCTGCCCCCCGGACTCCTCACCTCGACCGACCTACCCGACTCCCTTCTTCCTTGGCAAATCCCCAGCAACTGAGCTACCCGTTCGTGTGGACGTCCGCCACCCGTCTCAGCGAATCCGCCCCTCGACGCTCGCCAGGATCCCCATGAGTCTGTCGGTCGGTCTCGTCGGACTGCCCAACGTCGGGAAGTCGACGCTGTTCAATGCACTCTCCAGCGCAGAGGCCGAATCCGAGAACTATCCGTTCTGCACGATCGATCCGAACAAGGGCGTCATCGCCGTCCCGGATCCCCGCCTGGAGACGATCGAGGAGCACATCGATCCCGAAGAGAGCATCCCGGCCACCGTCGAGTTCCTCGACATCGCCGGGCTGGTCGAGGGAGCGTCCGAGGGCGAAGGCCTGGGCAATCAGTTTCTGTCGCACGTCCGCGAAGTCGACGCCCTCGTCCACGTCGTCCGGTGCTTCGACGACGAGGACATCACGCACGTGGAGGGCTCGGTCGACCCCGCCCGAGACGTCGAGATCATCGACACCGAACTGATACTGGCGGACCTGGAGACGCTCGACAGCCGCCTCGAAAAAGCCCGGCGGAACGCCAAGGGAGAGGACAAGGAGGCGACCGAGCGCGTGGCGGTCCTCGAGCGAGTCCGCGCGACGCTGAACGAGGGCGTGCCCGCTCGCGCCATGGAGCTCGATGCCCGGGAGGAGGAGTTGCTGGCCGACAGCCATCTGCTGACGCAAAAACCAGTGCTCTACGTCGCCAACGTCGACGAAGCCCAGCTCGACGGCGACTCGGACGCCGTCCGCGAACTCGAAGCGATCGCCGAGGAGGAGGGCAGCGAAGTCGTCCCGATCTGCGCGACGCTCGAGGCCGAGCTCGCGGAGCTGGACGAGCGTGAGCGCCGCGAGATGCTCGCCACCTTCGGGATCGACGAGCCGGCGCTCGATACGATCATCCGGCGAGCCTACGAGCTGCTGGGACTCCATACGTTTTTCACGATCGCCAACGACAAGCTCCGGGCCTGGGCGCTGCCGATCGGCGCGACCGCCCCCCAGGCGGCCGGCGTGGTCCACTCGGACTTCCAGGAGCACTTCATTCGAGCGGAGGTCTTTTCGGTCGAGGATCTCGAACGGCACGGCGACGAAGCGGCCATCCGCGAGGCCGGCGACATGCGCGTGGAGGGCAAGGACTACGTGGTCCACGACGGGGACGTTTTGCGGATCCGTCACGACGCCTGATCCGCCGCGCCGACTCTCGACGGGCGCCCGGCGATTGAAATCGCCCGCGCCGTGTTTAGTTATCAACCACAGCTTTACGCGTACACGCGCCCGATCTCGACCGCTCCCGGACGCGTGCTCGACCGGCGGACGACCGTGACGACGACACCCCGCCGGACCAGAGAACCATCCGTTCACCGACTCGAGCCCCACGGACCGACCATGTCCATTCGGATTGCGATCAACGGTTTCGGACGCATCGGACGCTGCATCACTCGAAATGTCGTCGACCGCGAGGACGTCGAACTGGTCGCCATCAACGACCTGGCCGACAACGAGCAACTGGCGTACCTCTTCGAACGGGACACGGTGCACGGAACGTATCCGGGCGAGGTCGAGTCCGACGAGGAGACGATTTCGATCGATGGCGAGTCGATCCCGTCGTTCTCCGTGGCCGACCCGGCCGAACTGCCCTGGGACGAACTCGAGGTCGACTTCGCCCTCGAGTGTACGGGCCAGTTCCGCCGCCGCGAGGACGCCGTCGGCCATCTCGAGGCCGGAGCGGAGTACGGACTGATCTCCGCACCCGGGAAAGGGGGCATCGACTATTCGGTCGTCATGGGAGTCAACGAGGAGGGAATCGCCCCCGACTCGATGGATCTGATCGACGTCGCCAGCTGCACGACCAACTGCCTGGCGCCGGTAGCGAAGGTGCTGCACGACGAATTCGAGATCGAGCGGGGCCTGATGACCACCGTCCACAGCTACACGGGCAGTCAGGCACTCCTCGACGCCCCGAATCCGAAGATCCGCCGCGGCCGCGCCGCCGCCGAAAACATGGTGCCGACGACGACCGGCGCCGCCGTCGCCGTGACGGAAGTGTTGCCGGAACTCGAAGGCCGGCTCGACGGCATGGCGGTCCGCGTCCCCACGCCCGACGGATCGTTGATCGACCTGGTCGCCACGCTGGGCTCCGATGCGTCGGTCGACGCCGTCAACGGGGCGCTGCGCGAGGCGGCGAACGGCGAACTGGAGGGGATCCTGGGCTACACCGACGAGCCGATCGTCTCGAGTGACATCCTCGGCGACCCCCGGTCGTCGGTGGTCGACGGCGACTCGACGATGATGACCGGCGAGCGCACCGTGAAGGTCATCTCGTGGTACGACAACGAATGGGGGTTCGCGAACCGCATGCTCGACGTCGTCGAATACATCGACGAGCAGACGTGAGTCCGGCCGCTGGGCGGCACGGTCCCGGTGGCGGTCTCGCTCGCGGCACCGCCCTCCGGCTCGACCCGTCGCCGCCGAGACGTCCAATCCACCGCCCGCTCCGTCCGGGGCATCGGAGACACCATGAACGTGTCCGACATCCACTTTCTGGACGAACTCGACCTCGAGGACCGGCGCGTCTTCGTCCGGGTCGACTTCAACGCCCCGCTCGAGGACGGCGGCGTGGCCGACGACACCCGGATCGAGAAGGCGATCCCGACGATTCGCCAGATTCGGGATCGAGCCGAGTCGGTGATCCTGGCCAGCCATCTGGGACGGCCGGGCGGCAAACCGACCGACGACCTGCGCATGGAACCGGTCGGCGCCCGGCTGGCCCGACTGCTGGACGTCGATGTCGCGATCCCGGAGGACCACGAACCGGAGAACGTCGAGACCGTCGTCGATCAGATCGACGACGAACAGCTCGTACTCCTGGAGAACCTCCGGTTCGACCCCGGCGAACGCGACGGGGACGAGGCATTCGCCCGCAAACTCGCCGAGCCCGCCGACGTCTACGTCAACGACGCCTTCGGCACCGCGCATCGGGCGCACGCCTCGACCTATACGATGGCGCAGTTCTTCGCCCCCGACGACCGCGGGGCCGGCGAGCTGATGCGCACGGAATTGACCCACTTCTCGGAGCTCCTCAACGACCCGAACCGCCCGTTCACGGCGATCCTCGGCGGCGCGAAGGTCGCCGACAAGATCGGCGTCGTCGACGCGCTAGTCGACCGCGCCGACAACATCCTGCTGGGGGGCGCGATGGCCTACACGTTCCTCAGCGCCGACGACGTCGCCGTCGGCGATTCGATCGTCGACGAGGAACACCTCGAACTGGCGGGCGAGGTCCTCCAGAAGGCGCGCGACCGGGACGTCGACCTGATCCTCCCGCTCGATCACGTCGTCGCACCCTCGGCCGACGCCCCGGACGAGGAGATCCGCACCACGACCGATGTCGCGATCAAGGCCGGTCAGCGCGGGCTGGACATCGGCCCGAACACCGCCGAGATGTACAGCGAGATCATCCGCAGTTCGCGGACCGTCTTCTGGAACGGTCCGATGGGCGTCTTCGAGCAGGATCGATTCGCCGACGGCACCATGCAGGTCGCCCGAACGCTCGCACTCGCCCCGCCCCGCAGCGTCGTCGGCGGAGGCGACTCCGCCTCGGCGGTCCAGAAGGCCGGTGTGGCCGACGAGATCGACCACATCTCGACCGGTGGCGGCGCCGCTCTGAAACTGATCGAACGCAAGCCCCTCCCGGGGCTGAAGGCCCTCGACCCCCGTCACGACTTCGACTGACGCGACTCCAACCGATGGTATTCAGCGATGCGCACCCCGATCGTCGCCTCGAACTGGAAGATGCACAAACTGGTCGACGAGTCGCGCGAGCTCGCCGGCTCCGTCGCCGACGCCTCGTCCGATCTCTCGAACATCGACCTGATCCTCTCCCCGACGTACGTCTCGCTCCCCGCGGTCGCCGAAGCACTGGGCGACTCGTCGGTCGGCCTGGCCGCCCAGAACGTCCACTGGGCCGAGGAGGGGGCCTACACCGGCGAGGTGTCCCCCCCGATGGTCCGCGACGTCGGGTGCACACACGCGATCATCGGACATAGCGAGCGCCGACAGTACTTCGGCGAAACCGACGTCTCCGTGAACCGACGGGCACGAGCGGCGCTCGACCACGACCTGCGTCCGATCATCTGTGTCGGCGAGTCGCTCGCCGAGCGCCGTCAGGGGGAGACCGAGCTGAAGATCAAGCTGCAGATCCGAGCCGCCCTCTCGGAGGTCGGCGCCGACGACGCCTCGGACGTCGTCCTCGCCTACGAGCCGCTCTGGGCGATCGGAACGGGCGAGAGCGCCGAACCGGACCAGGTCCAGAGTGCCCACCGCCGGATCCGTGAACTGCTCGACGACATCTACGGCGAATCGGTCGCCTCGTCGGTCCGCCTGATCTACGGCGGCAGTGTCAAACCCCACAACGTCGACGGGCTGATCGAGCTGCCGGACGTCGACGGTGCGCTGGTGGGCAGCGCCAGCCTCGAAGCCGACAGCTTTCTCTCCATCGCGGAGTCGGTCTCCGAGCACGCCACCTCCTCGTAATCGATCGCGTCACTCGCGATCGGTCGGTCGCCGACTGGATCGTCCGGCCCCCGGCGCTGTCGCCCACCGCACGGCGTCCGCCAGTATAGCCACCGCACCGACACGAGCTGGAGGAATGCAGATCTCGCTCTCATCGAGCCGCAGGGCGAATGACGCGTTGGTCGTGAGAGAAATGTTCACGCTTCGACCACGGGATCGGTGTCATCGACCGTGCTGTCGCCCCTTCGGGGCTCGTCCGGATGACAGCGTTCGAGGGAGTCGAGCCCGCGAAGCGGGCGACAGTGATTCGCCGGGGGTATAAATAAGTCCCCGTCCCTGGACGCGGTCCGTGTTCAGCCACTCGGCCCGACCACGGATGTCGGCCCCGAGTCGTCCAGGGGAATGAAAGACCGTCCGAGTTTCCTTTAACATTTGCGCGTCCGGCGAGTCCCCCGGCCGGGGCGGGCACCGCCGACGCCACGGACGGATGTCGACCCCCGACCGCGGTGAATGACCGTGCAACTCCAACGCTTCCGAGAATTCGACGACGGGGAGACCATCCCCGAGCTGGGCTACGACGTCGTCATCCGCCGACGGCATCTCGGTCGACTCCACATGCCGACCGGCTCCCTGGTCGCCTGCGACCCACTCGATCGACTCGAAACCGAACCGTTCGCCACGCGCTTCGAGCCGGGCGACTATCCGGTGGTACTGTTCGCCGCCGAACTGCGCGACGAGATCCTCCCGGCCTACGCGATGCTCAAACTGCGGGAGTCCGAGCCGACCTCCTGGGAGGCGGCTCGGGTCGAAAACGAAGCACCGGACCGCTTCGCAACCCGGCCCAGCGGATACCCGGTCGACAGCTCCCTGGGGTGTTTCATGGACAGCGCCGCAGCCAAGGCGCTGATGGACTACTGCCACTCGGTGATGCCCGACGAGAACGACTTTCGGCGAAATCTCCGCGGACAGGTTCGGCGCCGGCTGGAGAAGGGCTACGGCTGGGCGAACCTGAATCTCAAGCACGAGGGAAAGATCCCCCAGGCCGACGAACACCTGAACATCGTCGCCTTCGACGCCGGTTACGGACCGGGCATCTATTCGTCCTATCTGGGCCACGCCGACGACGGAGCCCTGACTCGGATCGTGACGGACTTCGAGATTCTGGATCTGGCCTTCAACAGCGTCGCCTTCTAAGGGGATGAGGAGGGGGAAGGAAGAAGGGGAAAGACGGCTCGACAGCTCGACTACTCGACGGCTCAAACAAAAACCCCCGGCCCGTGACCGCCGAACGGTCACGAGACCGAGGGCACGGTTCGACGTTGTCGGCGCCGTCGGTCAGGAGAGCTTCTCCTTCATGACGTTGATCAGGCCACCCTTCAGGATCATGTTCACCTGTCGGTCGGACAGCGAGTGCTCGGCGATGAACGTCCGATCCTGAGTGACGTTTTCGACCTCGACGTCCGTCCCCTCCTGAATTTGCTCGCGGACGTTCGAGATCTTCAACTTGTCACCCTGCTCGATCCACTCGTGGTCGGCCACGTCCTTGAACGTCAGCGGCAGCACGCCGAAGTTGGCGAGATTCTGCCAGTGGATCCGGGCGAAGCTCTTGGCGATCTTGAACCGGGTGCCCAGATACCGCGGGGCGAGCGCAGCGTGCTCCCGGCTCGAGCCCTGACCGTAGTTCGTTCCGGCCACCAGGCAGTGCCCGCCGTATCCACGCACCTCCATCGCCCGGTCGTAGAAGGAGTCGTCGACGACATCGAGGGTGAATTTGCTGATCTCCTCGATGTTCGATCGGTAGGGCAGTACCTCGGCGCCCGCACGGAGGATCTCGTCGGTCGAGATGTCGTCGCCCATCTTCAGCAGCACCGGGCCGCCGATTTCGTCGGGTAGCTCGGGGAAGATCGGAACTTCGCTGACGTTGGGGCCCTTCTCGAGCTCGACCTCCTGCGCCTCCTCGGGCGGGAGGGGCTCGACGAGCATCTCCTCGTTGACGATGATGTCGTTCGGCTCGCGGGCCTCCTCGCCCGGGTACTCCATGTCGTAGAGATCCTCGAGCCGGCGCGGGTCGGTAATTTCGCCCGTCAGCGCCGAGGCGGCCGCCGTCTCCGGGCTGACCAGGTGGACCATGTCCTCCTTGGTTCCCGACCGATCCGGGAAGTTCCGCGGCACCGTCCGCAGGCTGATCTCGTCCGTCGCCGGGGCCTGGCCCATGCCGATGCAGCCGTTGCAGCCGGCCTGGTGGATCCGCGCGCCCGACTGGATGAGGCTCAGCAGGTGGCCATTTTCAGTCAGATTCTGGAGCACCTGACGGGAGGTCGGATTGACGTCGAACGAGACCCGGTCGTGGGCCTGCTCGTCGCCGAAAATCTCGGCGACGACAGCGAAGTCGCGGTAGCCGGGGTTCGCCGACGATCCGATGTACGACTGGGCGATCTCCTTGCCCTCGATCTCGCTCACCGGGACGACGTTGTCCGGGTTCGAGGGTTTCGCGACCAGCGGGACGATCTCCGAGAGATCGACCTCCTCGTAGTGGTCGTAATCGGCGTCCTCGTCCGGATACAGCTCGCGGTAGTCCTCCGGCCGTTCCTGGCGTTCGAAGAACGTCTTCACCTGCTCGTCCGACGGGAAGACCGTCGAGGTCGCCCCCAGCTCGGTGCCCATGTTCGCGAGGACGTGTCGATCCATGACCGACAGATCGTCCAGCCCCGGACCGTAGTACTCGATGATCCGGTTGGTGGCACCGTCGACGCTGTGCCGGCGGAGCATCTCGAGGATGACGTCCTTCGCGCTGCACCAGTCGGGCAGCTCGCCGGTCAGCTTGACGCCCCAGATGTCGGGCATCTTGACCTTCAGCGGCTCGCCCGCCATCGCCAGCGCGACGTCCATCCCGCCGGACCCGATCGCCAGCATGCCGATGGCGCCCGCCGCCGGCGTGTGGCTGTCCGAGCCGACCATCGTCTTGCCCGGCACGCCGAACCGCTCCTGGTGGACCGGGTGGCTGACCCCGTTCCCGGGACGGCTGTACCAGAGACCGAACCGCTGGGCGGCACTGCGAAGAAACAGGTGATCGTCGGGGTTCTTGTTGTCCTCCTGGATCAGATTGTGGTCGACGTACTGCGCCGACAGCTCGGTCTGAACCCGGTCCAGCTCCATGGCCTCGAGCTCGAGCATCACCAGGGTCCCCGTGGCGTCCTGGGTCAGCGTCTGGTCGATCTCGAGGGGGATCTCCTCCCCGAACTCGTAGTCTTCGACCGAACCCTCGGTGAGATGCGAATTGATGAGTTTCTCAGCGACGTTGTAACCCATGCGACTCCTCCATTGCTGTCGTCGTCAGTCAACTTGCAAACGGGTGCGATCGACGCCTCCAGCCGTCGTCGCGCCGACGGTGGGAGTGCGCCGTGTACGATCCCCGGACGGGGGGTCCACCGACGTGAGGACTATCGGATACAGATGCTGAAATCGCAAGCCGTCGAGGGGTGCGATCCCGGCCGGCTGGCAACAGGAACGAGGCGGGGACGAGATCGGGGCCACCTCGCTCCGGTCGCACACGCGTGCACGATCGATCCGAGCGACCGACGGCCCGAGATGGTCGACTCGAGACTGCGTCCCCCGATGCCCATGGGCTGTAGACGGGCGACAGACGCTTCAGAACCGATATTGAATACCGACCTCGCCGGTCAGCGGATACCGCAGTTTTCGACCGGCGAACGGAAAGAAGTAGTAGCTGAGACTGCCCGCGAGCACGACCTGGAACCCCCGGACGATCCGGAAACGCACTCGCGGCCGAGCGTTGACCCCGAGCAGGAACTTGTAGTTGTCGAATGTCAACCGCTCGCGCTGATCCGGGCAACCGAGCGGCACGTCGCCGACGTCGGTGCAGACCTGGAACGTCCCGATCCGTGCCCCCTCGAGCCCGGTTCGGAGCCCGAGATTGAACCGCCAGATCGACCATCCGAGATCCGCTCCCGCGAAGCCGCGGATGGTACTGAAATCGTCGACCAGCAGGCCACTGTAGTCGCGCAGCGACTTCAACACCTGCACACCCACGCCGAGACCGAACTCCTCGGTCAACAGCAGGTGCGCCCCGAGCCCCATGCCGAGGTTGCCGAAGGGACGTTCGATCGGCTCCGGATACTTCAAAAACGAGGCGTAGGCGAACGTCAACTGGACGGAGAAGGGGCTGCTCCCGCGGGATTCGACCACCGTATCGACCTGCTCGTCGGACGCCGGCGGGCGAAGACACGGCTCGACCCGCGAGATCAACCGTGTGGCCGCCGACTCGACTCGCGACGCGTCGACCGCCGGCAGGTCGACCGATTCCGGCGACAGAAACCGATCTTCGGTCGCATCGTAGATCCGGAGCGTGGCTCGATACCCGGCACCGTCGGCGGGCAGCACGTCTGCAAACAGCACGACCCGTGCGTCGGTCGTCTCGGCGATCTCCCGCGCTCGCCCGGGACGAACACCGTCCGTTCGCAACCCCTCGATGTACCGCTTCCGGGTATTCCGATAGAAGTTGACGATTTCGTCCGGGTAGAAGCCCTTCTTGAGAATCCGCTGAGGCGCCAGCCGGATCATCCGCTGCATCAACGTCACTGCCCGGGCGGCATTTCGGTCCTCCGAGAGATAGCTCAACGACAGGTACATCAGGACGTCCGCCACGCGATGCGGATTGACGCGGGCGTACCGCAGTTCGCGGTACTGCTGGACCGCCTTCTCGAGTTGATCGATGGCGTCGTCCAGCCGCAGTCGCTTGTAGTTCTGAATGCCCAGCCGGGCCCACTCCTCGGCGACCTTCAGCGAATCGCTAAAGAGCGGCTCCGACCGGAGGCGCCGACGGATGTCGGACGGCGAGACGACCTCCCAGTCCTCACCGTGGTTGGCCAGATGGCGGACCGCCGCCCGTCGAAAGCGATCGGCGAGTTCGTAGTCGAACTGGCGGTCGGAGAGCGCACCGAAGAGACGGAAGGACGTCGGGGCGACGGCCACGCGGACCGGTCGTTCGGCACGGATGTACTCCGGCGGGTCGGCCTCCGTTCGGTCGGCCGCCGCCGTCGCCCCACCGACCCACAGCCAGACACACAGCCCGATCCCCCACACCGGAACCGACATCGGAATCTCGGAGCTGCGCACCGGCTCACTCCGCACCTGCAGCACGACGTTTCGTCGAACGACATCGACCGACATACGGGGTCGCGATCGCGGCGTCAAAGTGGGAACAGTCGCGGCAACCCGGCCGACTCGGACCGCAGGAAGAGGGGACTGACCTCGAGCGGAATCGAGCGCGAAACGGGTCGATCGGGGAGATAGACCCGCAGAATCTCGTCCGCCGCGAAATCGACGTCGAGTTCGACGATAAAGAAATGCCCGGGCTCGGACCCCGGCCGCTGGAGTTCGCGCACGCCCCGAAACCGGTTCTTCAACAGGTCGTCGTCGAGCTCGCCGATCCGTCCCTCGACGAAGAGTATCGCCTTGCCGATGCCGTTCGCCGCCGGGTGCGGCTCGGGCTGACGCCGCCGGCCGCGCTGGAGCGCCGACGCGACGATCGGCTCGCTGTCGACCTCCCAGGTGAACGGCCCGTCGGCCTGGCGGTCGTCGACGACGATCAGGTGACCGATGGCGTATCGAGTCTGCCCGCTCGAGACCAGCGCCTTCGGGTCCGGTGGACGCAGGGGAACCGCCAGCTGTCCATCCAGCGCATTGTCCTTCGGAAAGAAATTCGCGTCGTCGAGGCGCTTGGTCGGCCCCGGGATGTTCGTCGCCGCATAAAAGACGTCGTTCGACTGCTCGTCCGTGTACCGCTCGATCCCGACCCACTGGATCGAAAAGACCGGATGCTCGATCCGATGGTCGACCGTCGGCGGAAGCCGATTCTCCCCCGTCTGCGTGGCATCGAGGTCGAACTGCGGTCGAACCAGG
>JBDGRG010000301.1:16800-23207 GCA_042218355.1 Bradymonadaceae bacterium
ATTCGGTGCTCGGTTCGTCGTCGACGCGCTTCAACTTGCGGCGTTCGAGGATCGTCTCCCCCGTCTGGCGGTCGAACAGTGCCATCCGAAGCTTGGATTCACCGACGATCTTCCCCTGGAGCCGGCCCTCGCCGATCCGGGCGTTTTGAGGGATCTCGAGCTGGAACCGCCGGTCGCCCTCGTAGAAGGCTGCAGCCCGCGTCCAGGTACAGAAGGTCTGCTGGCCGTAGGCGTCACCGGTCACGACGTCGGGCTCGTAATAGCGCAGGATGGCCCGGGCGTGCTTGCCGAACCGGAAGAAGTCGAGCTTGACGTGGAACTTCTCCTCGACCGGATCGACGTTCTTCTGCTCGTACGTCCCGGAGTACTTCTTCTTGTAGGTCGGACAGCCGGCCAGCGCGATCGACAGGACGACGAGACAGGCGAGGCCCGCGCTCCTTCCCTCGGGGTGCACGCGGCTGGTTGTGATCACATCGAACACGCGACGACTCTCGACGACTGGGACGATGATCCGGGTGTGATCCAACTCCGTGGAATGAACACTCCAGAGCACCCTGAGAGAAGCGTGGCCAGCGCTTCCAGTTCCGGGCGGGCGGTCGCGTCAGGGCGCTGGAAGCGCGGTCGACGCTGCCCTCGACCGGCGGCGAAGATTCCCACGGTTTCCGGTCCGACCCGATGCTCCTCGACGGGCCGGCAGCCCCGCCCCCACGTCCGACCGACCGGCGATCCTCGATCTCCGCGCCGCACCATCGTAGCGAGCACGCCGATCGATTGGAAGCGCGACCCCGATCGGGGTGCAGACGGACCAGATCGAGGCGTTCTGGAGTAGAGATGCTCCAGAGCACCCCCCCGATCGGAGTACAGCGTACTCCAGCATCCGCCCGGCAGGCCCGTCTCTCTCCGGGAGAGAGGGGGTATCCGCGCTGTTCCACTCCGAACCGGGCAGGAAATTTGCATACAATTGATCGACGCGCCAACGTGCGCTTCGGTCGGCGACCGACAGTGCCGACGTTCATCGACGGTGACTGATATCCTGAGCGACCTGATGTCCCGCTGCTCCCGACCATGCCGGGGATGGCTGGCCGCCCTGACGTGTGCGGCGGTCGCAATGGCGGGGTGTGGATCCGCCGAGCTCTCCGATCTGGGAGGCAGCCAGAAGGATTCCCGCCTGCGCGACGCGGTCGCCGCCCTGACCGGTCACCGGATCCGCGAGGCGCGGGCGACCTACCGGTCGATCCTCGACCGCAAGCCCGACAGCGGCGAGGCGGCGGCCGGCCTGGCACTCACGGAGCTATTTCTGCTTCCCGAACACCAGGCGTCGGCGCGGCTGCTGAAAGAACACCTCGGAGCCAGCGGCGAGATCGACGCCGAGCGGGCACTCTACGCCCGAAACGGATTTTTCTACTGGTGGGCGCGGGGGGCTCGATGGGAGGACGACCGCGACAACTACGACGGTATCAAGAGCCTGATCGCCGACCGACTCCCCTGGAGCCGCGACCGGCTCGACTCGCCACAGACCTTCTTCGACGGGCTGGATCGCCCACTCGGCGAGGCGGTCGGCGACGTCCTCGACATCGCCGCCCGACTCGAACAGATCGAATCGGACCTCGACGTGGCTCTCGAGGACCCGAATCTCGACCGATTCGTGGTGCCCGGCGAAGTGTTCTTCAACCGCGACCTGACGTCCGCGCTGGGCAAGCCCGAGATCGCGCTGCTCGCCGCCGGACTCGCCTCGATCCGTGCGGCCATCCACTTCGGCGCCGCCTATGCATACGAGTGGTCTCTCGAGCGAGCGTTCGGCTCGCACTGGAAACAGAAGGCCGACACACCCGATTCGAAGTTCCCGACTGCCTGGGACTACAGCGTCGACTTCGTCGGCCGGCACCTGCTGACATCACTGAACGAGCAGCGCCGCTCTCACCTCGACCGAGCCCGCCGGGCCCTTCGCGAGGCGCTCGGCGATCTGAGAGACGGGCTGCGTCGAGGGATCGAATCGGAGCACGAGACCACGCTTCGCTGGAACGAGGTCGATCCGGCGTTCGTCTCCAAGCTACGCGCGTTCGTGGGGGCTCTTCGAAGCGCCCTGGACGAGGAGAATACGCTTCCGCACACCGATCCCACCACCCGGGCCGACTTCTCGGTGCTCTTCGAGGAAGGTCGCACGCTGACCGAGGGATTGAGCTGGTTCGAACGTTTCACCGCCGGCACTCAGGGAGGCGGCGAGGGCTCGGGATCGTCGCCGGAGACGGAGGCGAGCTGGCGTCTCGACCGCCGCGCCATCCACGACGTCTTCGTCGCCGGCCTGTTCGACCCGCCCTTCGACTTCACCAATCCCGACTCGATCCCCGAGTCGCCGGTCCGCGGCGACCGGTTCAACGCCTTCTACGACAACCTGACCGGCGCACTCCGCCGCCGCCTGCAGGGCACCCAGTTGAAACGGCGATAGTCTGGCTCGTCGGACCTCGACGGTCTGGCGACCCTCGAGATCTCAACCGACCGGTTTCGGTTTCGACGGTCGCCGCAGCCATTGAGCAATTCAGCGATTGAGCCATTGAGCCGACGACCATCCGACCGGCGGCGGCTCGCTCCGTGCATCTCGCCTCACCCCGGAAGGCGCAGCCAGAGGGAAAGCTCTGTCCACGTCGCATGCCTGCCCCACCTACCCCGTTACCTCAGTCCCTCAGTACCCCGATACCTCACGCACCGCCACAGCCGGGAAGCTCTGTCTGCGTCACAGGCCCGCCCGTCGACCCTGATACCTCAGTCCCTCAGTACCCCGATACCTCACGTAGCCTCTGGCTACGCTGCAAGCCCCCACCGAGATATCTCGCGTCTCGCATCTATCGTATCGCCGACACGCACACCACCGGAGCCGCAAAATTCTGACCGCGTCACAGGCCCCCCGTCGACCCTGATACCTCAGTCCCTCAGTACCCCGATACCTCCCAGAGCTGGGAAGCTCTGGCTACGCTGCAAGCCCCCACCCCGACGTCTCGCGTCTCGCCTCTGGCGTCTCGCTCCCGCCGTGTTGTCAGCCCCACCGGCTTCGACTAGGCTCCTCGCGCGATGCCGTGCGACGCGAATCTGCCACGCACCCCCGACTCGTCATGGCCGACAACTACCGACCGCCGCGCGTGCCCCCCGTCGACCAGATCGGTGTCGAGGAGCGTGCGGGGAAGTTCCAGTCCCGGAGTATCAAGACCGATTCGAAGGTCGAGGGCCTCAAACTGATCACCTCGATGGTCGATCTGACCACCCTCGAGGGCCGGGATACGCCCGGCAAGGTGCGGATGCTGTGTCGGAAGGCGGAGAATCCCCTCGACGGCGAGGAGGACTTCCCGTCGGTCGCCGCGGTCTGCGTGTATCCGAACCTGGTCGCGATCGCCCGGGACGAGTTGACGGACCCGTCGATCAACGTCGCCTCGGTGGCGACGTACTTCCCCAGCGGGCAGGTGCCGCTGGACGAGAAGCTCGAGGAGGTCGAGCAGGCGGTCGAACAGGGCGCCGACGAGATCGACGTCGTGATCAACCGCGGGGCCTTCCTGTCCGGCGACTACCAGACGGTCCACGACGAGGTCCGCCAGGCCAGCGAGGCGGCCGGCGACGCCCATCTGAAGGTCATTCTCGAGACGGGGGAGCTGCAGACCTACGACAACGTCCGACTGGCCAGCCAGATCGCCATCGACGCCGGCGCGGACTTCATCAAGACGTCGACCGGCAAGATCAAGCCGGCGGCGACGATGCCCGTCACGCTGGTGATGCTCGAGACGATCCGCGACCACTACATGCGGACCGGCGAGCGGATCGGGATGAAACCGGCCGGCGGGATCCGAAAGTCGCGACAGGCGCTGCGATATCTGGCGATGGTCAAGGAGGTCGTCGGCGACGAGTGGCTGACCCCCGAGCGGTTTCGGTTCGGTGCGTCGTCACTGCTGAACGACGTCTTGCTGCAGGTCGAGAAGGAGCGCACCGGCCGCTATCACTCGGACCGGTATCTCAGTATTTCGTGATCGCCCGCTCGACCGAACGGACGAGCCATGATCGAGGGCATCCACGGCCTGCTCTACTCCGACGACGCCGAGGCGACCCGCGAGTTTTTGCGCGACAAACTCGACCTGGAGGCGCGCGACGTCGGCGAGGGGTGGCTCGTCTTCGATTTCGACGAGGCCGATCTCGGCGTCCATCCGACGGCTCCGCAGGACGAAAACCCTCCGCCGGGTGCGTTCAGCGTGTCGCTGTACTGCGAGGAGATCGACGACACCGTCGAACGCCTCCGGGAGCGCGGCGTGACGTTCGCATCGGAGATCGAGGACCGCGGCTGGGGGCGGGCCGTACAGATCGACGTCCCGGGTGGCATCGAGCTGACGATCTACGAGCCGCAGTACTGAACTGACGCCCCCCTCGTTTACGGAGAGCGACCGGCGTTTTAGACTAGACGCGCGCCCAACGCTTCCACACGAACCGGACGAAGCCATGAACAGACCCGTCGACGTCCGCGACATCCTCTTCGGCGATCAGTGGGACTACTCCCCGGCTCCGCAGTCAGCCGATTTTGCCGACTTCGAGGAGCAGTACGGCCACTACATCGGCGGCGAATTCGTCGAGGCCGACGACTACTTCCAGTCGATCAATCCGGCGACCGAGGAACCGATCGCCGAGTTCGGCATCGGCACGGAGGCGACCGTCGACCGGGCCGTCGAGGCCGCCCGCGAGGGCTACGAGGAGCACTGGAAGCCGATGCCGGCCTCCGAGCGGGCGAAGTACATCTACCGCATCGGCCGGATGATCAAGGAGAAGTCCCGAGAGATCGCCGTCCTCGAGTCGATGGACGGCGGCAAGCCGATCCGCGAGTCGCGTGACGTCGACATCCCGCTCGCCGCCGCGCACTTCTTCCACTACGCGGGCTGGGCCGATAAACTCGAGTACTCGTTCCCGGGGGCCGAGCCGCACTCGCTGGGGGTGTGCGGGCAGGTCATTCCCTGGAACTTCCCGCTCTTGATGGCAGCCTGGAAGATCGCCCCGGCGCTGGCGACCGGCAACACGGTCGTCATCAAGCCCGCCGAGACGACGCCGCTGACGGCGATGAAACTCGCCGAGATCATCGACGAGGCGGGATTTCCGCCGGGCGTGGTCAACATCGTCAACGGTGCCGGAACGACGGGCTCGGCGGTCGTCGAGCACGACGATGTCGACAAGGTCGCCTTCACCGGCTCGACCGAGGTCGGCAAGGTCATCCAGCGCGCAGTCGCCGGCACCGACAAGCGGCTGACGCTCGAGCTGGGCGGGAAGGGCTCGAACATCATCTTCGACGACGCCGCCGTCGACCAGGCCGTCGAGGGCATCATCAACGGCATCTACTTCAATCAGGGTCACGTCTGCTGCGCGGGCTCGCGGCTGTTGGTGCAGGAGAACATCCACGACGAGGTCATCCACAAGCTCAAACAGCGGATGGAGACGCTCCGTATCGGGGATCCGCTGGACAAGAACACCGACATCGGGGCGATCAACTCCAAGCAGCAGCTCGAGAAGATCGACCGGCTGGTCGACGCCGGCGTCCAGGAGGGCTGCGAGCTACACCAGGCCTCGTGCGAGACACCCGACACGGGGTACTTCTTCAAGCCGACCTTCTTCACCGACGTCACCCCCTCGCACCGCGTCGCCCAGGAGGAGATCTTCGGGCCGGTGCTGTCGGTGATGACGTTCCGCACCCCGGACGAGGCCGTCCGCAAGGCCAACAACACGCCGTACGGGCTCGCCTGCGGCGTCTGGACCGACAAGGGGAGCAAACTGTTCCGAGTAGCCGGGGAACTCGACTGCGGCGTCGTCTGGGGCAACACCTACAACAAGTTCGACCCCGGCGCGCCCTTCGGCGGCTACAAGGAGAGCGGCTTCGGCCGAGAGGGCGGCCGTCAGGGGCTTTTGGCGTACCTGGAACTCGAAGAGTAACGGGTCGGCAATTCTGAATGATGAATTATGAGTTATGAACTATGAGCTTCGTACGACCGTCCGACGTACCGGCCGGTTGGCGTGGCCATACGAATCCTCGCACCCTCTACTGACAGCCTCGCGGGTGCGTTTCCGTCATAACTCATAATTCATAGCTCATAACTCATAACCCACCCGGGACCCATGGAACGAATCCCAGTCTACAAGACCTACAAACTCTACATCGACGGCGAGTACCCCCGCACCGAGAGCGGGCGCTATCTGCAGGTCGAAGACGACGAGGGGACACTCGTGGCCAATGTCTGTCGCGCTTCGCGAAAGGATTTCCGTGACGCCGTCGTCGCCGCCCGCGAAGCACTCGACGGGTGGTTTGGACGCTCGGCATTCAACCGAGGCCAGATCCTGTACCGGATGGGCGAGATGCTGGAGGCCCGCCGGGGCAGTTTCGAGGAGCAGCTCGA
>JBDGRG010000301.1:23217-26518 GCA_042218355.1 Bradymonadaceae bacterium
TGGCCGAGTATTCGGCGGACCGAGCGGCCGAGGAGGTCGACGCAGCGATCGACCGCCTGGTCTGGTACGCCGGCTGGTCCGACAAATTCGAGCAGGTCTTCGGCTCGACGAATCCCGTCTCCTCCCCGCACTTCAACTTCACCGTCCCCGAGCCGACCGGCGTCATCGCGGTGTTCGCGCCGCGGAACTGCCCGCTTCTGGGCCTGGTGTCGACGATCGCTCCCCTGATCGTCTCGGGCAACGCGATCATTCCGATCGTCGACATGGAGAACGAGGCTCCGACGGTGGCGATGGAGTTCGCCGAGGTCCTCAACAACAGCGATCTTCCGGGCGGCGTGATCAACATTCTGACCGGCCTGCGCGACGAACTGATCGGCCACGTCGGCGGCCACAAGGACGTCAACGGCGTGTTGGCCTACGGCGCCACCGACGACGAGCGAGAACAGCTCCAGCTCGAGGGCGCCGAAAACGTCAAGCGCGTGAAGTTCATGGAGGACCCGGAGGACTGGACACCGGACGACTACCAGAGCCCCTACCGCATCCTCCCGTTCGTCGAATTCAAGACGAACTGGCATCCGGTCGGGGTCTAAAAGGGGATGGGGGAGAAGGGGGAAGGGAGAAGGGGAACGGTTGTGGTCCCCGGTGTCGTTCGAGCTTCTGCTCTCTGCCTCACACTCGAACCATCGCACGCGGGTTTTGAACGAGATTCAAATTGCGGGGCGAGAAGCGAGATGACATTGAGCGATCACTCGACTACTCGGCGCCCCTTGCCCCTCTATACTCCGAAAACTCCCACACGACCTGTGGCCCCCAGTTGAGTACACCCTTAGCTCGACTGCTCGACCACTCGACGGGTGACGTCCCAACTCATCCCGATTCCCTTCTCCCTCATCCCTTCTCCCCTCTCCCTTGACGCTGCAACTGACATTTTTCGGCACGGGGTCCGGCAAGCCGATGCCCCACCGGGGCGTCTCGTCGTTCGGACTGTTTCGGGAGGGCGAGCTGTTTCTGTTCGACTGCGGCGAGGGGACGCAGACGCAGTTGACCCGGTCGTCGCTGCGACCGGGTGCGATCGAGGCGATCTTCCTGACTCACTTCCACGGCGATCACGTCAACGGCCTGCCCGGACTGATCGGGTCGCTGACGCTCAACCAGCGGGACCGCCCGCTGGACGTCGTCGGCCCGCGCGGGCTCGAGCGGTGGTTCGAGTGCATGAGCGATCTGCACATTCTCCACCCGAGCTTCGAGGTCCGACTGCACGAGGTCGAACACCCCGGCCTCGTCTACAAACACGACGACTTCGAGGTCCGCACTCACCGACTGCGCCACCGCGTCGACACCTGGGGATACGCTCTGGAGGAACCGGATCGCCCCGGCCGTTTCGACGTCGACGCCGCCGAGGAACTGGGCATCCCGTCGGGTCCGCTGTACGGCCGACTGCAGGCCGGTGAGACGGTCGAACTCGACGATGGCCGCCGGATCACCCCGGATCAGGTACTCGGCCCCGACCGGCCGGGCTTCAAACTGACCTACTGCGCGGATACGGCGCCGAGCAGACGAGCCGCGGAGCTGGCCGAGGACGCCGACGTCCTCGTCCACGAGGCGACTTATCCCGCCGGCGAGGAGGAGCTCGCGCACACCCGCGGCCACTCGACCGCCGCCGACGCCGCGAATTGCGCCGACGAGGCGGGGGCCCACCGGCTGGTCCTCACCCACGTCTCCCAGCGGTTCAACGATCTGGAGGCAATCGCCGAGGGCGCGCGGGAGATCTTTCCGAACACCGTCGTCGCCGAGGACCTGATGACCCTCGATCTCGACCGGCGCGAGGCGTGATCGCGGGGCAACTGGGCGGGTAGGCGATTGGGCGAGTGGGCCATTGAGCAACCGCGGGGGTGTGACGACCGCGTGAGATTCGCAATGGCGAAGTCTTCGATCAACGGGCGCGCTGCGCTCTCTGCGGTTCGGTTCCATCGGCGCCCTCTTCGGTCCGGTTCCCGGCCCGCTCTGAGCCCTCTGCGCTCTCTGCGGTTCGGTTCCCGGCCCGCTCTGAGCCCTCTGTGCCCTCTGCGGTTCGGTTCCCCGGCGCTCTCTGCGGTTACTTGGCAGCGAGCCAGTCGTTTCCCACGCCAACGTCGACCAAAAGGGGCACGTCGAGTTCGACGACCCCCTCCATCTCCTCCCGGATCAAGTCGACCGACGCATCGACCTCTTCCTCGGGCGCCTCGAACACCAGCTCGTCGTGGACCTGCAGCAGCATGTTCATCGGCAGGTCGCCCTGGTCGATCTCGTCCTGCAGCCGGACCATCGCGATCTTGATGATGTCGGCGGCCGTCCCCTGGATCGGTGTGTTGACGGCCGCGCGCTCGGCATAGGCCTGCTGCTGGCCGTGGCCCTCCAGTCCCGGCAACTCGCGCCGTCGGCCGAACATCGTCTCGGCGTAGCCGTCCTGGTAGGCGTCCTCGACGAGCCCGTCGAAGAATTCGTCGACGACTTCGTACCGTTCGAAGTAGCTGTAGATGTACTCCGAGGCCTTCGACTGACTGATGTCGAAGTCCCTCGCCAATCGTCGCGACCCCATCCCGTAGAGCACGCCGTAGTTGATCGTCTTTCCCAGCTCACGCTCTCGTGTTCCGACCTCCGAGGGATCGAGTTCGAAGATCTGGGACGCCGTCAAGGTATGAACGTCCTCACCCTGGCGGTACGCCTCCAGCAAGAGCGGATCCCGCGAGAGATGGGCGAGGATCCGGAGTTCGATCTGCGAGTAGTCGGCCGTGATCAACTTCCAGCCGTCGGGGGCGACGAAGGCTCGGCGGATCCGCTTGCCGCGCTCGGTCCGGATCGGGATGTTCTGGAGATTCGGCTCCGAGGACGACAGCCGCCCGGTGGCCGCGACCGCCTGGTTGAAGCTGGTGTGAATCCGACCGTCCTCGCGGATCAGCTCGGGGAGCGCGTCGACGTATGTCCCCTTCAGCTTGGAGAACGAACGGTACTCGAGGATCAGATCGGGGAGCGGATGCATGTCCGACAGCTCCTCGAGAACCGGACGCGCGGTCGACGGTCCGGTCTTCGTCCGCTTTTGAACCGGCAGATCGAGATCCTCGAACAGCACCTCCCGGAGCTGTTTGGGACTGTTCGGATTGACTTCCCTGCCAGCGTAGTCGTTGATCTCCTCCTTCAAGTCGTCGATCTCCGCTTCGAATTCGGCACTCAACCGATCGAGGACGTCGCGGTCGACGGCGATTCCCGTCCGCTCCATGATCCCGAGCACGCGCGACAGCGGCATCTCGACCTCGTGCAGCAG
>JBDGRG010000301.1:26528-44217 GCA_042218355.1 Bradymonadaceae bacterium
CGGACCCGTTCGGCGAGCTCGTCGGCCAGCAGCAGCGTCACGTCGGCGTCCTCGGCGGCGTAGGGGACCGCTTCGTCCACCGGCACCTGGTCGAAGGTCACCTCGTCGCTTCCGCGTCCGGCGACGTCCCCGTACTCGATCGTGTCGTAGTCGAGATAGTCGCGAACCAGCACGTCGAGGCCGTGGGAGTTCCGACCCGGTTCGAGCACGTAGCTCATCAACATCGTATCGTACTCGACCCCGCGCAGTTCGACGCCGGCCTCCGCGAGCACGATCCACTCGTACTTCCAGTGCTGGAGGACCTTCGCGGCCTCCTCCGATTCGAGAAGGGGTCGGAGCCGCTGGCGGACACTATCGGCGTCGAGCTGGCGATCCGACCCCTCGCCCTGGTGGCCGACGGGGACGTAGACAGCCCGGTGGGGTTCCCAGGCGAAGGCATAGCCGACGATCTCGGCCTCGAGCGAATCGAGACTCGTCGTCTCGAGATCGAACGCGAACCGGTCGGCCCGGCGGCAGGCCTCGACGACCTCGTCGAGTTCCTCGAGGTCGTAGATGGCACGGTAGTCCTTGTCGGGCATGCCCTCGCCGGTATCGGTGTGGTCGGCGGGACCGAGCGACAGCTCGAGCTGGTCTCGGTCGGCCGACCAACCGTGTTCCTCGAGCCAATCGAACAGATCCTCGCGGAGACTCTGAAACTCGAGTTCGTCGAACAACTCGACCAGGGCCTCGACGTCCGGCCGATCGAACCGGAGGTCTTCCAGCTCGACGTCCAACTCGCAGTCCTCGCGCAGCGTCACCAGCTCGAGCGACAGCCGGGCCTCCTCCTCGTTGCGCGCCAGCTTCTTCGGTCGCTTCTTCCCGCCGACCTCGTCGAGGTTGTCGTACACCCCGTCGAGATCGTCGAACTGACGGATCAATTTTCCACCGGTCTTCGGCCCGATGCCCGGCACGCCGGGGATGTTGTCACTCGAATCCCCCGCCATCGCCATGACGTACTTCTGCTTGTCGGGCGGGACCCCGAAGCGCTCCTCGACCTCCTCCGGGCCGTACTCCTCGTCGCGCATCGTGTCGTACATGCGCACACCATCCCCCAGAAGCTGCATCAGATCCTTGTCTCCGCTGACGATACAGACGTCCAGGTCTCGCTCGAGCCCCCAGCGCGCCCCGGACGCGATCAGATCGTCGGCCTCGACCTCGGGATCGCGCAGGATCGGAATGTCGAAGGCCTCGACGACCCGCTCCAGATAGGGGAGTTGTTTCTGGAGTGGCTCGGGCATGTCGTCCCGATGCGCCTTGTACTCCTCGAACATCTCCTTGCGGAAGTTCGGCCGTTCGGCCTCGAAGGCATCGAAGGCGACCGCGATGTACTCGGGCTCCTCCTCGGTCAACAACGTCTGCAACATCCGCGTGAAGCCATAGACGGCGTTGGTCGGCACGCCCTCCGAATTCGTCAGCGCCTGCCGAATCCCGTAGTGAGCACGGTAGATGTACGACGAGCCGTCGACCAGATAGAGCGTATCCGACTGCGGGGGCTGCTCGCTCATGGATCCACCTCGAGAGAATTCGGAAGCTAATTCCAGGGGGGGGCTCCGCCCCCCCCGCCTGCGGCCTGCCGATACACGTCGCCACATGCCCCTCCTGGAGGCCAAAACCTCCCGACCCGACCAGCGGCCGTCCGAAGGGGCCGCCCCGCCGCCGCGCTGATCTGGGAGTGACGACGGGCGACGGATATTGCCCACCCTGCCCCCCGACGCTCACCGCAGTACCCCTCCATGTCTATGATCGCGGTTCGAGCGGCGAGCGTTGCGTCGAATTTCGATCGACCACCGGGCCGAGCCGAGACGCTGCGAACGGGGACGACTCGCAGCGGTCACGGTTACAGCAGACTGAGGACCAACACCAACCCGAAACCGAACAGCACCAGGGTGACGAACGCGACCACGCCCATGGAGAGGATCGACAGTCGCTCGCGCATCTCCAGCTCCCCCCACTTGGGTGTCTCCGCGCCCTCTGCCCCCTCGGCTTCACCCGCAAGCTCGTCGTCGATCTCGCGGAGTCTGCGCGCGTGCGCTCGCTGCTCGCCGAGCCCCCGAGCGACGACCCACGCCAGCAGCGCGGCCGCTCCGAACAGAGCAGCGACGAGCAAGTACATCAGCTCGTTCTGGCGGTGGCGTTTCCAGTCGGCCAGCTCCTCACGATCCTCCTTCTGCGTATTCAGCAGTACGTCGCCGGCATCGAATCGACGGGGCACGGCCTCGAGGAGCGCATCGAGCCAGCGTCGAAGCTCCTCGATCGACCGATCCTCCGCAGCCGATCCGATGCGCTGGCGCAGCCGGTCGTAGTACGGAGCATCGCGGCGCTCGGCCACCATCGTCGCCGTCGTCCGGAGTGCGTTCCGGAGCCGTTCGCGATCCGTCCGACCGTCGGCCCGGACGGCGTGATCGACGGCCCAGGAACCGCCGGACTCGAACAGGGCGTCGTGGACCTGCAGGCGGATCAGACGGCCGTCGAACGTCTGCGGAACCGCGACCCGGAGCAGTTCCCCCGACTGGTTCGTCTCGACCCGTTCGGCCGCCATCCACGATCCGTCCCCGTACAGGTCGACATAAAACCCGCCCGAACTGATGAGCTTTCGGACATCGGCCCCCAGTCTCCTTCCCGGACGAGCCAACGAGGACGCCAGGTCGACCGAAAACTGCGCCGGAACGGTGTGGATGCGCAGGGTCGCCCGCCCCGCCGGCGACGGGGCGGCCGCGTCGAGCCCCCGACATCGATCCGCCGACAGCCGCCAGCGCTGCCCACCGGGGAGCGTCACGGCGATCTCGGTCAGCCCCATCGCGTCGGTCCGAAGGGTGTCGGGAAGGTCCCCGCCACTCGACCAGTCTCCCGCCCCTTCGGTCTCGAGGACACGCACCCGACAGGAGACCGGCTCGCCGTCGTCCGCTCGCACGGTGCGGAGGTACAGGCGCGACTCCAGACCGCGCACGACCTCCCCGTCCGGGGGTAAGACGTCGATCGCAACCGGTCCCGATTGCTCGACGACCGGCCCTCCCGCCAACTCCTCCCTGCGGTCCGAATCGTCGAGCCGCGAACTAGCTTCGGGCCAGTACGCCTCGCCCTCGTCGCGATTCCGGACGTCGACTCGGGTGCTGGCGCGGAATCGCTCGATGTCCGACCCGCGGACCTCGAAGACCAGCGACGCCGCTCCCGGGGGCCAGTCCCCGGGGACCCGCACCGCCGTGGAAAACGTCCCGTTCGACGACGGTTGGAGTTCGACCAGACGGGTTGTCCGACCGGGATCGCCGGCCTCGCCCGTCCCGAGCCGAACCGACACCGAGACGTCGCGCCGGAAGGTTCCCCTGGGCGCGTTCAGAATGGCCCCGCGCAGCGCGAAGGTTTCACCCGGCCGGAGGCGGCGCTCGCCGCGGATATAGGCCGCGGTCGGGACCTCCCGAGTCGACACCCCGATGTACGTCGCGGCCAATCCGGCGATCGCGATCCCGTACAGGGTGATGACGACCTTTCGGACACGATCCCCTCGGAAGACGTCGATCAGGCCGTCCAACACGGCGGTTCACCCGTCGGCATCGAATGGCAGCAGCGGGCTCCTGCGGACCGCCTGCTACTTCGCCGGGCGTCCGTGGGCAGCCACCGCAGTCGCTTCCGCTCGCCCATCGATCGCAGCGTCGAGCCGATCGCGGAGTGGCTCGACGACTCGATCCTGGAATTTCCGTCGCTCCTCCCCCGTCAGCGGGGGCGCCCGCTCCGACTCGACCTCGGTCGGATCGACGTACTGCCCGTGGCGTTTCATCCCGAAGTGGAGGTGGGGACCGGTCGACCGGCCCGTACTTCCGACCTCTCCGATCACCGTCTCCTTGTCGATCCGATCGCCGGGATCCAGCCGGTCGGCGATGTCCGAGAGATGGGCGTACAACGTCTCGTACCCCTTCGGATGATCGATCACCACCAGGTTTCCGCTCGCCCCGCTGGGCCCGGCGAACTCGATCTCGCCGTCCGCAACGGCCCGCACAGGCGTCCCGCGCGGGGCTCCGTAGTCGACCCCTCGATGCATCTTCTCCCGGCCGAGAACCGGATGGTATCGCTGTCCGAATCCGCTGGTGATCCGCACCGATCCGATGGGGCTCTTCAGGAACTGTCGCTTCATGTTCTTCCCGTCGGCGTTGTAGTAGCCGGCCTCCCCGCCGTTCGACTTCCACCGAAAGGCCCGGTAGACCGTCCCGCCGTGAGCGTACGCCGCCGCCAACAGCGGCCCGTATTCGACAAACTCCCCGTCGACGTAAATTTTTTCGACGACCATCGCGAACCGGTCCCCGGATCGAACCTCGCGATTGAAGTCGATCGAATATCCGAAGATACCCGCGAACGATTCGATCAGCCGCGGCGTGGCATCCGCCCCGACCATCGCCCCCCAGAGGCTTCCCCGTATCGTCCCCGCGAGGACCCCGCGCCGCCGCTCGGTCGGAACGTCGACGCGTCGGCAGTGATATCCCCCGCCCGCCTCTCGCACCGTCTCCCAGCGCTCGCGGGCCGAGACGCGGTATCGAAATCGGCGGATCGTTCCTTCGGGACCGACCACGGCGCGCCACCGATCCCCGGGCCGGCTGCGTCGAAAATCGAACCTCGCCCCGGTCGCCTTCACGACGGGATCGATCGAAGCCGCGGGGACGCCCCGCTCGCGCAGCGCCTCGAACACCGACTGGTTCGGTGCGAGCTTCCCGCTCAACTCCGCCGTCGCCCCCTGTTTCCACCTCGCGGTGCTCGACTCGTCCTCGCGATCGGTTTGCCGACGCCGGACCTCCAGTGGCCGGTGCGCCGCCGCGACCGCTGCCCCCCCCTCGTCGACCGCTGCCCGCAACGCCCGCCCCCGGATCCGGTCGGTGGCACCACTCTCCCCGAGCATCCACCACCCGAGCGTCCCGACGACGCCGATCAAGACCGCCCCTGCGAAGATCCGGACTCCGAGGCGCGCTCGCCGAGGTCCCGTCACACGCATCCCTGGCACTCCCTCGCTCGATCTCGTTCCATTCGTCTGCCTCCCGTGGCTCGTCCGACCGGCGATTGTACTCTCCCCCGATGCATGTCCGCAAGCCCCGGCGTGATGTTACGATCGCCCACCGGGTTACAGAAGTAAACTGTTACGGGCGTTCGGCTCGAAGCCAGCCCGTACCAAAAAAAGAACCCGGTGTTACGATACCTTCGTTTTCCGTTTAACTTCAGCCGTTACGCTATGTCACGTTAGCCCGAAACTGATGTTACGAATCGTAACATGACATCCGGACCATCAGTCCCAAAATCGGTCTCCAGTGGCCGGCAGTCGAGCGGGTAGGGCATGCGCGCCCGCCTTGCGCAAGAGCGCGGCAGCTCGTACGCTGGCGTAACAGTTCCACGTCGAGGTCGTCGTCACCCTCGGATCTGCAGGACGGCGTAGGCGATGATTCGGCGTGTAACGAGCCGGACCGAGCCTCGGCGAGCTGACGTGTGCAAGGTCACCGCCGTCAAACGCAGGCGATGTCGGAGGCCCCGTCGAGGATCGACGGCACACGGATCGTGCAAATCAGACGGCGATGCGGAGACTTTTTACACACGAATCAGGCAATGACCGGGGACATCAAAAAACGACTCGAACGCCTGCACGGCTCACAGCGGCGAGCGGAACGGGCATCCGACGACCGCAAGTCCGGCACGTATCGTGCGGACGATGTCGACGAGCGCCCGGCCGACGACCATCCGGACGACGGCGATGCGGGCGACACTCATCGCCCGGGCGGCGATTCGTCGCCGTTTCCGACGGTCGAAAATCGACGCGGTGTGGCGTTTCGGATCGAACGGACGGAGACCGCCCCGTTCGAACACGGCGACACCCGGCTCGACCCCGAGAAGATACGACAGGCTGGCGAACAGCCCGGTGAACGAAAGGTGGCACCGTCGGACGTCGGCTACCTCGATACGGAGACGACGGGGCTAGACGACACCGCCCGGGCGTTCTGTGTCGGGCTCGGCCACTGGCGAGATCGGACGTTCCAAGTCCGACAGTTCGTCATGCACGCCCCGACCGACGAGCCCGCCGTTCTACGCGAGACGGTCGATGCACTCGCAGAACTCGATCTGCTGTACACGTACAACGGCGAGTCGTTCGACCTGCCTCTGCTGCGCCGCCGCTGCCGGGACTGTGACATCGAGTTTCCGACGGACTTCATCCACCGGGACCTTCTCGACGCAGCTCGAACCTGTTTCGACGATCTCCCGAACCACCGTCTCACGACCGTCGAGCGGTGCCGGGTCGGATTCGAACGCGTCGACGACATACCGGGGGCGGAGATCCCCGACCAGTGGGAGGCATTCAAAACGTCACGCGATCCCGACGACCTCCGGGACATTTTGCGGCACAACCGGCTCGACATCCGCTCGTTGCCGGCGATCGCCGTCTCGACGGCCGCTCACGACCCCGCCAGAGAGCCGACAAATCCACCGGCCCCGGGCCACACCCCGGACAGAGACGCCGAGAGCGGCTCGAAAACAACCCGTGAGAAGCCCGACGAGGACATCGTACGACGGCTCGATCGGGCGCGACGCGCCAAACGCCAGTCTGGAAGCACGTCGCGAACCGCCGCCAGTGAAGGCGGAACGCGGACACGCTCCGAGGGGGCCGAAGACGGCGGGTGCCATCCGGAGCCCACCACGTCGGCGCGCGATACCCTTCCTCCGGCCGGGGAGGTCGACGACATCGACCGGTACGTCGAACGACTGCGCGAATACGCTCAGAAGCTGAGCCAGCAGGGCGACATCGCCCGGGCTGTTCCCGCACTCGAGCGAATCGTGGCGCTCGCGCCCCGCCATTCGTACGCCCTTCGAGCTCTCGCGAAGTGGCACCGCCGCCAGGGTGATCGGGAACTCGCCGAGCATTACCGCGCTCGACTCGACCGTCTCTCCCCATACTGACGCCGCTGGCGACCGGTAAACGCCCCGGAGTGGCGCGGGTCAATCGGTGGACCGGCGCTGCGCGAAGCGACCCAGAGATTCGATCCGACTCTCCCCGCCTTCCTCGGTCTCTTCCTCCGCAGCCCCCCCTGGGTACGACCGCCGCTCGTCGGGGGTCGACGCATCGAACGACGAGACCGACCCCGCCTGGGCCGAAGCGGACTCGGACGACCCGGAGTCGTCCGGGGCATCGGTCTCGAACTGATGCTCCTGTACCTTCAGGCGGTACTTCTTCCAGATCTCGACGGCCGCCTCGATTCCCTCCTCGACCAGCGTCTCGACCGCCTTCTCGAGTGCCAGCTTTCCGAGTTCTTTAAAAAGTGATTCCTTGTCGCCGCTCATCGCCTCGGTCTACGCGGGGGGAAATGCGTCCGGCTCACTCTTCAAACACGCTAACAGGGCTGCCTATTCACCGAAAATATCCACATCCGACCCCGAGGGTCAGCCTCCCAGCAGGATCATCGCCACGCCCACCGCCATCGTCGCCGCCGCCAACAGCCGCTGGACGAGGTCGCCTTCGTCGAAGAGCAGATAGCCCGCCGCGATCGCACCGACGACGCCGACGGCCCGCTTGACGGTCTCGATGTAAGCGACCTCGATAAACCGGTACGCGACGAACTGGACGACGAGGGCGCCGATCGCGAACAGGGCGCCGACGACGAGCCAGCCGGGAGACTCGAGCCATTCGTCGACGAGTTTATCGATCCCGCGATCGACGACGGCTCGCGCGCCGATGAACGCCAGGCCCACGGCACTGGCCAGCACGAAGGTGTGCCACATCGGAGACGTCGCCTCGGACGCCGCTTTGTTGAGCGTCGGGGTGATGCTCCAGATGACGGCGACCGCCAACATGTAGAGGCTCCCCGGTTCGCGGGTCAGCGCCCGCAGCGGTGCCAGCCCAGAAGCGTTGGGAAGACCTGAACGCCCGTTCGTCGTCGGTTCCCGGGTTGAGCAGGAAAGCCCCCAGACAGACCGTGGCAATGCCAACGATGCCCCAGTACGTGGGCTGTTCACCGTACCAGACGTACGCTGGAACGACCGAGAAGACGGGGGTGAAGGCCAAATACGGGGTCGTCAGCCCCAGTGGGGAGATCTGCACCGCCCGCAGAAAGAGAAAATTCGCCGCCAGATTTAGAGCCACGACCACTGCGGTGAGAGCGGCGTACGTCCCCGACAACGCCGGAACACCGACGACGAGCACTTCGCCGACCGCGGTCTGCGGGGCGCCGAGCCACCCCAGTTCCCGGGCGCCGATGACAGGCCCGAGCAGGGGGATGTGCAATCCCATCAGACCGGCAACCCCCGCCGTGGCGCTCATCGATCCCCCGAGAAACTTCCGCACCACGTCGTACGACGCCCAGAACAGCGCCGAGACGAGCGCCAGTCCAAACCCGAGCACGAACCCGTTCGACATCGTCGGTGAACACCAGCGTCAAGTGTCGGTGAAACGCTTCTCGAGAAGACGGGCCGGGACGGAGCTGCACGACGGGGCAGTCCACCCCGAATCACTGCGCACCGGACGAATCGGCGTCCTCCGGGCGGGCTCCGTCGAGCAACACGCGCCGGATCGTGGAGGCGCGGAATCCGCGATGGTCGAGGTGACGATAGGCACGCTCGACGGTCGAACGGTCGAAGTCTTCCGGCTCACTTCCGTATTTCGACGTCGCCCGCTCGTAGCAGGCGGACAGCCAGGCACCGTCGTCGGCGATCTCCAGCAGCGCGTGGTCGATGATCTCGTCGTCGACCCCGCGCTTGCGCAGTTTCGCCCGGATCTGACGCGGCCCCCAATTCTTGCGCAGCAAAATTTCGCCCTGGTAGACCGCAAACCGTCGGTCGTCGAGATCCCCTCGTTCCTTCAACTCCTCACAGACCTCTTCGATCACCGAGTCCGAAAACCCCCGCTCGCTCAGTTTGCGCTCCAGCTCACCCGTGGCATGTCCGCGCCGTCCGAGCAGCCGCATCGCCTTCAACTCCGCCCGTCGATACTCGTCGGTTTCCTCCGTCTCGTCCGAACTGGACATCGCAGCTCTCCCGGCGTCGAGGCCGATCCGGTCGAACTTACCGTCGCCGCCCGAGCCGGCATCGTCGAATCGAACGACTCGGCCCGTGCGCCGAACGACGAGGTACCACCGGGTCTCTCCAACTCCGTGGGATGAACGCTCCAGAGCACACTGAACGGACCTCGCCAGGGCTTCCAGCTCCCAGCGGGCGGTCGGCTCAGGGCGCTGGAAGCGCGGTCAACGCTGCTCTCGACCGGCGACGACGATTCCCACGGTTTCCGATCAGACCCGGTATCATCAGCCGAAACGAAATCGAGTAGCCGGCGGCACCGGTGAATCGGCTGCGAGCGAAGCGATCCGGTGCACGGGGGGGTCGCAATAACGTCCGGAGAGGCGGCGACGTCGCGCCGGTCGGGCGAACAACCGTTCGGTGCACGGTGGACGCCGGCCATGTTTCGCATAGTGCTCCGACGGACCGTCGCGCAACCCTTTTCTGGAATTCGCCGAACCGATACGCTCCCCATCGTCAGACTCTCCTCGCGCGCCGCCCCGAGGTATGACCGATACCAGCGAACCACCGTCGGACGGATCTCCCCTGACGCCCCGAGGAGCGATCACTCTCTCGGTCGGACTACTCGCCCTTCCCCCGCTGATCCCGATTCTCGCTGCATTCTGGCCCCATCTGATCCCGGTGCCATTCGTCGACAACAGCCACCTCGCCGAGTTGAGAGGCGTGCTCGTCGCTCTGGGCGCAGTGCTCTTCGTCGTCAACATGGGCTTGGTGTACGTGCTGTACCGTCTCCTCGATTGAGCTCGGCGCCCCGAACCGAGGCCAGCTCGCTCCGAGCACCCCTCGGCCGCGAAATTTAACCCCGGGCGCACCGTCTGCTATACAGCCGCGCGCCGGTATCCCGAATCCGCAACACGGAGGTCGTCGAGCATGGCAGACGAATCGTCGCCGGCGGGGGAGGAAACTCCCGACGTCAGCATCGTGATCCCGATCTACAACGAAGAGGGCATTCTCTCGGCCTCGGTCGCCGATCTGACCGAGAAGCTCGCCGACGATCCCCGCTGGGATTATTCGTACGAACTGATCCTGACCGAGAACGGCTCGACGGATTCGACCATCGAGGTCGCCCGGGAGTTGATGCGCCGACACCCCGAACTGCGTCTGCTCCACACGCCCGAGCCCAACTACGGACTCGCCCTGCGCCGGGGAATTCAGGAGGCGCAGGGAACATACGTCGTCTGTGACGAGATCGATCTCTGCGACACGGACTTCTACGTCGAAGCGATGCAGAAACTCGAGGTCGAGGACTACGACCTCGTCGTCGGGAGCAAGGCCCTCCGTAACTCCTCCGATCGGCGTCCCCTGTACCGGCGGGTCGCGACGCGCGTGCTGAACTTCCTGTTCCGCGTGTTTCTGGATTTCCACGGAACGGATACGCACGGGTTGAAGGCCTTCGACCGCGAGCGGCTACTCGACGTGGTCAACTCCTGCGTGGTCAACAAGGATCTCTTCGCCAGCGAATTCGTCATCCGGGCCGAACGGATGAACTTTCGGATGACCGAAATCCCCCTGAAGGTCGTCGAAAAACGCCAACCGTCGATCGGGCTGTTTCGCCGAGTGCCGAACGTGCTGAAGAACCTCGCACGGCTCATCTGGATCATTCGCCTGTCGGACACCGAGTGACGTCACCCCCCGCCCGAACGCCCTCCTCCCCGACGTGCAGGTACCGAACTCGATGGACACCGGGGCCGACAGACCCAAGGCCTGCGTGACGATCGACCTCGACACGCTCCAGTGCTACCGGGACATCCACGGGCTGGAACACGACATGGTCGGCCACGGCGGCGACCCGACGTACACGGTCGGGCTGCGCCGGGCACTGGAACTGTTCGACCGGATGGACATCTCGGCGACGTTCTTCGTCGTCGGTCGGGACACGACCATCCCCGTCCATCACGATCTGTTACAGGAGGCCGACGAGAGCGGGCACGAGCTGGCGAACCATACGTACTCGCACTACTACGACCTCGCCGATCGCCGACGGTCGGACCAACAGTCCGAGCTGGCCCGCGGGGAGGGTGCGATCGCCTCCGTCACGGGGAAACCTCCTTCGGGATTCCGCGCGCCGGGGTACAACATCACCCCCCGACTGCTCGATCTCTGTCGGTCCCGCGAGTACGTCTACGATTCGTCGATCTTCCCCTGTCCTCCGTACTGGGTCGCCAAACAGGCGGTGATGTTGTGGCAACGGCTTCGCGGACGCCCGAGCCGCAGCCGGTCCACGCCCGCCGAGAATCTCCTCGCGCCCCTGTCGATGTATCGCCCCGACCGCGACCGAATCTGGCAGCACGATTCGGCCAGCCCGTTCCCCCCCGAGATCCCGATGTGTGTGGTTCCCGGGATTCGCTTTCCGGTGATCGGGACGAGCCTGCACGTCCTGGGCGAACGCGGATTTTCGGCGATCTATCCCTTCCTGCGAAACCGCTACCGACAGATCCTCAATCTCGAATTTCACGCGGTCGACTTCATCGATCGGACGGATCTGCCGGACGACGACGGTCTGCCCGCGGTCCAGCCCGATCTCGGGATTCCGTGGGAGGAGAAGCGCGATCGGTACGCGCACGTCTTCAACGTGTTGCGCGAAGATTACATCTTCGAGACGCTCGAACGGGCCGTCGCCGAGGAGACACCCGACGCCCCCTGAGACGATCGACGGACGAACCAGAGGCTCCCTGTCGACGTTCCTTCCGACGCCCCGGTAGACGATGGACTGGCGAGACTTCCTGACGGGCAAACGAGCACGCGACGATCTCTTCGATACGTTTCCCCCCGAGCAACTCCAGGACCTCAAACCGGCACTGATCAACGCGGAGGCGGCAATCGTCGCCGCTCGCGTGGGTGCGGAGGTGCTGCGCGTGATCGCCAAACGGGGGGGCACGCGGATCGACACCTCCTCGATCGCGGAGTTGACGGACGTCCTCGACGACGTTCTTCCCGATTCGGCGGTCAATCTCTGTGAGGACGAGGCCGCCCGGGTCCTCGGCTGGCTCGATCGATCCGAAGACCGACCGACCACCGAGGCGCCGGCCTCGAGCCTCCCTCCCGAGCTCGATCTGATGCTGGCAGCGGACATCGACAGCCGGATCTCCGTCGCACGACTGGCGATCGACGAGGAGTACGACGTCGAGCTGGAGTACTTCGACGAGGAGTCGAACAGTTGGCCGCGCCTGCGTGGGCAGCCCGTCGAACTGGTCGATCAGTCGGAGGGGGAGACGGGCGAGGGCGAGATCGCAGATCGAACCGACATCCTGCTGGCGATCGAACTCGACGAGGAGACCCTGCACGTCCCCGTCCGGACGATCCGATGGTTGATGCCCGTCACGCCGACCCGGCCGCCGACCGTCGAATCGGACGAAGGAGGGGAGGTGCTGGAGTTTCCCGGTTCTCAGTCGGAACAGGCGCCGGGCGAGGAGGAGTCCTCCGACGAGCCACCGGAGGTCGACGGAACGCTCTCCGACGAGGATCGACCCGAGCAGGAGTGAGCGATTACCGTTCCGACAGACGCTCGGCGGGTCGGCCGACCCGATCGGCAGCACGTTCGATCGCCCGCCGGAATGCCCGGTCGACGGCGTCCCGTGCACGCTCGAACGGACGCCACAGCTGCCGAAAATCCTGCCCCTGGCGCGCCAGTTTCTGTGCCCGCTCTCGGGTCTGGGGGTCGCGCAGATAGCGTTTCATCCGCTCGAGCGACTCCGCGGTCTCGGCCACCCACCGGTTGTTCTCCGGCGTCTCTCCGAACCGCCGAGACATCGAGAGATTGCGTTCGTACACGTCGATCGCCCGTTTCAGCACCGGGCGCAGCCGTTCGCGCAGCTGGTCGAAGTACATCTCGACCTGCTGGTCGGTCAGCTCGGCCGGGATCTCCGCGGCCATGATGTCCGAATAGAAATCCTCGTACAGCCGCCCGATCCGGTAACCCGCCGCAACCGACCACTTCGGGTGATGCTTCCTGAGGGCGCGCATGTAGAACGACTGCGCGTCCAGTAGAAGTTCGGCCTTCTTCTTCAGATCGTCGCCCATCCGCTCGGGCGGCAATTTCAGCGGAATCTCGCCGACTCGTCGATGGACGACCCGACCGAGCCCGACGTACGCGCGGCAGATGAACCGCGAGTTCTCGGGCAACTCGTCCGCCGCCGAGGCCTTTCGATTCAGCTCGAGGACCTTCTCGAAGCCGGTCTCCGCCTTGTCCAGGCGTCCCATTTCGAGAAACGCCTCGGCGCGGCGCACGCGCGCCTCGATCCGATCGAACGTGGTCAGGTCGTCACGGATCATCACCTTCGTCATCAACTCGACGACCGCACGATAGTCGCTGCGGCGAGCATGCACGTCGGCGAGCCGATAGAACGCGTCGACGGTATCCTTGCGGTCGGGAAATTCGTCGATCAGCCGCCGATACATCTTCGAGGCCGCCTTCCGTCGGCCGATTTCCTCGTAGGCCAGCCCCGCGTTGTAGAGCGCAGACCGGTAGTAACGGCTGTCGGGAAAGTGCTCGACGATCGCGCGGTATCGTTCCGCAGCGCGTTCGAATCGCCGGTTTTGGAAGGCGCGGTACGCCTTGTCGAACAGTTCCCCGGCGTCGATCGTCCGGCCCTCGCCATCCTCACCGACCTGGACGAGCATCGGATCGGCTTCGATCCGTTGCTTCGGCGGCGATGTCGCCTTCTCGTCCCCCCCGTCCGGCCCCTCCGGACGGTTCGCGCCGCTCGACGCACATCCCCCGGAGACCAGGAGAACGATCACCCACCCGATCCATGTGTCGACGCAACGGTTCACCGTGATACTCGGCGCTGGTCGCGGGACTCTCGTCCCACAGCTGTCGGTTTCCACCGGGTCAGGCCCCTATTCGAGACGGCCCCGTCGTGACGGTCGGCCGGGTGAGCGCGACGACGGCGCACGTCTCCGGAGACGATGCCGAAGGCGCCGTCGAGCCGTGAGGGCCGATGCCCATCGCCCTCTGCTCCTCGCAGCCGGAGGATGAGTGACGAACAGGGGACAGTCGAGTCATACCGCCCATCGGCACAACTGTCGCGTCCCGGTTTCGCATTCCGGCGAGCGATACGACTGACGACCGTCGACGACGTCTCGAAGACCGACCGGCGGACCTCGTCCAGTCCCTCGAGGCTGTGGACGTCGGTGCTGAAATAGGGAACGGCGGCGACCGGGACGTCGCCGACGGCCCCCCGCAGCTCGTCGAGACTCTCCTCGTCCTTCGTCGCCAGCACGTAGAACGAAGCAGCGTTATCGCGCAGACGATCGACGAACTCGTCGGCGTTGATTTGGTCCGAGGGCGGCGGCTCTTCGAGCGTCGACAGTTCCCGGGTGAGTTCGTCGATGGACCGGTCGAATCCGGCGCGCGCCACCCAGTGCGGATGCACTCGATTGACGACGAACGCCCCGACGGCGACCCGCTCTTCGCCCAGCTCGCGGTAAAAATGGATCGATTCGTCGCGGGTGTGGGGCTGGGGCGTGGTGACGACGACGAATCGGGTGGCCTCGCCGGTCAGCAGCTCTCGGACGGACTCGGCACGCTCGCGAAACCCCTCGAAGAGGGGCGAAAGGTGTTTCAGAAAGGTCGACACCTCGTCGAGGAATTCACGGCCGGTGAACCGGGCCAGGGTTCGGGCGACCACCGAACTTCCCACCGACGTCAGGCTGATGCCGTCGTCGTCGGCGAACGGCTCCCCCTTGAAAAACCACTCGAAGGCCCGGCTGTCGACCGCGTCGGCCAGCCGCGTGGGCGCATCCAGAAAGTCCAGCGCATGGGTCGTCGGCGGCGTGTCGACCACCAGCAGGTCGTACGCCTCGGTCTGGTGTAGTTCGTGGACGCGTTCGGCAGCGGCGTACTCCTGGGTACCCGCGAGGCTGCTCGAGAATCGCTGATAGATCGAGTTGTCGAGGATCGCCGATCGAGCCTCCTCGTCCGGGGCCTGGCGCTCGACGAGGCGGTCGAACGATTCCTTCATGTCCAGCTGCATCGCCCAGAGCTCGCCGTCGAGCTCGGTCCCGAGGCTCGCGAGGCTCTCGTCGGAGACGCGGCGCGCCTCGTTTTCGAGTGCCTCGACGCCCAGGCTGTTCGCCAATCGGCGCGCGGGATCGATCGTCATCACGAGCACCCGATCTCCCCCTCGCGCGGCCTCGAGCGCGAGGGACGCGGCCACCGTCGTCTTGCCTACCCCCCCTGCGCCGGCGCAGACGATCACGTCGCGCCGGTCGAGCATCGCGCCGAACTGGTCGCTCTCATCCATCCCTCAGCCTCCTCGTCCGGCCGGCCGGGGAGTCGGTTCGGCGAACTCGACATCGAGCCCTTCCCCCTCGACTTGGTCGCGGATACACGTCGAAATCGTCTCGATCTGCGGGAAGGTCAGCCGCTCGGTGAACAGCTGGGGGATCTTCCGGACCGGTTCGTCGACCTCCGAGAGCAGGCGCCCGAGGTGGTCGCGCTGCAGTCCGATCCGCTCGCGGCGAAAACGAGCGGCTTCGACCATGCCGGCGAGGACGTCCGACTCGGCCCCGGCCCCGACGGCCTCGATCCCCTCGAGCCAGTCGATCTCCGGTTTCTCGAAGAGGACGGGATACAGCCCGTTGACGAAGATGCTGTCCAGCGGCAGTTCAAGGCGCTGGCGGATCTCGCGCCGCATCATCAGCGTCTCGTTGACCGGCATCTCTTCGGCGAGGGTCACGAGCACGAGCGCGGTCCGCTCGGGTTCCCGGAGGAACTCGAGGATCTCCGAAGCCTTCGAGCGCATGTGACCGGACTCGAGGGTCGAGGTGATGACCGACGGAATCTGGAGCAGAAACAGTCCATGCCCGGTCGCCGGCGCGTCGACGACGACCTTGTCCCAGACCGGGTCCCCGGAACTGTCGGTCTCGTTGGCGTGGTAGTAGGCCTTGCCGATCATCAGCAGCTCGTCGAGTCCCGGAATCGCCCGGATGAACGTCCGAACCAGCCGGTTCTCGAAGACCGCCCGGTACAGCACCTTCAACCGCAGGATCATCAATCCGTACTCCTCGAGCGCGGCCTCCGGCGTGACGTTGACGGCATGGAGGTTGTCCTCGACCTCGATGATGTCGGTGTCGACCTCCGGCGAGCCGAAGTACGACCCGACGCGGTCCTGAGCGTCCAGCTCGACCAGCAGCGTCCGCTCACCCTTGCGTGCACAACTCAGCGCGAAACCGGACGCGACGGTCGTCTTTCCCACACCCCCCTTGCCGGAGAAGAAGACGAGTTTGCGATCGTACAGAGTCAACGGTGCCCCGTCGGTTGAAAGTCGAGGGGAGACGGGCGGAGGTCGCTCAGCGCTCCGTCCGACCCTGGTCGAGGGGATGTCCCAGCGGACGCACGGTCGCCTCGCGGCCCTCCACGCGAACGGTGGTCCCGAAGTCGTGGTGTCGACGTCCCACGTAGGCCAGTGCCACGGGGGCGCGCAGAGCGGGCGACCAGACCGAACTGCGGACCTCGCCGACCTCGCGGTCGTCCGCGCGCACCTCCGCGCCCTCGCCCGGAGCGGCTCCCCCCTCGAAGACCAGCGTGCGCAGGCGCTTCGCCGGCTCGCCCCGGGCGTCGAGCCGAGCGATGATCTCCTGTCCGACGTAACAGCCCTTGTCGAAGGAGATGAATGGCCTCAGGCCAGCCTCGAGCGGAATGATCTCGTCGTCCAGTTCGACCCCGAATCGAGGCGTTCCCGCTTCGATTCGCAGCGTCTCGACCGTCCGCTGGCCGATCGGTTCGATCCGCGCCGCCGAACTGCCCTCCAGTCGCCCCCAGACCTCCGCGGACTTCGACCGCTCGAAGTACAGCTCGTAGCCCGGTTCCCCCGTCATCGGTTCGCGACGGACGACGATTCCGACCCCACCCAGCCGTCCCCACGTGCCGTCGAAGGGAGCCAGCGCTCCCGCGGACTCCTCGAGAGTCGCCTCGGCGTCGATGACGTCCGAGGCGGACGCACCGTACAGCCCGATCCGTCCGGTCCGTCCGGTCCGGACATCGAGTTCGACGTCCTCGAGGATGATGTTCTGCCGAAGATGGTCGACGAGTCCGGATTCGATAGTCCCGGGCTCGAGATCGAGCAACAACAGATCCGGGAGGTGGAGGACGCGCATGTCCGAGACGATCCGGCCGTTGACGTCGGTCGCGAAATTCCACTGGCCGGAGCCGAGCTCGACCAGGTCGACCAAGTCGTTGGTCACCAGACCCTGGAGCCACTCGACGGCATCCTCGCCGGCGACGGCCAGCGTCTGGCGTTCGGAACGATCGGCCAGCCCGACGTCCCCCTCGCGAACCGCCCAGTAGCCGGCGTCGGGATCGTCGAACGAGGAGACGACACGACCGGACTCGAGTTCCACCCATTCGGCCCCGAGGTCACGGAGCCGCTGTTCGAACGTGTCGGAACGCAGGTGCATGGCACCGTTGGAAGAGGGAGCGGCCCGGGGGCTGTTTACCAACTCCCCCTGGGCCAAGCAACGTCGGCGGTGAAACCGAAACACGCGTCCGAAGCGCCCCCGGGTCGGGCGTCACCTGCGCGGCACTCGAGGGTGATGCCGGACCGAATCGGACGCAACGAATCGCGCTCGAACCGCGATCATAGACATGGAGGGGTACTGCGGTGAGCGTCGGGGGGCA
>JBDGRG010000302.1:0-5158 GCA_042218355.1 Bradymonadaceae bacterium
CCGCCGGTGTCACAGTTGCTGTACTCCTGGCAACTGGAGGCGTTGGCCAGGCAACTGAAATCGCCCGAGGCGTTGCCGCTCTCGCACTGGGACTTGCAGGCGGTCACGAAGCCGTCGCCGAACTGGTCACAGACCTGGGCGCCGTTCTCGCAGGCCGCCTTGCAGCTTCCGCCGCCCCCTCCGCCGCCATCGTCGTCCGAGCTGCCACAACCCGTGAAGAGCAGAGCCGTGCCGAATGCTACGGATAGAATTGCTCTGGAACCGTTCGACCACATAGTCGCCTCCTCGTCGCGCCGCTTAAGTCTCCCGCTCGAACCCGTGTCCGACTGTCGAAGACAGTAGCGCCGGGCCGGATCCGGGTCAAGCACGCCCTCCTCGCCCGCACGGTGCTCGACGAGTGCGCCCCCAGCCACGACACATGTCAGAAGAGGGACCTCTGTCGGCTGACGGACGACAGGGGGGATCTCCGAAAGCCCCCTCGCTCGCAATGAGAGAGGGGACCTATCCGTCCTCGGACTCGGCGGCCTCGTCGGCCGCCGCCCGGTCGATCGTCTTCTGGACGGCGGGCGGGGCGCCCGAGAAGCCCATGACGGCGTCGCGGGAGAGCTCGAGTGCCCGAGCGGGGAGGACGCCGAAGTACAGCGTCGCGAACCCGCAGACGACGAGGGCGGCGCGCGCGGCGGGGTGCGCGAACTGGGAGGGTTCGAGTTCCTCGTCGCGGTCGTACATGAACATGTGCACCAGCACGCGCAGGTAGTAGTAGACGCCGGCGACGCTGGTCAGCACGGCGAGTACCGCCAGACCGATGAACGTCCAGATCTGGCCGGTCTGGATGCCGACGTCGACCGCTCCGCGAAAGACGTACAGCTTGGCGACGAAGCCCGCCGTCGGCGGGATGCCGGCCGCCGAGAACATGAACAACCCCATCACCAGCCCCATCGTCGGGAACTGGAAGCCGAGCCCGTCGAGATCGTCGTACGTCTCGATCGGTTTGTTCCGGCGCTCGAAGTAGGCGAGGACGCCGAACGCACCGATGGTCGCGAACGTGTAGGCGACCAGATAGAACAGCACCGCGTCGTGGTAGAGGAAGTACTGCGGATGCGCACCCGCGGCGGTCACGCCGACCAGCAGATAGCCCGCGTGAGCGATCGTCGAATAGGCGAGCATCCGTTTGACATTGGACTGGGTGATGGCGACGAGATTCCCCAGAATCATGCTCGCCGCGGCGGCGACGGCGAGGAGATCGACCCAGCCGAATCCGCCGAACAACATGCCGCGGAAGGGCAGCTCGCCCCCCTCGACACCGTGTCCGAAGACGATCGTGAAGACCCGGATCAGCGGAGCGAACGCACTCGCCTTGACCGCCGTCGCCATGAATCCAACGGCCGGCGTCGGGCTCCCGGTGTAGACGTCGGGCGTCCAGAGATGGAACGGAGCCGAGGCAATTTTGAAGACGAATCCCGAGGCGAGCAGCAGCACCCCGAGGATCAGCAGCCCGTTGCCGGCGGGGTCGCCGTCGACGGCGAGTTCGGCGATCTGTTTGCCGACCATCGCCAGGGCGACCGAGCGGGCGTCGCGGCGCAGCAAGCCGGCGAGGAGGACGAAGGTCATCATGCCGTAGGCGAGGCCGCTGGCACCGAGATGGACGGCGTCGCGGGCGAACAGCCACACGGCGATGCCCGTGCCGAGCCAGACGGCCGGCACGACGATGCGCGCGGCACGGGGCGAGCCGTACAGCAGCGCGATGCCGTAGAGCATCAGCGCCGCCGAGAACGCCCCGAGCACGAAGTACTTCATCGCCGCCTCGGCGCTGCGCGAATCGCGGCGCAGATACCCGGCGATGCAGTAGACCGGAATCGACATCACCTCGAAGGCGACGAAGAACGTCACCAGATCGGCCGCCCCGGCGAGAAACGCCATCCCGGAGACACTCAGCGCGATCAGCAGATAGTATTCGGCCCGGTTCATCCCGTGGCGGACCAGGTAACGCGGGCTGACCAGCACCGACAGGATGCCGGCGACGCTGAACAGCGCGGTGAAGAAGAGCGTGAATTTGTCGACGTACAGCGACCCGTGGAAGATCGGTCGGGCGAAGGTGTCGTCCCAGAGAATGTACGTGCTGACCAGTGACAGGCCCAGTCCGATCGACGTGACGTAGGCCAGGTAGTCGCGCGACTGCTGCTTCCCCTTGTGGAAGACGTTCAGCAGAATGATCAGCAACGCCGTCCCGGCGGCGATCGCGCCGGGGAGCAGTCCCCCGTACTCCGGCCAGCTCGGCGGAGTCAGCAGGCCGAGTAGCGGGAGCGCGGTCTGGAGTCCGATGGCCGTCATGAGTGGTCGAGTCGTCGAGTAGTCTAGCCGTCGAGCCGTTCAGCGGTCGAGCCGTCGAGCCGCAACCGCACAACCATTGCCAATCACACCGAAAGTGAACTTTCCACCGGGATCGCCATTCGAATCGCCTCCGCCGTTCGCCAATCCGGCCGGCGGTGCTTCAGCGCCGCCGGCTGTCCCGTAGTCAACCAGCCGGCGGTTTCAACCGCCGGTCACGGGTCGAGCCGTCGAGCCACAACCGTACAACCATTGCCGCGAAGACCTATCTAATCGTCGCTCGCTCGGCGAACACCTCGAACGTTCGCCCGAAACATCTCGCGTCTCGCTGCCAACGTCTCGCCTCTCGCCGCATCCAACTCCGGCGGTACGAGGCTCCAGTCACCTAATTACCGTCCGACAGTGGCTCGTCGGCAGTCCACGAAGGATCGGGCGATTCGGGCCGCACCGTCCCGCGAAATTTCGGCGGCTCCTCCTCGACGCGCGTCTCCATGTAGTTGAGATACCCGTCGAGCGCCGGCTCCATCCGGCTGAGGAAGAACTTCGGGAAGACCCCCATGAAGATGCCCATCCCGACGATCGGGAGCATGTAGAGCACCTCGCGTGTCTTCAGATCGGCGATCGAGGCGTTGACCTCGTCCAGCCCCCCGAACAAGACGCGACGGCACATCCAGAGCAGGTAGCCCGCCGCCCAGATGACGCCGGTGGCGGCCACCGCGGCAAACAGGTACGCCGTCATCTCGGGGCCGGCCTGGCCGTCGACCGGCAGTGCGTAGCGCGCGGGACCCAGCTCGAATCCGCCGCCTTCGGCGGGCGTGAAGACCATCGGCTGGAGGTCGTAGAACCAGAGGAAGTGGCTCTGCGACACGCCGATCAGCGAGAGAAACTCCCCGACGAACCCGGCCAACCCGGGCAGCCCCGCCGAGGCGAAGACGATGACCATGAACAGGGCCGAGAAGACGGGCATCGATTTGGCGATCCCGCCGAAGTCGGCGATCTTCTTGGTGTGTCGTCGCTCGTAGAGAATGCCCACGCCCAGGAACAGCCCGCCGGTCGCCACCCCGTGGGCGAGCATGACGTACATGCCGCCGGCCAGCCCCTGGGGCGTCATCGAGATCAATCCGAGCACACAGAAGCCCAGGTGGCTGATCGAACTGTAGGCGACCAGGCTCTTGACGTTGTCCTGGACCATCGCCATCAGCGCGCCGTAGACGACGCCCACGGTCGCCATGAGGGCGATGTAGGGAGCGTAGACCTTCAGCGCATCGGGAAACAGGGGGAAGGCGTAGCGGACCAGCCCGTAGGTCCCCATCTTCAGCAGCACGCCGGCCAGGATGACCGAGCCGGCGGTCGGCGCCTGGACGTGTGCCAGTGGCAGCCACGTGTGGAACGGAAACAGCGGCACCTTGATCGCGAACGCCAGGAAGAAGGCGCCGAACAACCAGAGTTGCTCGGAGAACCCGAGATCGACAGCCGCGAACTCCGTGAACAGGAAGCTGTATTCACCTGCTCCCGTCCCGGTCTGAAAGTAGACGTACAGGATGGCTACCAGCATCAGCAGACTGCCGACCATCGTGTACAGGAAGAATTTGACCGCCGCGCGGATCCGCTGGTCGGCTCCCCAGACCCCGATGATCAGGTACATCGGGATCAGCATCATCTCCCAGAAGACGTAGAACAGGAAGACGTCCAGCGAGACCAGAGCCCCGACCATGCCCGTCTGCAGAAACAGCAGGCTGATCATGTATTCCTTCACGTTCTCGTCGACGGCCGAGTACGTCGAGTAGACGACGATCGGGCCGAGGAACGTCGTCAGGAGCACCAGCCAGAGGCTGATGCCGTCGACGCCCAGGAAATAGTGGATCCCGAAGGACGGGATCCATTCGACGGGCCCGTCGGTCATCTGGAAGGCGAACGGTTCGCCCGCCTGCGCGGTCACCGCGGGGTCGAAGTGGGCGAGTAGTCCGAGACTGACGGCAAAGACGCCGAGCGTGCAGATCAGAGCGGTATTGCGGATCAGGTCCTTCTGCTCGCGGGGCAAGAGCATCAACGCGAGCACCCCGACCATGGGGCCGAACGTCACGACGGTCAGCCACGGGAACGCTTCGCCCGGCGCCCCACCTACCCCCAGCGCGGTCAGCCCCGTCAGTCCGGTCTGTGTCAGTGCTTCTAGCATTGCTCTCCTACATCAACTGGCCGTGTCGGCTACCACGCGCAGTCTGCCGAATCGAATCGGTCTAGAGCAATTTAGCAATTGAGCCATTCAGCAATTCAGCAACCGTGCTGCCTCCAAACACCCATGGTGCCCGTCCGAATCTGTCTCATCGGCGTCGGAACAACAGTACCCGGCGCCAACAGCAGCCGGAATTGCAGTGACCGCAATGCTCCGAGACACTCTACGTTCGGCTCAATTGCTCAACCGCTCAATCGCTCAATGGCTCCTAGACGATCTGCATCCACGTCAGGGCGAACAGCAGCAGCGCCACGACGATGTACGTCGCATAGCGCTGGACGTTCCCGCTCTGCAGATGGCCCAGGATCCGGCCGAGCTGTTCGGCGACCCAACCGAGACCATCGACGACGAAGCCGTCGATGACGTGGTCGTCGAACCAGTGCATCGCCTCGCCGATCCGGATCGCCCCTTGGACGAAGACCGCGTCGTACAGCTCGTCGACCCAGTACTTGTTGTCCAGAACGTCGTACAGCCGCTCGAAGCTGTCGGCGATCTCCTTCGGCAGCCCCGGTTTCTTCATGTACACCCACCAGGCGGCGCCGATTCCGCTCAGCGCGACCACCGAGCTGACCAGCGTCGCGGAAATCTCCTGGGCGT
>JBDGRG010000303.1:0-951 GCA_042218355.1 Bradymonadaceae bacterium
CTCGAGATCACCGAGAACCCCGACGAATCCTACACGCTCCAGGATCTTCAGTCCGTCAACGGGACGTACCTGAACGGCAAGCAGATCGAGGAGGCCCGCCTCTTCCACGGCGACCGGATCAAGGTCGGTCAGTCCGAGTTGCAATTCGTCGTCCCCGGCGGCGATCCCCAGCAGCAAAAGCAGGGGGACCGCCACATGGTACCAGCGGCGACCGAAACGGCGGACGGCCAGGCCGCCGCCCCTCAGGCCGCCGCCCCGCCCCGCGCGGCGGCCGAGCCCGACGAGCTGACCAAATGGCTGAACCGGATCATCGTCGTGGCGAGCGTGCTGGCCCTGCTCGTCGTCGCCACGGCCGGCGGCGTCTTCCTGTATCAGTCGCGAACCGGCACCTCGAACAAGAAGAAGAACGCCGCCCAGAAGGCGTACATGACCGCGATCGAGGCGATCAAAAATCGCCAGTGGAAGCGGGCGCGCCAAAAATTCAACCGGGCGGTCCAGAAGAACCCCGAACTCGACGTCTCGGCCCGTCTCGCCCAGATCGAGCAGGAACTCGAGGCCAAAAAGAAGCTCCAGCAGGCCCGATCGGAACTGGAGGAGGGCCGACGCCAGCGGGCGATCGACGTCGCGAAGACGGTGCCGCGCCAGAGTTTCTACTACGATCAGGCCCGCGAGCTGATCCGCCGGCAGAAACGCAAACAGCGCCTCGAGAACCTGTACGAGAAGGCCGCCGAGGCGAAGGAGAAGGAGGAGTACGAGCAGGCCCTGTCGACGATCGAGAAGATCCTCGACGTCGTCCCGAACCACGAAAAGGCCCTCGTGTTGCGCCACCGCATCCAACAGGCCGAGAAGACGTCGGACGAAGAGAAGAAAACCGCCGGTGCCGACTCCGGCCAAACGGCTGTGGCCGCACGCAACGAGGGTGGATCGGGCGGAAGTGGCTCCGGCGGCGGA
>JBDGRG010000303.1:963-5753 GCA_042218355.1 Bradymonadaceae bacterium
GGCAGGGCCGCGGGTCGCGGGGGAGGCGGGGGTTCCCAGGGAGGCGGCTCGGAATCCTGGTTGCTGACCGACGACTCGAACAGCGGCTCGTCGGGCTCGACGGGGGGCGGCGGTTCCGGCGGCGGCGGTCAGGTGGTCAACTTCACCGAGGGGTTCACCTACTACAAGCAGAAACAGTTCGACCGGGCGATCCAGCACTTCCAGAAGGCAGCGAAAAAATCGGGCGGTTCCGTCGGTCAGCGGGCCAAGCAGGCGGCCTCGACGATCGAGACCTTCAAGAAAGTCTACAGCCGCGCCCGAGAGTCCCTGAACGCGGGGAACTGGGCGCAGGCTCGCGACCGGCTGCGTCGGGCCCTCCAAACCGATCGGAAAGTCGCCGACTCCGGCTTCTTCACGAGTGAACTCAATACGAAACTCGCCCGCGCAACCGCCGAACTCGGCAAGGCGCGGCTGAAGGACGGTCAGTACGCCCAGGCCTACAACAAACTGAAGGACGCCAAACAGTACGACACTGGCGCCGACGCCGTCCGGGATCTCCGGCGGCAGCTCGAGAAGGAGGCGACGTCTCTGTACATCCAGGCCAAGCAGAAACGAAAGACCAGCCCCGGAAAGACCGCGGAACTCTGCCGTCAGATCATGTCGATGCTCCCCGAGGATGCCGAGACGTACAAGAAGGCGGAGAAACTACTCAGCGAAATCTGAACCACGTCCGCCCGGTCGCCCCTCCCTCTCCTCCCGGCTTCTGGGCTGCGCGGCACGAGCCCCCATCACCATCGCAACCCGCCTCGGGTCGATCCGAGTGCATCTCGCCCCTCCCCGCCCCAGTTGCTTCGACGCCGCGGCGACCGACGTGATGCGACGTGTCGACGACCTGCTCCATCGGCACGGCGAGCCGACGGACGGGAAAGCGGGCGTCCCCGCACGAAGTCGCTCCCGTAGGAGATCTCGCGGCTCCTTCTTCCCCCGCATCTTTCGCGCTGGCGAGGCGCGGATCCGACCGCGCTGGATGCCGGTGAATTTTGAAATCGACGGAGCGGTGGGCTGGAAGCCCACCGCACCATGGTGTCGGCTCCACCGGAGACGTTCTGGATCCGCACGGAACTCGGTCGCCGGGGACCCTACCTGGGGGCTCCGAGACGACAGTCGTCACGCGGTTTCGGATCAGCCCCCCGGAACTACCCCTCTTCCAGGGACGGACCCCCGTCGGGACGGCGCTCGGAGAGGACCTTGCGGACCTTGAAGGCGAGTTCTTCAAACTCGAATGGCTTGTCGATGTAGTCGTCGGCGCCGAACAACGGCGAGGTCAGTTCGTTGTTGGTCGGTCCGATCCCCGTCAGCATCACCACGCCGACGTTTTCCAGCTCCTCGTGCTCGCGGATGTACTTGCAGACCTCCCACCCGTTCAGCTCGGGCATCATCACGTCGAGCACGACGAGATCCGGTTTGTGAACGATCACCTGCTCGAGGGTCTCCGCCCCGTCGGACGCCTCGATGAATTCGCACTCCATCGACTCGAAGTGCTCGCGGAGCAACTTCCGCAACTCCGCGTCGTCGTCCGCTGCGAGTATCACCGGAACGTCGCGTTCGGCCTGAGGACCGAAGCGGGGCGACGGGCGGCTGAGCGCCTCGTCGCTGATCGCCTCGGCCTCGATCTGCTCGACCGTCTCTCGGTCGAACTCGGCGTCCTCGAATTCCGGATCGTCGAAATCGGGCATGTCGGTACTCCGCACGTCGTTCCGTTCGATCCGGCCATCAACGTCGACATCGGCCGGCCGTCCGCCAACAGTTCAATGGCGACGGTACGGAGCCTGCTCCGAGACTGTCAACCACGCGAGAGACAGCGTCAGTCTTCCCCGCCGTCGACCGAATTTCGGATCTCTTCGACCACTTCGCTGTACGAGGTATTCTCGACCACTTCGCTCATCAATTCGGTGTACTTTTCGACGAGATCAGTGCGTCCCTCCGACCGATAGTGCTCGAGAATCTCGTGCAATTCGACGTAGGTTCGCTCGCTGTTGACGAAATATTCGGCCGCCTCGAGCGTCGCCTCCAACCCCGCCCGGGCCACCGACGGCGCGGTCGACTGAAAGACGAATTCCTTGCCCTCGCTGTTTTCGATGCCCACCGTCGCCTCCGCCTCGGCCTTGGCCGTCTGGCGGGGCCCGTCGTCGCTGGAGAGCAGACCCTGGATCTCGAAGGACGAAAAGCGAATGGATTTCAGCGACGGATAGTCGTCCGCCAGCCGCTGCCGCAGCCCCGCGAAGAAGGCGTCGATCGCGCCGACCCCGGTGCCGCGCACGTCGATGGTCGAGTCGTCGGCGTCCCCGAGTGTGCACTGGATCTCGCAGGTCCCCTCCTCGAGATCCTCGGTCAGCGTGTACTTTCGGAGGGTCAGACGGACGTAATCGTCCTGGAGCACCTCCTTCATCTTTCCGATCATCTCGTCCTGCTTCTCGCGCTGCATCGACCTGTCTCCGTCCATGGCCTCACGCTCGTCGGTGAGAAATGGGTGGACTCGAATGACCGTCGATCACCGAGCCGGATGGTCGCCAACTGCCGACCACCCACCGGTTTCGCCCGACCTGGGGTCGGCGGTACGGAGCCTGGGGCTCGGCGGGCACGCCCGGTTCCGAGGTTTCGGATCGACTCCGGCAGCCGCCAGTAGGGGCTCGACCCCTGACGCCGCCCCCCGCGTTGCGCTACACTGCCGACACGGAGTCGGTCGCGGATCTACAATCGCAAATGAAAGCAGCCGGAGCAAACGATGGCGCTGATGGGAACGGGCCGCGACGAGTCGAACGCGTCCGGGGGAGGCTCGGAATCGACCGGGGACATCGTCCAGGAGGCCAGTACCTTCCTGACCGACCCCAAGGCCGAGAAGCTCTGCGAGGTCTTCGCCGACGGCCTCGAGAGCGGGCTCGGATATGCCCGGCTCTTCGACATGCTGGAGCGTTCCGGCGTACCGGCCAAAGCCGCCGACCGGCTCGAACGGGGGGACTTGCTCGGCGAGGCGTTCGCTCGCTTCGGCATTCTCGACCCACGGGCACGCAAACTCGTGCTCGTCGCCGAAAAACAGGGTCGACTCCCCCCGACGTTCCGCGAACTCGCCGACATGTACGGGGACCGCTACGACCGCAAGAAGGACGTGGTGGTCGCGCTGGCAGAACCGATGATCTGGATCGCCCTCGCAATTTTTCTGTTCAACCTCTTCGGCAGCGACCTCACCTCGATGGTGCTCGCCAGCGACACGTACCAGCAGACCGCAAGCATCGCGGTGACCGCCGCCCTGCAGATCGGTGTCTACGCGCTGACCGCGTTCGTCACACTCTTCGGCTGGCTGCACCTGCCCGTCGATTTCACGTTGCGCGAGCTGTTCACCCGACTCTGGATCCGGCTGCCGTTCGCCGGCCAGCCTCTGCGGCTTCGGTCGGTGGCGACCTTCTGCCGTTACATGAATCAGTCGATCTCGACCGGACTGAACGTCCACAAGAGCCTCGCCCTGGCCGCCGAGGCCTCGAACAACGGCAAACTGATGGCGGAGATCGACGAGGCGAGGAAGAAACTCGAGGAGGGGAGCACCCTGGCCGAAGCCCTGTTCGGGGTGTCGAGTCTCCCGGACGAGGTGATCGAGTACATCGACATCGCCGAGGAATCCGGGAAGCTCGAGGAGCGGTTCGAGTCGCTGGCCGACGACTACGCTCAGCGCGCCGAGAAGCGCGGCAATCAGTACCTGACAGCCCTGACGTGGATCCTCCGCGTGGTGATCATCGTCGCGCTGATCGTGATGCTCTTCACCCAGATTTTCCAAATGGCCTCGGAGCTGTAGGCGCGCCACCGACCGATCGAGCGGTCGCCCCCCCTCGCTCGGTGTGTGCGCGGTGAATCGAGTCGGGGGCGGCCGACGGCGGGGGGCCTCAGATCTGGCGGATCGCGCGGATCGCCGACGGGTCGTCGGAGAGACCCCGGGCGGCCCGGACCAGCTCACGCATCTGGTCGTCCGAGAGGGGCTGGTCCAGAACATTGACGTCGTAGGCGAAGCCGTGGCGCGGAAAGTCGCGGTGACTCGAACCGAGGTTGCTCAGCCCGGCTTCGTAGATGCAGTCGTCGACGGCCTTCTTCGTCCCGCGGGCGTCACTGTGGACGACCGTCAGGACGTTTTGGGGCTCCTCCGAATCGACCGAGATTTCCTTCCCCCGGCCGAAGACGTTGTCCCGGACGGTCCCGTAGCGGTGGAAGAGGTTCGTCGTGCGAGCCATCCGATTGGCAATGCGCGGCTGTGCCTCCTGTGTCGCCGCACCGATGTGCGGCGTCCCCCAGATCCGCGGCTCCTGACGGTACGGGTTCGACCACGACTCCTCCTGGCTCTCCGGCTCGGCGGGATAGACGTCGACCAGTGCCCGCCGAACCCGCTTCTCGCGAACGGCCCGAATCAGATCGTCCGGATCGAAGAGGAAGCCCCGCGAAGCGTTGACGAACAGCCGCGGGCTCTCCCGGTCGATGTCGGCGGCGAGCTGCGAGAAGTGATCGTCGTAGTCGAGCAAGCCCTCGTTCGACTTGCCGCGGTGATCCTCGGCCGAGACGTGGACGGTCACCACGTCCGCGACCCGAAACGCCTCCGAGAGGCTGTCGCACGCCTCCCACCCGAGAGTGGCCCCGACCTCCTCGGCGACCTCGAGCTTCTCTCCGACGACGTCGACGGCGACGAGTTCGTCCGCGCGCTGGGCCAGGTGACGACGGACGACGTCGAGACCGGCGACGCGGTCGAACCGGTCTACGTCGAGCAGCTGCGC
>JBDGRG010000303.1:5763-8340 GCA_042218355.1 Bradymonadaceae bacterium
AGTTGTCGTAGAAGTGGATGTCCATGCCGAACGACTCGGCCATCTTCGCGACCTGCTTGCCGATATTGCCGAGCCCGATGATCGACAGGGACTTGCCGTTGAGTTCGTACCGGTGCCGTTTGTCCTTCGTCCATTCCCCCCGCTCGGTCGCCTGGACCGCCCCGAAGATCCGCCGCGACAGGCAGACCATCTCACCCATGACTTTCTCGACGACCGACCACCCGTTGCTGACCGGATCGTTCATCACCATCACCCCCTCCTCCGCGCACGCCTGTTTGTCGACGGAATCGTCCCCGATGCAACAGAGCATGACGGCGGCCAGTTCGTCCGAGGCACGCAGGACCTCCCGGTCGACCTCGAACCCGCTTCGCTTGAACAGCAGATCGTGCTGGTGTTCCTCCAGCGCCCCGAGCACCTTGCCCCGCGATACCCCCCGCTCGAAACGCTGAGTCTCTATCCCCTGCGACTCGAGGTGTTCATCCAGCTGCTCGTCGGGCTCCTCGAGAATCAGCGCGCGGTCGAAACTACCGTCCAGAAATCGAACTCCGTCTCGCTTCGGCATCGATTCTCCAGTTCGTCAGTCGAACGAATGACTCGTCTCTGCATCGCCGCCCCTCGAGCCGCGCACCCGGGGCACGGCCCTCGACGACATTCGCACCCGGCGGGCGCGGCGCACCCCGTCCGCCGGACGCTCGCTCACAGAACCACGTTCTCCTCGTGCTCGCCGAACACCTCGCGCAACGTATCCGAGATCTCACCCAGCGTCACCTTCGATTTCACGGCGTCGAGGATATAGGGCATCAGGTTGTCGCCGCCCCGGGCGGCCTCCTCCAGCGTCTCTCGTGCCTCGTCGACCTCGTCCATCGCCCGCGAGGCCTTGAACTCGCGGAGCCGCTCGATCTGCTGCTGCTCGACCTCCTCGTCGACCTCCATCAGGTCGTCGCCCCCGGCGTCGGCGTCGCCGCTCGCTTCGGTGAATTCGTTCACCCCGACGACCACATCGTCCCCCTCTTCGCGAGCGCGCTGGGTTCGATAGGCCGCCTCCTGGATCTCCGACTGCTGATACCCGTGCTCGATCGCCTCTGGTGCTCCCCCGAGGTCGTCGATGCGAGCGATGTACTCGCGAGCGCGCTCCTCGATCCGGTCGGTCAGCGGCTCGATGACGTAGCTCCCCGCCAGCGGATCGACGACGTCCGCCACACCCGACTCGTGAGCGACGACCTGCTGCGTCCGAAGCGCGATCCTCGCCGCGTCCTCCGTGGGCAGACTCAACGCCTCGTCCCAGGAATTCGTATGCAGTGACTGCGTGCCTCCCAGCACCGCCGCCAGCGCCTGAATCGCGACCCGCACGATGTTCACCTTCGGCTGCTGGGCGGTGAGCGTCGATCCGGCGGTCTGACTGTGGAATCGCAACTTCATGCTGTCGGGATTCTCCGCGCCGAACCGCTCCTTCATGATGCGCGCCCACAGCCGGCGAGCCGCTCGAAACTTGGCGATCTCCTCCAGAAAGTTGTTGTGGACGTTGAAGAAGAACGACAGCCGCGGCGCGAAATCGTCGACGTCCAGGCCCGCGTCCAGCGCCGCCTCGACGTATGCGATCCCGTTCGCCAGCGTGAACCCGATCTCCTGGGCGGCCGTGCTCCCCGCCTCGCGGATGTGATACCCGGAGATGCTGACCGTGTTCCACTTGGGGACCTGCTCGCCGCAGAACTCGAAGATGTCCGTGATGATCCGCATGCTCGGTCGCGGCGGGTAGATGTACGTCCCGCGGGCGATGTACTCCTTGAGGATGTCGTTCTGGATGGTCCCGCGCAGGTCGGCACGGTCCGCTCCCTGTTGGTCGGCGACGGCGATGTACAGCGCCAGCAGGATCGACGCCGTCGCATTGATCGTCATCGAGGTCGACACCTCGTCGAGCGGGATCTCGTCGAAGAGGATCTCCATGTCGGCGATCGAGTCGATCGCCACGCCGACCTTCCCGACTTCCCCCGTGGCGCGGGGCGAATCGGAGTCGTATCCCATCTGGGTGGGGAGGTCGAAGGCGGTCGACAGCCCGGTCTGACCGCGGTCGAGCAGATAGCGAAACCGCTCGTTCGTCTCGCGCGCCGTACCGAAGCCGGCGTACTGACGCATCGTCCACAGCCGGCCCCGGTACATCGTCGGATACACCCCTCGCGTGAAGGGATACTCCCCGGGGAACCCCAGATCCTCCCGGTAGTCGAGGTCCTCGAGATCCCACGGCCCGTACAGTGAATCGACCTCGTCCCCCCCGGGAATCGAAAACTCCTCCTTGCGAACCCCGTATTTCTCGAGGATCGGCTCGAGGACCTCCTCTTCCCACTCCTCGGTCGCCTCCCTCAGTTCGTCGAGCAGCGGATCGGATGGCTGGTCGTCCTCGGTCATCGCCGTCTGTCCCGGAATGTGGGCGAAACGTGTCGCGCGAGACGGAGTGGATCGGCCGTGCGGCCGTCGACACCGGCGAGGCGCATCGTCGCGGAGACCCGCGAACCCGGCGGACCGGCCGTGGAACGAGAGGGGGGTCGCCCGCCGAGAGACTGCTCGATTCGCACGGTGGAT
>JBDGRG010000304.1:0-7158 GCA_042218355.1 Bradymonadaceae bacterium
GGCTGATCGACGGCCATCCGCTGGGGGTCACCGTCGAGGGGTTCTGGCTGCGTCCCTTCGGACGCGATTCCGCACTGACCGAGCTGTTCGTCGCGCGGGGCGAGCGCGGCCCGGCGGGGACCGAGCTGGCGTACGTCGGCTCGGGTCTGTTCGGCGTCGCCGGTGCGGTCGACTGGGAGATGCCCTGGGCGGATCTCGGACTGACGCTCGGTGGCCTGTCCGACCTTTCGAGTGGCGATCTGGTGATGACCGGGCTCGTCCACCGGCGCTGGGAGAGCTGGCTGCGAACCGGGGTCGGATACCGCCTGTTCGAGGGCCCGTCCCCCGACCGCGACCTCTCTGTCGGGGGCGTCTACGATCCGAACGACCAGTTTGTCGTCACCGTCGACGGATCGTTTTGAGAGCTCCCAGTCCCCGGACGCCTGCCGTTCTCACTCGTCGGGCTTCAGATCGATGGCCTCTTGCCCGTGGACGTCGAATTCGTCGGCGAAGTCGTCGAGGAGGTCGGCCTCCTCCGGGGCGATGGGATCGGTCAGGCCGAAGAAGCTCCCCGACGACTCGGCGACCGTCTTCGCCAGGTCGACGATCGAATCGCCGTCCCACTTCGCATTGCCCGCCTGGAGCAGATGTCGAATCACGCGGTTCGCCCGTTCGAAGTACGAATCGGACGGGCGCTCCTGCAGGAGCAGGTCGAGAAAGTCGTGAGCCTCGGTGCCGTTCTCGATGCCGTACTCGTGCGCGAGATCGTTGATGCGGCGGGTCTCGCCGAGCTGGATCTCGCCGTCGATCCAGGCGACCTGGATCAGGGGGAGTAGAGGCAGGACGCGGGCGGTGTTCTGGTCGAAACCGAGGGCGAGTGCTTCCTCGGCGACCTCCTCCGTGGTCTCCAACTCCTCGGCGATCTCGTGGACCTCCTTCTGGCGGATGGCCTCGAGTCGCTTCTGCCGGCGAACCTGGCGGCGCCACTCGGCCTGTTTGCGCTCGAAGTACTTTTCCTCTTCGTCCTTTTTACTCATGCGTGGTCTCCGTCGATGCAGGTGAGTAGCCGGGGCGCCCCGAATGGTGCTCGCCCGGCGTCGACTCGCGATCCGTGTCGGCGCCGCGCTCTGCTGACGTTCGGGCTCGCACAGACGGACGACCCCGACGTTCGCGGCGGCGGTTCCGTCGCCGCGCGCACTATAGAGACGAGGCTCCGGACGGGCAATCGCTGGAGACCGAATCGCGGATCGCTCGGGCTCCGGGGTGTGATCCAACTCCGTGGGATGAAGGCTCCAGAGCACGCGGAAGAGAAGCGTGGCCAGAGCTTCCAGCTCTGATCGGGCGGTCGACGCTGCTCTCGGCCGGCGGCGGCGATGCCCACGGTTTCCGATCAGACCCCGGGCTCAGTCCCCCGACTGGAGGGAATCGGCCTTGTCTTCGAGCTGTTCGACCTGTTTTCGCAGTTCTTCGCGCTCGTTTTCGAGCTTCTCGATCTTCTCGTCGATCGCTTCGTCGCTGTCGGGGAGCCCGGGAGAGTCGCCACTCTGGCGTTCGAGCAGAACCGCATCTTCTTCGCCCGCAAACGGGGAGCTTCGGCCGCCCGCCGACCGGGAGGAGGGCCCGGATTCGGGACGGCCCCCGCCTGCGGCCCCCTCGTCCGGCGCTGCGGGCGATTCGTACGAGGGGGGGGGGCGTTTGAAGCCCTGTCGGCCCCGCCCGGGAGACGGGTCGTCGTCTCGTTTTGGGGCGGCCCCCGCGCCTCTCCGGGGAGCGGAGTCCGTGCCGTCGCCGTCGGGCGAATCGGTCCCCTGCCGACCCTGGCTGGCGTTGGACGATGCCTGCACGTCGCTGGCGCGCGCGGCCTCGTCGAAGAAGGCCTCTTCGCCGCGGAAGGCGCGGGTCCGACGCGTCAGTTGTTTCCGGCGCTTCAACTCCTCGAGTCGCTTCTGGACGGCCTCGAGCCGCCGGCGGATCTGTTCGCGGGTGTCGAGGAGTTCGTCGGCCGCCGCGCGGCGGTGACCGGGGGGGCCCCCCTTCGCGCGCTCGGCGAGTTTCAGCGCCTGCGAGATCTCCCGGTGTGCGGGCGCTTCGGGCAGAGTCGTCCGGTAGCGGCGCTGCTGCTCGCGCAGTTTGTTGAGTGTCTCGACGAGCTGACGTCGACGTTCGGAGTCGGCACGAGCCAGTTTCTGCTCCAGTGTGGCGATGCGTTCCTGGAGATGGCCATCGAGCGCCGTTCGAAACCGTTCGAGCCGCCGGTCCAGGGCGTCGAGCGTCTGCTGGCGGGTCTCGAGTCGGTCGGAGAGTCGACGGCTCTTGCGCATCAGATCGCTGAGTCGGCCGCCCCCGCCCAGATCCGACGAGGAGCTGTCGGATTTCAGACGGTCGATTCGGTCGACGAGCTGGCGGTATTGCTGTCGAGGAGCTGTTCCCGCTCCTCCCGAAGCTGGCGGTAGTCCCGGCGCAGCTCGTCGTAGGACTTCCCCTCGATGGCCACCGTGTTCCCGGCGAACAACAGCGGTGGCGTCAACAACAGGCGGGCCAGTAGCTGTAACCAGGCCGTGTGCACGAGATCGATGGGCGTCGGTCGGTTCGAGACGAGGGCGTCTGTCTCCGCTCTATTATCAAGCAAAGGGCGTGCCGGCCCCGGGATCCCTCCGCGACATCGCGTTCGTTCCGGGGGGCCCCACCGACCGCCGCCCGGACCGGCTGCCGGTGTTCGTCGGTCCCGTCAGAAAATCCGTCCGACCGACCCCCGTCGATTCAGAAATCTGAAAGGGATGGCGGGCCCTGTCAACGTCGAGCGGACGACGAGTGCGATGCAACTCCGTGGGGGCGGTGCTGCACACTCGTCGGGGAGCCGCGGCCTGCGCATCCTGCGCCGGCCGGGCGCCGCTCCGACCGCGCCGGATACGGGTCAACACACGACCCGGTGTTCCCGACATCATGGTGCGGTCGGCTTCCAGCCCACCGACACCGGCGGTGGCCAGGATGGCCACTGCACCCACGTTTGGACGATTAACTAACCGGCATGAAGTGCAGTCAACGGGGTACACATACGATTCTCGTCCCATGGTTTCCGATCAGACTCCGGAGACGCCGTCCCCAACCCCCCGGAACGCGGATCTTGAAGGTGTTCGCCCCCCCGTGCTATGACGTCCGCGGTTCGCCTATTGCGATTCGGTCGCGTTTTCGCCCCCGTCCGGGGGGCTCGCCGTCGAGCCCCGCCGATCCCGGACGATCCGTGTCGCCGCAGTCGACTGCAACCCGTTCGCAATCATGAACGAGGTCAATCGCGCCGAACCCTTCCGGGGCAGTGCCGGTCAGACGCGCCGTCGTACCGTCCAGGTTCGCGACGGGACGGGGGGAACCGTGCCGGCCGAGCTGTACGACGTCGTCAACGCGACGCAGGATCCGGAGCTGGGGCGACGACTGCTCGACGGCGACCTGAACGAGATCCAGCTGGAGGGGAAGGACGAGCGGATCGAACCACGGATTTCGGTCTATTATCACGACGAGGAGCGCCGTCTCTTCGCGCTGTTCGTACCCGAGGAACTGCGGCACCGCGAATTCGAACTCCGCCGCCAGCTGCTGGGCGAGCTGTCGGACGCGGAGGTTCGCGTCCCCGAGTACGTGCGTGACTATCGGGTGGCCGTCGGGCGGACGGAACTGCGCCGACTTCACAGCGGGGAGCTCGAGGCGGTCGAACCGGGGGGACAGCCGGACGCCGGGGCACCGGATCCGGATCAGCAGCGGGCCGAGCTCGACCGGCGCCGCGATCGACTGGAGGACGAGCGGCGCGAACTCGAGGAGCAACGGGCCGAGCTGGAGGAGTTGCGCGACGAACTCGACGAGTGGCGTCGGGAACTGGACGAGGAACGCGACGAACTCGAACGTCGGCGGGAGGAGCTCCGGCAATCGTCGCCGGCCGAGGCCGAGCAGACGGCCCCGGAGCCCTCCGGTTCGGTCGAGCCCGAGCGGGACCGAAGCGACGAGGTCACTCAGGTCGTCGAGGACGAGCAGTTCGTCGAGGTCGCCGAGGAGTCGGCGTACGAGTCGACGCACTCCGAGCCGGCCGGCGGCACGGCGGCGCCGGCGGACGAACCGTCCGAAGCCGTCGTGCTGGACGAAGGGAGTCGGAAGGACGAATCGGGGGGGGACGTCGGCGAACAGGAGTTGCCCGAGAACGAATCGACACGGGTCGCCGAGCGCCCCTCCGATCTCGCCCGCGCCGAACACACCGTGGTTCGCTCGGCGCGGCCGCCGTTCGTGACCGAGGATTTCGACGAACTTCCGGTCGATTCACTGTCGGTCGACGACATGGCCCTCGGGGCGGTCGAGGGAGGCGTGTTGGCAGCCGTGCGGCTGGAGGACGACGATCGCGTCGATCCGCTCTTGAAAGGGGGGCTCGATTTCTTCGTCCAGTACCAAACCGAGTCGGACTACCCGGTCATCGGCCTTCTGCTGGCCACGCTCGACGACGAGGGGATGCCGATCGAATCGATCGGCTGGCCCATCGACCCTGCGGGTCACGGACACGACGAGATCCTCGACCGGCTGGTCGAGGAGATGGTCGTCCATACCGCGCTGTACGACTCCGACGGGACCCTGCTCGAAGCCTACCGCATCCGGGGGCCGTTCGAGGAGAATCTCGACTGGATCCTCGACCGCGTCGAGGCGGACGTCGAGCGCGACGACCTCGGCGCGGGCGACTTCGACGACGCCGCCCGCTCCTATGCCTCGCACGATTCCGGGGTAATCGGGGAGACGCGCTACAACTTCGATCGCCCGGAATTCCGACAGCTCGACACGCCGGCGCAGGTTCAACTGGCGGCCAGCGTGGTCGGCAACTGGTCGTCGGGCGACGAGTTCGAGTACCTGGTGACCGACCGGTCGTATCCGCTCTCGCGGTTCCGCGACCTCCAGCGGGCGGTCGCCACGGCCGCCGTCGAGACGGGAATCCATCTAAACGAGCCGCTCCGAGACGTCGCCGTCGAGCAGGGACTGGCCGAGGACGAAACGGCGCTGGTGGAGCAAATTGCGGCGAATTTCGCCGAAGTCGCGGTCGAGCTTCGGGACAACGATCTCTCGCCGGCCGACGAGTGGGACAACTGGAGTTCACTCATCGAGGTCGCGCGCGACGTCGGAGCCGATCTCGATCCCGACGTCCTCGAACTGGCCGAGGCCAGCCTCGAGAAACTGCGCGATCACCGGGAGATGCCCGACGAGGGGGGCGGAGCGGACTCGGCCGCTCCCTCCGACGGCGCCGCCGCCCCCGGCGACGAGGAAACGACCGAGGGGACCGACGTCGACGCCGACCAGGGGGACGAGGACGAATCGCCGGACGATGCGGTCGACACGATGGTCGTCGGCAAACGATCCGAAGCGACCGGAGTGACTTACTACCTGCCCGAGGCGGAGGTCATCGATTCGTTCGACGACCTCGCCGACGTCCCGCGCGACGACCTGATCAAGTTGCTGGACGATCCGAACGGCCGCCTGGAGGCGGCGCAGATGTTGATCGAGCGGTTCGACGCCAGTGTCGTCCCCGACGTGATGGAGACGGCCGAGAAGATGACCGCCGCGGAGGTCGCCGCACTGGCACGATTCCTGGAGACGAAGGCCGAGGGACTGGAGGCCGAGCTGGTCCGATCGGTCGAGTCGGCGGGACCGAACGGGACGTTCGCCGCGACGCGGGCGCTGGCCCAGGTCCGCAGTACGAGCGCACTCCCCACGCTGGTCCGGACCTACCGGGATGACAGTCGCGACTTCGACGTCGAGAAGATGGCCCGGGCACTGGCGGGATACGAGGACAAAATTCTCCCGACGCTGCGCCAGTCGATCCAGCGGGAGGGGGTCGACGAACGAGTCGTTCGGCTGATCCGCGAACTGGACGAGCGCGACGAATCGCTCGTCGAGCGACTCGAAAACGACCGCAGCGAGGAAGTCCAGCGGGCCGCCTCGCGAGCGCTCGACTGACGGGAATCAGGCCACCTACACGACGGGTCGACTCCGCACCATGCGAATTGGGGTTCTCAGCGACGTTCACGCCAACATCCACGCGCTCGAGGCGGTTCTCGAGGACTGCGAGGCGCGCGATCCCCCGATCGACACGTATGTCTGCCTGGGGGACGTCGTCGGCTACGGGGCCGATCCCAACCCGTGCTGTGAGATCGTCCGGGACGTCTGCGACTTCACCGTGATCGGGAATCACGACGCGGCGGTCTGCGGCCGGATGGACTACAGCTTTTACTACCAGCAGGCCCGGGAGGCACTGGACTGGCACGCCGAGCAGACCGAGTCGCAGTACCGGGAGTGGATGAAGTCGTTCGACTACCGCGAGGACCGGGAGGAGGCCGTCTTCAGCCACGGCTCGCCGGTCAATCTCGAGGAGTTCGACTACGTCTTCAATCTGCAGCAGGCGAACGCCCTGATTCAGGACTGGGACGAGCTCGGACACGTCAATTTCATCGGTCACTCTCACCTGACCAAATCCTTCGAGCTCGATCGCGGTTCGGGGGCCGAGGAGATCGAACCCCCGCTGCTCGAATTCGACGACGACCACAAGTACGTCGTGACGGCGGGGAGCATCGGGCAGCCGCGAGACAACGACAACCGAGCCTGCTACGGCGTCTACGACACCGAGGAGTCGTCCTTCCGGTTTCACCGGGTGCGCTACGACATCCGGGCGGCTGCGCAGAGCATCTTCGACTCCGAGTTGCCCACCGACTTCGGCAAGCGGCTGTTCTTCGGGATCTGACGATCCTCAGTCGACCTCGGCGAGGAAGTGATTGAGGTCGACCCCGAGCAGGCGATCGTCGATCTCCTCCGAGTCGCTGGCTTCGCCGAGGATCAGCATCAGCTCGGCAGCGGTCCCCAGACAGGCGGGAGACTCGATCGGCTGCTCGCAGGTGTGGAGCAGTTCGCCCCGGTCGAGGGTGCGGAGTTTCAGCTCGTCGCCGACGGTCAACAGACAGTCGTCGACGCGGATCAGTGCGGGCGGGGACGCCGCGCGGTGACCGGGCGTCTGATCGCCGCTCCGCCGCCAGCGAACCTCGCCGCGCTCGGTGTCGAGGCAGATCAGAGCGCCGTCGGCCGCCGACAGCATCAGATGGGGGCGGCCGTCGAACGCGACGGTCGTCGGACGGGAGAGCGTGGCGCCGGTCGCCGACAGCGAGGACC
>JBDGRG010000305.1:0-11343 GCA_042218355.1 Bradymonadaceae bacterium
GGACCGACACGCCGGCGTTGGGCGTCCCTCTCAATCGGTCCGGGCCAGCGGGAGAGCAAAGCCGAGCGCCCAGTCCCCGTCCCTGGCGGCCACGTCTGACTCCGCCCTCCCCCGACTCGTTTCGTTGCGCGCCCCCGTTCCGGTCGTTAGTTTTCCGCCGACGGGTTCCCGATGCCGGACCGACCATGCTCTCGATCTCCAGCTTCATCGACCGCACCTTCGCGACCCTGACGGGACTGCAAGAACTGTACGGGGACGGCTGGGGAGAGCCCCGTCTGCTGGAACAGCTGCTCGGTCGGATCGCCCATTTCGACGATCCGAAGCCGATCGACGTCCACTTTTCACCGGGGCGACGGACGTGGCGGGGCAACCACCTCTACGAGGGCTGGTTCGAATCCCCGGACATGTCGCTCCCGCTGCCGGCCGAGTCTCGGACCGCGTACTTTCAGCTGCTCCTCCCGCCCGACCCGTTCGATCCCAACCCCCCGCCGCTCTGTATCCACCTCGCCGGGACGGGCGACACCAGTTACGCCAGCCGGCGACGACTGGCCGCTCCGCTCGCCAAGAAACGAGGGATCGCCGCACTGATCCTCCAGAACCCGTACTACGGCGAACGGCGCCCGAACGACCAGTTCTGGGTGGCTCTGAAGGAGTTCACCGACCAACTGACGATGAACATCGCCACCGTCGAGGAGACCCGCTCGCTGATGCAGTGGTTCCGCGAGGACGGGTACGACCGTCTCGGTGTCACCGGTTACAGCATGGGGGGAATCATGGCCGCCGTCGCCGCACAGGTCGCCCCGTTCCAGGTGGCTGCAATCCCCTGCGCAGCCGGCGATTCCCCTGCACCGACAATGCTCGACTCACCGCTCCAGGACATCGTCGACTGGGAGGCGCTGGCCGCGGACGCCGACGGCTCGATCGACCCCCGAACCCGCCTGCGCGAGTTGCTCGACCGCCTCGCCGTCAGCCACGTGGGCGATCCGCCGGAGACCGACTCGGCGATCGTGCTCGGTGCCGAAAACGACGCCTTCATCCCACCGGCAGAGGTCGAACAGCTGCACCACCACTGGAAGGGCTCGGAACTCCGGTGGCTCGACGCCAGTCACATCACCGGCTGGACGCTCCATCCCGGCGCCATCCGCGATGCCATCGCCGACGCCTTCGATCGACTCGAAAACAGCCAAACGTCTAACCGGGGGACTGAGTGAACGAGTGCATGAATCAGATAAAATCAGCGAGGATGAGCAATGTTACTCACGCCACTACGATCTCTGTCTCACGAGGAACGACCACAGTGTCCGTTTTACGCTCGCCAGCATGAGTCGTCCGATCAGAATCTGTTCGCTCGAACGCCCATCTCACGTGCGGCCGGACGCCGGGCTGGTCCCCGTCCTCCGGCTACGTCGCCCCCCCAGACGACCCCCGACTTTCAGATAAACGCGCCCACGTGGGTCCCTCCGGCGCGCCCGTGTGCGCGCCGCCCGGCCGATGCCGGCCAAGGAGGTCCGCGCAGTCGATTTCACCCGACTGCGGGTGGCGGCGCCCCCCGCCCCTGATGGGTCGAACCGCTTCAACCGCGAACGGCCGGACGCCGAAGCAACCCCCTCCATGTTTGTGATCGACGATTCGGCACGGAGTGTTGCGTCGAATTTGAATCACGGGTGTGAATTCGACAGCAGTCGACAGCCGGGAACAAGTGCTCGACATTTGGACTTTAGAATCTAGCTCCGGATGGAAGCTCGGACTCTCCGAGACAGGTCCCAGTGAGCCGACAGCCCCACTCACCACTCAGCCCATGGCAATGTCCCTGACGGTCAATGACTACGCACGCCGCCGATACAGAAAGGTGAGAGCCCTTGGCGTGCGATGACTCGGGTGCAGACTTTCGGCGAGACTATTCGGTCGACGAACTGCCCGGTACAGACGTGAACGTCATCGACACGAAACGGTCCGACGCCAACGCCTCCGCACTCGCGGCACTCGTGCTGGCGGTCTGGACCGGAAGCGCCGGCTGCAACGCCTTCGACGGCTGCTGCAACGACTGCGGGCGAAACTACCGGCTGCTCGAACCACACGAACCCGGAAGTCTGCGGCTCCGGGGAGGCAGAACGGGCGGGGAATGCGAGATCGGTTCGAAACCCTATCGTTATCCGCGCGGCGAGCACTGGATCGTCGGCGAGGTTGCCTCGCGGACGGCTCCGACGATCGAGGGCGAGGGTTACGACTACGACCTCCGGGTCGAATCGACGGAGCCCCCCGACCAGCCGCCGGCGGCCTGCTCGGACCGACGCTCGTTCTCGACCGGAACGAGCATGACCGGCAGTGACCTCGCCGAGGGCCAGCCAGTCTGCGTCCGGGCGACTATCCGGGTCGAGACCTCCTGCACTCAGAAGGGCTGTCCGACCATCTGATCCGAGCGGCGCCGATCCCTCGCATTACATTCGATTGGGATGCGCGCCCCAGGTGGACTACCCTCGTAGCGCAGCACTCGCACAGACCTCCGTCCCCGGTGGCCGATGCCCCCTTCCACGCACCCTCTCGCTCTCCGAGACACGGCCGCCCTCGCCCTTTTGGCCGTCGTCTGGGGAGGCTGCGACGGCGAGTCCTCCGCGCCCTCCCCCGAGGACGCGGCGGTCGCGGACACCGCCGACGCAGACGAGCCGCTCCGACCGACGTCTCAGACGTTCGAGTGCATTCGCAACTGGACCAAAGTCCGTCGATTCTACATCACGAGAACCAACGGGCCGACGGCGCCGGCGGTCGACGTCGCCCGCTCGGAGGACGGCGGTCGATATCCTCCGGGCACCCTCATCCAACTGGTCCCGCGCGAAGCGATGTTCAAACACCGCCCGGGCTGGTCGCCCGAGACGAACAACTGGGAGTTCTTCGTGCTCGAGCCCACGGAGGACACGACTCGCATCGTCGACCGGGGAACGACCGACGTCGAGAACCGATTCGGCGGGAACTGCGCGGACTGCCATTCGCAGGCCGCTCCCAAGTGGGATTTCGTCTGTGAGCGCGACCACGGCTGCCCCGACATTCCGATCGGCGGCGACACGATCCGAGTGCTCCAGCAGCAGGACCCGCGCTGCGACGACGGATGACCCCCATCGGCACGTCAGTCGTCGGCGTAGACCGACCGAGGCCGCAGCAACTCGCCGCGCCGGCGCTGTTCAATGGCGTGCGCCAGCCAGCCGGCCGACCGACCGGTAGCGAATAAAAGCGGCCCCGCTCCGACCGGCGCATCCACGGCCTCACAGATCGCAACCAATCCTGCGTCGAGATTCGGAGGTGGCATCTCAGCCTCCTCCGCCGCACCACACAGCGCGTCCAGGTCTGCGAACCCGCCGGCACCGGATCCGTGTTCCTCGGCCGCGTGCCGCAACATTCCGAATCGCGGGTCGCCGTGCTCGTACAGAGGATGGCCGAATCCGGGCAACGGCTCCCCACGCTCCAGGTGCCCCGCGACGATCCGTTCGGCGTCCGCCTCGCCGTCGACCCCGGCGACGATTCGTCTGAGCTCTCGAGATTGCTCGCCGTGGCGGGGGCCGCCGAAGGCCGAAAGTGCCGCGACGAACGCAGCGCGCAGGGCCGCCCCCGTCGAGGCGGCGACACGACCGGCGAACGTCGACGCGTTGAGCCCATGATCGGCGCAGACGACCAGTGCCCGGTCGACCATCCGGCGAATGTCGCGACCGTCGTTCAGATCGAGCATGTCACCGAGAACCTCTGCGATCCGACGTCCCTCGACGTCGGCGCGTGCCAGCAACGCTGCGAAGTATCCGACGTGGTTCATCGCACCCGACATCAGGGAACGGGCTCGCCCGACAACGCCGCTCCCGGCGTCGGAGAGGACGGCGCGGTCGATCGACTCGGCAGCCAATCGCAACCCCTCGACGGTCGAGTCCACGGTTCCCCCCTCGAGCCGAGGCTCCCCGACGGCGTCGAGCGTCCAACTTCGGAACTCCCCGCACCAGAGCCAGCTCGCGACCTCCTCGAACGTCCGCCCGTCGTTCAGAAGGGACTGTAGACGCTCACCCCGGTAAGTCGGTCCCATCGGCCCGATGCCGCCGACCCGGGTCTCGATGCTCGCCCGTCCCCAACTCATCGCATCGGCAGCGTCCGGACCGTCGCTGGACTGCGCGACCTTGCGGCGACGCAGACGTTCGAGGTCGGACTTGCGATAACGACGCTGCCGGCCCTCACCCTGCACGCTCTCGAGCAAGCCTCGACTGACGTACGCGTACAGCGTGGAGGTCTCGACTCCCAGAAAGTCCGCCGCCTCGTCCGAATCCAGATACTCCACTCGTATCTCCGCGTCTTCGTCCTCGACCGCCCGACTTGATCGACCACTCAACCTTAGCAGCCGCGCCCGACACGGTCAGGCTCCGGTCTGCGCGTCGAGGCTGGAGTATCGACTCTACTTCCGAGGACCACGTCATGGGCAACCGACACCAGCGAGACGAGATCGACGACGGACTCGAGGACGTCGTCGTCACCCGAACACGGCTCAGCCGCGTGGACGGCGAACACGGCCGTTTGACCATCGCCGGCGAACCGGTGGGAACGCTGACCCAGGCTCGGACATTCGAGGAGATCCTGGGTCTGCTACTCGAGCGGGCCGACAGCGATCGGGGGCCGAAGGCGTCCGTCGACGGACCGGACTGGCAGCGCCAGCTGGGCCGGGCACGCGCTGCAACGTTCGATCGCCTCGCAGGTGGCTCCGACCCAGCGGTCGCCCTCCTCGACGACCCGATGGCGTCACTCCGTGCCGCAGTCGCCGCCCTTCCCTCGTCCGGCGACGACCGACTCGACGCCGTTCGCGTCGTCGCGGCGGCAGCGACGGCAACCGCGACCTGGTGGCGGCTCCGGCGGGACGAAGAGCCGGTCGAACCCGACCCGGCGCTCGCACACGTCGCCGACTACCTTCGGATGTTGCATGGCGACTCCGCCCCCGAGGAGGCCGCCGACGCCGTCGAACAGTACCTCGTGGCGGTCTCGGACCACGGACTGAACGCATCGACCTTCACGACTCGCGTGATCACCTCGACGGGAGCAGACCTGATCTCCGCAGCGGCCGGCGCCGTCGGCGCTCTCAAGGGGCCGCTCCACGGCGGGGCGCCCGGCCCCGTCCTCGACATGCTCGACGCCATCGACGAGGCCGGCGACGCCGAGCAGTGGCTGTCGGACCGCCTCGACGACGGGAAGCGGATCATGGGCATGGGCCATCGGGTCTACCGAACCCGTGACCCGAGAGCCGACGTCTTCGAGCGAGCGGTCGAGCAGCTGCGCGGCAGCGACACTGTCGGCGGCCGCCTCGACCTGGCCCGCGAGGTCGAACGGACCGCCCAGCGGCTCCTCGCCGAACGACATCCCGACCGGGAGCTCCGAGCGAACGTCGAATTCTACACCGCCGTCTTGCTCGAGGCAGCCGGGGTGCCCCCCGAGTTGTTCACGAACACCTTCACGGTGGGTCGTTCAGCCGGGTGGATGGCCCACGCTCTGGAACAGCGCCGAACCGGCCGGCTGATCCGTCCTCGGTCGCAATACGTCGACACGCTGGCCTGACCCAGCGTTCGGTGCGATCCCCGCCAAACGATCCCGGCGGGCCGGTCGAATTCGGGGCCACGCCCGCCGGTCGCAGAGGTGCCTGCGACTCGGAGCCGGCCCGCCCCCTGACGTTGCGCGGCGAGGCAGGTCTCGGTACACGGAGGCGGCCGAGTCGCCCTGTCCGTTCGATCGGATTCGAAGAGGTACGTCGTGGTCTGCCGATTCCTGCTCTGCTGGTGCATCTGCCTTCCATTCGCCACCGCAGGATGCGGTGAGGCGATCGACTCGAAAAAGGTCAAAACGTCCGGGATCTGGCTCGACGCCGAGGCAACGGCGCGCGACTCGGAGAGTATCCAGATCTCGACGGCTCTGCGCACCGGGGGGCCGAACTCGAATACCTATGTCGACCTCTCCGGGGGCGACGAACTGGTCTACTACATCGCCGGTCGGTCGGTAGAGCCGACTCGCACGTCGCCCGACGTCGGCCAGAAGGTCCGATACGTCGCGAGCGTCGACGAAAATCGGGCCGGCCTACCGATCCGGATCGCCTTCAAACGGTCCCACGACGGCGACGACTGCAAAGGATTCGGCAGCGCCACCGAAACCATGACGACCATGCCCCCACCGTTTTCGATCACCTCGCCCACCGACGGCACCTCGATCGGGCGGGACGAGGCGATCCAGGTCGACATCGACTCGCCGAGCGACGAGCGCACCACGGCCTCGATCGCCGCGGATTGCCTCGAGGGCTCGTACCAGCGCAAACTGACCGACGGCAGCGCGACCTTTCCCGCCGGGACACTCGCACTGGACGACGACGAGGAGACCCCTGACACGTGCGAGGCCGAGCTGACTGTCGAACGGTCCCGCCCCGGACAGGTCGACTCGAACTTCAAGGGGGGCCGGTTTCCCGGCCGACAGATCCGACGGCTGACGTTCGAGACCACCCCCTGATCTCGCCACGCGGCGACTCGACGCGAATCTCGTCGTCGAGACGACGCACCGCTCGATTCCACCCAGTACCCCACCGACGCCCCATGCTCCGTGCCGGTCCTCCGCTCGCCGCGACCCCTCTCCTCTCGGCCATTCTCCTGCTCGGGGGATGCGCGGCGGACGCCACCGACGACGAACCGATGACCTTCGACGGCGGGACGGACGCGTCCTCCGCCGATGGCGCAAATGGAAACGACGCGCGCACGCTGCCGGATACGCTCACCGACGGGGGGCCGGGGCCCCAGTCCGTTCCCGTCCGCGTGCAACTCCAGACGGCGCTCGGGGGCGGATTGAGCGGCGCGGAGGTCCATTATCGAAACCAGTCCCGGACCTCGGACGGAGAGGGGAGAGCCACGGTACGAGTTCTGGCGGGCGAACGTTTCACGATCAGCGCGAACAAATCTGGTTTCCGTGATCATCGGCTGGTCGGACGGTCGGGCCATCAGGGCTTTCCTTACATCACGTTCGTCGCCTCGAAGGTGACGACCTCACAGGTCTTCGGCGGCGTCGGCGTGAGCATCGACTCCGACGAGGGCATCCTCGTCGTCGGCGTCGATACTGAAAACCTCCAGCCGCTAACCGGCGCCTCGGTCGACATCGGGGCCTCTCACGACCAGGCGATCACCCTGAGCACCAACGGTGTCGATGCCAACGCCCGCATCGATCCCGGCGAGCAGAGCTTCGTGTCGTTTCCCAATGTCGAACCGGGCCAGGTGACTCCAACCATCGACACGCCCGGCGGCGAGACCTGCAGGCTCTACCCCGCTGGCGGCAGCGCTCCCAACATCGAGGTGAAGGCGGGAGCCGTGACTGTCGCGCCCTTCATCTGCAGCTGACCTCGACGGCGCCCGGGAACCGGTGGGATGCCGACGTCGTCTCACGGGGACGGACGCGGGCTCTGTAGGAGCGAGGGTTCGCATGACGGAGCTGCGGAGTCAGCGATCGACCAGCTGGATGGCATCGAACCGCGGCACCGCCCTGGCGCGCAGCGCGCAGACACACGTGCCCACATGTGGCCCCCCGGCGCGCCCGTGTGCGCGCCGCCCGGCCGGTGCCGGCCAAGAGGGTCCGCGCGACCCGATATCTCACGAGCCGCGGGTGGCGACGCCCCCCGCCCCTGATGGGTAGTCCCGCTTCAACCGCGAACGGCCGGACGTCGAGGCAACCCTCTCCATGTCTGTGATCGCCGTTTCAGCAGCGATCGTTGCGTCGAATTTGAAAGTCACGGCGGATACCCCGGAGAGACACGCAGCGCTGGTGCGAACTTCCAACGCCTGTGCCGCGCGCATTCGGAGAACTGAGAACGGAGATCAGACGTCGGAGATCGGAGATTTGAGACACACACGAGTCAGCCGCCGGAATCCAGTGTCTGGCGAGCAGTGAATATCCCGTCCGGTTGCGTCGGAGCGGCGGGCGAACCAAACTGTCGACGCCTCGCCGACCAACTCGGCGACACCCATGCAGACTGGAGGCTTCCGTGCCCGACCGACGGAGACTCGCAGCGATATCGGCGTCCGTCGTCCTCCCGCTGGTCGCCGCGGACCTCGCCGCCGAGACTGAACCCGACGAAGGTCCGGCGTCCGGTGAAGTGCAGGCCGAAGACGACGCGCCACAGTTCCCCGACGCCCACTTCCAGGCCCAGTTCGGCGAACCCGAGGAGTACTTCGACGAAACCGGCAACAAAGCTCCGAGCGTCGAGGACGAGGCAGTCGACGGCCCGAAGGGATCGGGAGTCGTCGGCTCTGAACAGGCTTTCGACGAACTGGATCGAACCCTCGAGCAACAGTCCGGGGAATCGACCGACTCCAACGGGACGGGTGAATCGACCGGCGGGGAGTCGCCGTCGTCGTCGGACGACGACCGCGGCGCTCCGCAGAGGCGAGAAACAACCGGCTCGGCGGACGACGACCAACAACCGCAGACAAACGAGCCCGAGGACCCGGCGGACGACCGCACGGCCCGCGAAGTCGAAGCGTCGAATAGCCAACGTGGGGAGCCCGGCTCTGGCGACGGCGAGGCAAAGGGGAGCCGAACGAAGGAGCGACCGTTGCGAGGCGAGTCACCGCCGCAGCATAAAAGCCCACCGAACAAACAGTCCGGATCGTCGAGCGCGAACCGGACCTCGAGTGTCCGCCAGTGCGGCCGACAGCCCCACGACCGCCTGCTCCGCCTGCTCAACCAGACCCGTCGCGAACACGGGCTCGACCCGCTCCCCTGCGATCCACACCTGAATCGCTCGGCCGAGGCCCACGCTCGCGACATGTGTCAGGGCAAATTCCTCGCTCACCGCGGGTCCGACGGGAGTCGTCCGGCCGACCGGATCGCCGACGCGTACGGTAGCGACCCCGTCCGCGGGGGCGGAGAGAACGTCGCCGCGGGCCATCCGAATGCCCGCCTCGTCCACCGCGGCTGGATGCACAGCCCCGGCCACCGCGAGAATATCCTCCGAGAATCCTTCGACGCCGTCGGTTTCGGCTATGCCGAGTGCAATGGCCGCCCGCGCTGGGTCCAGAACTTCGCGATCCTCCCGTAAACTCGTCTCTGGCTGTCGTCGCCCAGCGAACCGACGCCCGGATCGAGGCCGACCGTCCATCCTGCGTTCCGCCGGTTGGAACGCCCTTTGCTCAACAACATGGCCGGGTGGCTCCACGCTCCCGACGATCTACCGGTCAGTCACCGCTGTAAGTCGACAGGCACGAGAGACCCGCCTCAGAATTCTGACGTCGTCTGCTCCGACCGTATCGAATTCCAGCATCGAGAGGCCCGGCTGTGCACGAGTTCTACGTTCGATCACCCATGCGGGAAAATGCCGCCGACCTCGCACTGGTCGGACTCGTTCTGCTGTTCGCCGCTGGCGGCTGTTCAAACCGCTCCGCTCCCGGAGACTGGCCGCTGAACGGAGACGTCGGCCCCCGCGGACCGGACGTCAGATCCGATGCTCCCCCCTCCACCCAGCCCGATTTTGACACCGGAGGAGAGGTCGGCCCGGACGCAGACGGACCCGACGGTTCGTCGGGGCCGGAGCCGGTCGACGCCCGTGGGCTCTACATGTATGGCGGCGAAACTGGGGACATGTTCTACGTCGACTTCGCGACGAACGCCGACCGCCAGCCCGGACCGGGCGCTTGCAGGTCGCCCACGAGGTCTTCGACTCACGCGGCCCGGTGGACAGCCGACGCCTTCGACAAATCGGAACTGATCCGCTCGCCCCAGAAAAACGCCAAGCGCGACGCACACCTCGCGATCGCCGACCTGTCCGGGCGACTCCATGCACCCTCCTCCGACGGCCACCGGAAGCCAGACGGCCGACTCGAGGTCGACAGTACCCAGATCGACGCGTGCGCCACCTACCGGACGTTCGGCGGGTGCCTCGAGCCGGACGAGGGTCAGCGGTGTCTGGCCGGCAAGTCGATGTCGGAGTTCCCCTACGGCGGCATCGAGCCCGAGATAAAGATCCGCAACGAAGTCCGATTGGGACCGGAATCCGAGCGCTCGCGGCGATACGTCATCGAGTTCGACTTCGGCTGGGACGAGATCGCCGACGGTGGAGCCCGCGCGAAGCTCGTCCTCCGCGCACCGCTCGATCCCGCGGAGGGTTTCAACCGCTGGGATCTGTCGAACCGCGTCGAACAGTTCCGCGCCCGTTTCGGCAACATCGCGGGCCCGTACGAATGCGTCTACGACGTCGACGCGGTCCAGGGCTGGGCCCGGCGAACCAACGAGGGCGAGCACGGCCGCTCGCTGGAGATCCACGTCGTGGCACAAAAACTCGAAGCCAGCGGCCACCCGCCGGCCGAGGACTCCAAACCGGCGCCCGACTACTGTCCGTCGCGTCCCACCACGATCTGGGGGCAATTCCACGTCGACAGCCGGACGGGGCCGTCGCGGTAGCTCGGCGACCACCGGCGGCCGCCTACAACCGCTCGGCATTCAGCACGGATCGGTCCAGCACGCCCGCTTGGTCTTCGGCGTTCCGCCCGACGACCGGCACGCCGACGCGGTCTTCATCGTGCAGTTTCCGGAGTTGCAGCACGCGGTCTTCTTGCCGCAGGTGACCTGGCTGCAGCTCTTGGTTCGGTGCGGCCGTCCGCCCAGTTTCACGCAGCGCCCGGCTGGGACGTCGTCCCGGCACTCGCCCTCGAAACAGCAGGCGCCCCGCCCGAACCCCCTGTCACAGACAGCCCTGTCGCTGCACGGCGGCTCGCCGCCGTAGGTCTGGCTGAATCGCCGGCACCAGCGCTCGTGAGCAGGCGTCAGGGGTCTCGAACCCCGCCTCGGGCAACAGCAGATTCGCTTGCTCGAGCAGGGGTCCGACGAACAGGACTTCCCGAACTCGACGATGCCGTCGCATTTGCCCGCTTTCTCGATGCTGCAACTGGTCCGACCGCAACAGGCGGTCGGCTGGCTGCACGGATTCGAGCTGCAGTCCTTTCCCCAGAACGGCTTCCCGCCGATCCACCTGCACTTGTGGTAGGCCCGCATCGTGCAGGATTCGCCGTCACAGCAGGCGAACGTCGGACAGTCGACCGTCGAGCAGCTCTTGCCCTTCACCACGCGACCGCCGTGTCGTTTGCAGAAGGTCGGGTGCTTCATCTCGCAGCCGGTGCGCGTGCAACAGGGTTGGGGGTCGCGACACGCCCCCTCGGAGCAACTTAGTTCCGAATTGAAGGTTCCGCCCTTCTTTTTGCATTCGGACTTCAGCGTCTGCCGGCATCCTCCCGACAAGCCACAGCAACCTCCGAGTTTCGCACACGGCTGATCCATACAGGTGGCGCCGTCGATAGGGATTCCACCTTG
>JBDGRG010000305.1:11353-12224 GCA_042218355.1 Bradymonadaceae bacterium
TCGGCACGTCGACGCGCGCAGAGTCTGACAACCTCCGCCCGACCGACAGCAAGCCAACAGATCCGGAGCCTCTGCGCAGGGATCGTCGGAACAGCTCGCCTGTCGACGAGGCTCGTGACCGTCGGACGGTCGACAGTTGGCCGGCGAACGCATCTCGCAGTTCTGTGGGCCCTTCACACAGCAGGCGATCCGATTCGAACACGGAGGCGCGGCTGCACACGTCTCGGCGACGGTACTGAAGACGCTCCCGCTACGAGACGCACAAGCCGTAGGCGTCAACATGCGACAGCCCTTGGAGGGCACGCAGCAGGGCGTCGCCTCGGCGGTGTCGGTCGGGGCATCCTGCGGGATAGTGGCGTCGGACGTGTCGGCAGTCGACGTCTCGCCAGCGGCAGTGCCATCTCGGGGTGTGGCGTCCGACGCGGACGGGCTCGAACTACCCGGACAACCGGCCCCGCACAGGAGCATAGCACTCCCGAGGAGAAAAATCGTCGAAGTGAAGGGCAACCATCGCACTGTCGATCCCCGCGCAAACGCAAACCCCGAATCGTACGAAGACTGCGTATACCCAGGATACGAGAGGCGGAGCGGACGCACAATCGGCCCGGTCACGCACCTTCGTCCCGACCGACGACCCAGTCGTAGTACAGGTACTGCGAGACCAGCGCCTCGAAGCCATCCCAGTTCGAGCGAAGTTGCTGCCACTCCTCCTCGGGCGTCTCGTGCGGGTCCATGTCGTAGGATTGCAGGATCCACCGCCGGATGCCCTTCTCGTTGCCGCTCGAACGGTGGGAGGGGAAGCGCGCGTCGGAGCGATTGCGCCGCAGCATCAACGACTGAGCGGTCCACGGCCCGATCCCCCGAACCTCGC
>JBDGRG010000306.1:0-572 GCA_042218355.1 Bradymonadaceae bacterium
CGCGGGCTCAAAGTAAAAATTCCGTGATCGACCTGAGATCCGGGGGCTTCGCCCCCGGCTACGTACTGTCGCCCGCTTCGCGGGCTCAGACAACCAATCGGCCCTCCGATCTACGATTGCGCCGCCGACTACGTGCTGTCGCCGGGTTCCGGGGCTCGCATTCGCGCCCATCGTGGTCTGAATGGGTCCACCATCCGAGAGGTGGAGCGGAGAGCGGAGGTCGGAGAACGGAGATTCCGAGGGGCGAGCGGACGGCATTGTAGACGTCGAGCGGAGAGCGGAGATTTCGGGGGGCGAGCGGACGGCATTGTAGACGTCGAGCGGAGAGCGGAGGTCGGAGAGCGGAGATTTCCTCACCAGAGCCAGAGGCTCTGGCTACGGCGTCGGGCCATCCTCCAGGTCGTCGACCAGCGCCTCCATCTCCTCGGTCGCCTGGCGGAGTTCGCCCAAAATTTCGGCGGCGAGGTCCTCCGGGGGCGGCAGGTCCTCGGCGCGCTCGACGTCGTCGTCGCGAAGCCACGTGATGTCGAGGTTGTCGTGCCGCAGTTCGTCCGGCACCGGGCCGTCATGCT
>JBDGRG010000306.1:582-2400 GCA_042218355.1 Bradymonadaceae bacterium
CCAAGTCTGCTCGCGGGCCGAGAAGTCGCCCTCCCACGGGGCGCCCACGTCCTCGCCCCAGGCCTGCACGAAGTCGTCGAAGTCCTCGCGCTCCAGTGGATTGCGCTTGCCGTAGGTGCGCGAGTTCGTCCGCATGTCGTAGATCCAGACCTCGTCGGTGTTGGCCTCGTCGGTCTCGCCGCGGGTGAAGAAGAGGAGGTTGGTCTTGACGCCCTGGGCGTAGAAGATCCCCGTCGGCAGACGCAGAATCGTGTGCAGCGAGCACTTCTCCATCAGGTCGGTGCGGACCTTCTGACCGGTCGAATCCTCGAAGAGCACGTTGTCGGGCGCGACGACCGCCGCCCGTCCCCCGGGCGCCAGCCCGCGGTAGATGTGCTGCAGGAAGGCGAGTTGCTTGTTGGACGTCGGAAACGTGAAGTCGTCGCGGGTCGGCTCGCCGCCCCCGCGCGAGGTGCCGAAGGGCGGGTTGGTCAGGATCACGTCGGCGAGGTCGAGCTCGGCGCCAAGCGGCGAGAGCGTGTCGCCGAGTTTGTAGTCGGCCTCGATGTCGTGCAGGAGCATGTTCATCAGGCCCAGCCGGTGGGTGTCGGGCACCAGCTCGACGGCCCGGAACGCCTCCTTCTTCTGGAACAGTTGGCCCTGCTCGGGGAGGTCGAAGAGCTCGTCGGTCTTCTCCTTGACGTGTTGGTCGGCGGCGATGACGAACCCGCCCGTCCCGGCGGCGGGGTCCTGCACGACCTCGCCCGCCTCGGGGTCGACCAGCTCGACCATCACCTCGATCAGCGGGCGCGGGGTGAAGTACTGCCCCGCCCCGGTCTTCGACTCGGTGGCGTTCTTCTCCAGAAGCCCCTCGTACAGGTCCCCCAGCCCCTCCTCGCGGGCCGAGAACCAGTCGAGCTGGTCGATGTTGGTCACCAGCTTCTCGAGGTTACGCGGCGTGCGCAGGGTGGTCTGGGCGTTCTGGTAGATCTGCTGGACGAGTTCCGAGCCGGAATCCTCCAGCTCGATCAGCATCTCGCGGTAGAACCGCAGTTTCTCGTTGCCGTCGCGCTCGACCAGGTCGGCCCAGCGGTAGCCCTCGGGGATGTGGACGACGTCGTCGTCCTCCTGCCGGCCGGTCTCCTCGGCCATCTTGAGGAACAGCAGGTACGTCAGCTCGGTGACGTACTCGTGGTAGGTGACGCCGTCGTCGCGGAGGATGTCGCAGAACGACCAGAGTTTCTGGACGATGTCGCGGGTGGTGGTCATGGGTTGCAGTCGGAGGGACGCGCGTACGATCGGAGGTCGTCTCGCAAGGCCGGACAGCGTACGGTAGCGCGGCTCAGGCAGCTTCGAAGTCGAAGCCCTCGGTGTCGGCACTGTCGACCGGGGCATACAGTTCGGAGTCGGGGAATTCCCAGTCCGGCGGCCGGTCGGCCTCGAACTCGATGAGAAATCGATACTGCGGGTACGTGCTTTCGCGGTTGTGCTGTCGGACGCTCAGGTCGCAGTGCACGCCGCGTTCGACCAGCGCAGCGAAGGACGCAGTGTAGTACCACGGGAGATATCCCATCTTCGCCCCACCGCCGTCGACGATCCACTGGGCGTCGGGGTCGACGGGATTGTCGGTGTCGGGCTCCAATTCCAGCGGCTCCTCGGGGGGGCGACCCGAAATCCACCGCTCGCGCAACTCATCCTCCAGATAGCGAATCCCGCGCGTGAAGAACACCAGTTCGATTCGGCTGTCTGTGACGTCGGGCGGCGGGTAGATCTCGAATCGATCCGTCGTGCGGCGCCCGTTGGTCCGCGACAGGATGTCGAATGCGCGCAGGCCGTCGG
>JBDGRG010000307.1:0-3162 GCA_042218355.1 Bradymonadaceae bacterium
ATATCCGGAGGATATGTCGACGGGTGAGCGACCGACGAGGTCGCCGAATCAGCCGCTAACTGCGACGTGGAGTCTATCTGCATCGGGCTTCTAGCCCACCGCTGGCGCCGGTCGCCAGCATGCCCGGCGCACCGACGGTCAAAACGTGACCGGCATGACTGGCGCGCACCGTGCTTTCGATCTATACGACCACGGGTACTCCCGACCCGACAGTCGACGCTGCGCACTCGGTATACTCACCTCGCTTGACGCCTCGACAACCTCTCGAGCAAGGATGCTCCACCCACGTCGACGGGAGTGCAATCGACTTTCTCGCCTCCCGCATGTCGCGTCGAGCGCCGCTGACCTCTCACGTCTCGAGCCGGAATGACGATGGAGGACGACGAACATCCGGAACCCACCGGGAAGATGCGTCGCCCGCCCGACGAGGGACCGATCGAGGTCGGCGACCTGGAACTGTCGGCGGCAACGATCGTCGAGCTGCTCGCCGACCGGCTGACCGAGCGCCGCCGCCAGCGGATCGAGGACGTGCTCGAGCACCGAACGTACCACGTCGTGTCGGTCCTCGACGGCCTCTACGACCGGGGAAACGTCTCGGCCGTCCTGCGGTCGGCCGAGGCGATGGGCTTCCAGTCGGTCCACGTCGTCGAGTCACAGGAGCACTTCAAGGAGGCGAATCGCGTGACTCAGGGAGCGGACAAGTGGCTCGACATCGAGCGGTGGGAGCGCCCGGAGAGCTGCATCGAGGTCCTTCGCCGTCGAGGATATCGGATCTGTGCGACCGATCTCGATGCGACGACATCGATCGACGAGTTCGACCTCTCCGTGCCGACGGCGATGGTCTGGGGCAACGAACACGACGGGGTCTCCGACGCCGTACTCGAGGCGGCGGACGAACGCGTCGTCCTTCCGATCCGAGGTTTCGTCCAGAGCTACAACATCTCTGTCAGTGCCGCGCTCTGCCTGGACCGGATCTTCCGACGCCGACGCGGTCCCGACCGCCAGGGGGACCTGACCGACGACGAACGCCAGTTGCTGCGCGCCAAGTACTACATCCGCTCGGTCGACCAGCCCGAACGCCTGCTGCGGGGGCTACTCAATCGACAGGGAACAGGGAATGGGGAATAGGGAATGGGGGACCCGGCCTGCCCTGCGGCGCGTGTTGCTCGGCCAACCGACTCGGGGCCTCGAACCACCGATGCGATTCGCCTTCCGCGCGCGGTCTGTCGCTCACAGCATCTCGCGCTCCGTCGACCCCAGACGTTCCGATAGCTCCAACGGCATCGCAGACCCGCGATACCTCGATACCCTGATACCTCAGTCTCTCGATACCTCGCTGCCTCCGACCCGTCAGCCCGGCCCGCGTCACCCGCCGATCGGCGAGGGCTTCTCGCCTCTTGCATCTCGCTACTCGCCAGCCTCCATCTTCGGAGACGGTAGCGCCCCGAGCCGGTCGCCTCGATGATACAGCATGTAGGCGCGGCGTTCGTCGAAGTCGAAGGTCCCCCGGCAGTTCGGATGCTTGGCCATCAGATACTGCTCGAACCGATCGTCGCTTTGCTTCCACAACCGGATGTTCAACCGCACTCCTTCGCCGTGTTCGACCGTCCGGCAGTCGCGGTTCAGGCCTCGGCAGGCCTGTTCGCGCCGATGGTCACCCCGCAGATGTCGACACCCGGTCGGTCGTCGACCGGTGTCAGGTACACTTCGCTCTCTCCGACCGTGCGATCGCGGGTGCTCGCGCGGTTGAACCCGGTCGTCGCCCGCCCGACAGTCGACGGCGAGCCCCCCGGGCGGACGAACCAGACGCCACTGGCCGTCTCCAGATACCCGGGGCGTTCGTCTCGACGATGCCAGCCGACCGCCCACAGGGATGCGTCGAGCATCCCGAGGGGCAGCAACGAGAAGGACTTCGTATAGGGTTTTCTCGGCGCCGGAGCGTCGGCGCACCGCGGCAAGGGTTCCGGTGCCGCGGCTGCGATGGCGTCGCTGGACCAGGTGCCGTCGTTCTTGGCGAGCTTCACGAGGTACAGGTGTGCCTGGGCGTCGGCCGGACAGTCGCCGGATGCCCGTGGCGCGCAGAGTGCGAGGGCGGCCAGCACGTTGCGGTCCCGCGATCCCCACGCCGCGACAACGCGAACCGCTCGACGAGCGCGGTTGCAACGCTCCGTGAACGCCTCGTCCTGGCTGAGCGCGGATTCGACCGGCGACAGATCGTCCAGTCGGTGCCAACCCTCGGGCCGGTACTCGAATGAACGCCACTGCCAGGTCCGATCACGGTGCTGCCATCGGCCGAGTCGCGCGGGACCGGGGACGCCGCGAGCCTCGTCGTACGGCAGCCAGCCTCCGAGCTCGTGCCGTTCGTACGACCACTCGTCGTCACTTTTTTCGGGGTGAGAGAGGCGAGTCTGGACTCCCCGTCGGTCGGGGGTGTCGCCATCCAGCAGCTCGTAGCGAAGTTCGACGGTCTCCAGCGGCAGTCGAGAGACGTCGCGGAGGACGCTGACTTCGAGTGCGACCTCGACCCGCCATCCACGATCGGTATGTGTGGCCGCCGCATCGACCGCCCGGCGGTAGAGGTCCGTCTGCGTGCGGTCGGAACTTCGGGCCCAGAACTGACCGTCCGGGGTAAACAGAATGCCGATCTGCGGCTGGATACGCCGCCGTCCGGTCCAGGCGTCGGGCAGCCGCCGTCGGAGTTGGGCCAACCCCGGATCGCGCAGCCAGACGACGAAGCCGTCGGGGAACGGTTTCTTCGAGCCCGCGTCGATCACCGTATCGTCGCGGATCTCGACCGCCAGGTAGAAATGCCCGCCGTCGCTGTGGGTGGCGGTGGCGAAGCTCGCGTCGCTCCCACCGTCGCGAAACCGGGCCCCCGTGTCGACCGCCGAACCGCCGTGCAGTTCCCGCGGGGGAGCGTCCCAGTCGTCGAACGACGCGTCGAGGGTTCGCGCCAGCTCCTCGGGCGGGGACGACAGCTCGTAGACGGGGGCTCGGTCGCGCGCCTTCTGGTCCGAGGATTCTGAACCGGTCGGGTCGGCGAGTTTGTCGGGCGTACCGGTGGTCGCCGAGGAGGGCTCGTCCTCGGTCGGTGCCTCGTCCTCGCGCGCCTCGGGTTGGCTCTGACACCCCGCGAACGACAGGACGGCCAGTGCAGCGACC
>JBDGRG010000308.1:0-10660 GCA_042218355.1 Bradymonadaceae bacterium
TCTCGGCGATGTGAAACGCCCGGCGACGGCGCTTGTGAATCTCGACCGACTCGACGGTCCGCTCCGACCCCTCGTCCGCCTGCGCCCCGTTCCCCCCGCCTCCCCCCTTCGATCGGCGTTTCTCTCCCTTCTTCTTCGATGTCTCCTCCGATTTCTTCGAGACGTACTCGACCTGCCGGTCGAGCTCGTGCCAGTAGATCACGTCCCGCCCCCGGGAGCGGGCGGCAAAGACGGCGGCGTTCGAACCGACGTCGAAATTGGCCTCGTCGAGGGGATGGAGGGATTCGTATCCGGGTCGGCCGTCGGTGACGACACGCGTCTCCGACTTCACGTCTCGTTCGTCGACGACGAACAACCGATGCTGGCCGGTCTGACGATCGACGGTCTTGTAGGCGAGGAGATGACCCTGGCGAGAGGTCTCCAGCGCTCGGACGAACCGATTGCGGGTCTCGACGCGCGGAAAGTCCCCGGAATGCTGGGACGCCTCGACGTAATTGGCATAGGCGCGCTTCTTGATCCACTCCTCGAACTTCGCATCGATGACCGACGGTTCGGTATCGACCACGCGGGAGACGAGTGCCTCGAATCCCGACAGTCGGTTCTGTTTCCAGCGCCCCTGTCCGAGTCGATACGTCTGCTCGAGGATTTTCTGGAGCCTCGCCGAACACCTCCTCGAGGAAGGCCACCCGTGCCTGCCCGACCTTGTAGATCCAGAGGTACGACCGCGGGCCCTGGGAGAAGAAGTCCCGCATCGTGTACCCGCGCTCGGGGGCCGGATGGACGACCAGGTCGCGGACCAACATCTCCGTCTCCGGGTCGAGTCCATCCTGACTGTAGTATTCGGCCAGCCCCTCGATGAACCAGAGGGGAATCTGGTCGACCGGGTCGCGAAACGTCTCCTTCTTTCGGCCCACCGAACGCACCTTCTGGATGGTGAACTGGTGGACGAGTTCGTGTTCGGTGATCCGACGAAATCGCCGGCGATCCCCGAAATAGGGGACGGTCATCTTGAGACTGCGGGGACTGGTCACCCCGAGGACGCCCTCCTGGATCGGAAAGAGGTTCGTCTGGAGAAACTCCTGATACGAGTTGTAGAGGACGAACGGAAAGGTCTTGGGGGGACCGAACTCGAACTCCGAGGTCAGCTCGCGGTAGCTCTCGCGGAGGATCGGCAAGGCCGACCGCGCGACGTTTCGTTCGGACCGGTAGTAGTACAGGCGCATTCCGCCGGCCTTCTCGATCCATCCGGCCGAGCCGTCCGACTCGGCGGTCTGCTCGGCGCCCCCGCCGGACGCATCGGAGGAAACGGCGGGCGTCCCGGCCGGATGGATCGACGGGAACCGGGGGGTCATCTCCGGGCTCGGCGAGGCGTCTCGGGCCAGCGCCTTCGGCTCGGCCCCCCCGCGTGGACCAGGGTCGGTCGTCTCGATCCGTGCGCCCGGACCGGTAAACAGATCGAGATGCCGCCAGTCGAAGTCGTCGTAGCGTGCGTTCGTGCGGCCGGGCCGACGGGGATAGACGAAGACCTGGGCGACGGCCGGAGTGGCGTCCACGAGGAACATCGCGGCGAAGAGGATCAGCGCCGACGACCTTGCCAGTCTTCGCATCGACGCGCCCGGTGTCGGAGTGGGAGCTGCGGTCGGCCGGCGGACGTACCGAACGCCAGCGATCTCGAGCGTGCCCGAGAGACGGGAGCCGATCCAGTCGGCGGAGTCGGCTCGAATGGTCGGTCCGGATCGCTCCGTCCGTGGGAGCGAGCCGGTACGCCCCCTCACTATGTACGCCCGCGCGGGTGCGGGCAAGCTCGACCGTCGGGACCGTTTGTGCCACACGGGATGGTTCCGCTAGTCGATCGGTGTGCTCGACCGAGACCAACCCCGACGTCGAGTCGGGGGAGGGTCCCGCTCCCGCGCTCAACGGTGAGTTCGATGGATGGTATCGCCTACGTCGACGGGGAGTGGACCGGACTCGACGAGGCGTCGGTCTCCGTGCGCGACCGGGGGTTCGTCTTCGGAGACGGCGTCTACGAGGTCGTCCGGCTGCTGCAGGGCGAGTTGTTTCGGCGCGACGCCCACGTCCGGCGACTGCGCCGAAGTGCCGACGAGCTCGACTTTCCGTCGGAACCGACGGCCGAGCAGATCGCCTCGGTGGCGAGCGAGCTCGTCGAGCGGGGCGACCGCACCGACGGGATGATCTACCTCCAGCTGACGCGTGGCCCGGCCCCGAGATCGGCCGCCTTTCCGGAGGAGACCGATCCGACACTGGTCGGCTGGGTCGACGCGGTGCGCCGCGACGTCGGTTCGTTCAGGGCCGCCGGTGCGTCGGCGATCACCGTCCGTGAGATCCGCTGGGATCGCTGCGACGTGAAGTCGGTCAATCTGTTGCCGAAGGTCTTGATGAAGGAGCGTGCCCGCCGGGCCGGAGCCTACGAGGCGCTCTTCGTCGGGGAGAGCGGTATCGTCCACGAGGGGGCGAGTACCAACGTCTTCGCGGTCGACGGGCAGACCATCGCGACCCCGCCGGCGTCGCGGCGGATACTCGACGGGATCACCCGCCGGGAAGTACTCGAAGCCGCAGACCGAGTCGGCCTCGAGGCGGAGCGTCGGAAACTGCACGTCGACGAGCTGTTCGAGGCCGACGAATTGTTCCTGACCGGGACGCTGACCGAGGTTCTCGGTCTCGTCGAGATCGACGGCCAGCCGGTGGCGGACGGCGACGTCGGTCCGACGACCCGGCGCCTACAGCAGGCACTGACCGACCGGATGGAAACATCCACGAGATGACGTATCCGGATGGGCATCGCCGGCGCCGCGATCCGTTTGCCGGCGGGCGATGCTCTTCACCCGTACTCGACGAAGAGGGATGAACCGATGCAGGTCGACATGGACGAGCAGACGCGTTCGCACGTCAAGAAGGTCCTCGAGGCGATCGCCGAGGAGGCCGACACGGAGGCGCGGTGGCTGAATACGCTCTCGCTGCTCGAGTACGTCGGTGCTCGGAAGATCAGCAAGTCCGTCGCCTCGACGCACCCCCGGTTCTCCGAGGTGCTCGACCATCTCGCCGACGAGGCTCGCCATGCCTTCGCCTTCAAACGCCTGGCCGAAATCGTGGCCAACGGCCGCGTCGACGAGTATCTCGCCGAGGACGCAGCGCGCGCTTACTTCTCGCAGCTCGACGAGCGTGCGACCGAGTGGTTGTCGCAGGTCGCCCCGGACGCGGGCACGCTGGAGAACTACCTGCTGGTGACGACGTTGATCGAACGCCGCGCGATGACCGTCTATCCGCTGTACCGGGGCATCAGCTCGAACGACGCCGTCCGGGAGGAGTTGCAGAACATCGTCGTCGAGGAGCAGGACCATCGGGTGGAGCTCCAGGAGAAGTGTCTGGAGCTGCTCGCCGGTCACGGCGTCGAGGGGATCGAGGATGCGATCGCCGTCGAGCGCGAATTGTTCGAGGGGCTGATGGACACCATCGCCAGCGAGGTCGGCGCACAGTGAGTCGCGAACGCGGGCGCCCCGGGCGCGGGGAGCATCCTCGACCTCGGACGGGGCGGGCCCCGACCACGCCGGTAGCACGGTGGTCCCGGACGCCCGCTCGCAGCCCGAAACCCGGGCCGCACCGGATCGGGCCCCCCTTGCCCGATCGTACCGCCTTTCGGTCGGCTCCCGGAGACTACAGGTGGGGCTGGAGCCGCTCGAACACCTCTCGGAGTCGACGTTCGAGATCTCGCTTCGACGCCCCGTCGGGGGACTCGCCGCGGAGATGCCGGTGCCCCTGGCGGTGCGGATGGCGATGTTTTCGGGGAGCGCTCCGGAGGTCGGCCGGCGTCGACGACGCACGGTCCGCCAGCGGGGGCGAGTCGTAGCCCCCCCCGTCGGCGTCGAGAAGAATGGGATTGGTGAACGCCCGCGGAGAAGCCCCGCCCAGGACGACCCCGGGGCCACCGCCCGACGACCGAGCGACCACCACTGCGTAGCCGTCGGACGGGACGTCGAGCGTCAGTTCGACGGTCTCTCGCACGCGGCGATGAAGGCGATCGCCGCTGGCGACGACCTCCGTCTCTCCGGGTCCCCAGTCCAGCGGTTCCGTCGCCGTCGGGGCGAGCGGCTCCGTGACCACCTCGCCCGGTGCCGTCACCACGCCGTCGGGGTTGTGAAAGACAGCGACCTCCGAAAGATCCATCCAGGCCGGGGCGGAGACCGTGACCTTCAGCCGGGCGCTGCCATCCTTCACGCGGAGCGTCTCTCCCCCCGACGCCCGCCGGCCACCGTCGATCGCCGTCGCACGGACGACCGGCCCGCTCGAACCGACGACCCGACCGGCGTTGACGGCGTCGACGAACGCTTCTCGATCCAGCTTTGCGGGTGAATCCGCGTCGTCGGGGACGAAGACGAACGACCGCGGCACCCCTCCGAGGTGAGAGTAGACCCGGTGAGTGTCGGTCGTCCCGGTACCGGTCGGGACGAACCCCCGGCCGATCATGGTGAACCACCAGCGCGTGACGGCCCAGAACTTCTCCTCCCCCTTCCCGTTCAGAACCTCGATCGCCGAAAACTGTTCCGACCACAGGGCCTCCCTGCCCGCGTCGGCCGGAATCCGAAAGTCGTCGGGCGAGGCGGTCGCCTCTCCGCGCAGCAGATCGACGTCGGCCAGTCGGACCAGACCGAGCGTCGGATTCGCCGGATGATTGACCTGAACGACCTGCTCGCCCGGATGCTCGCGAATCCAACCGAAGAGCTCGCCCGGCACCAGATTCGGACCGGCCCCGCCCGCCCAGTCGAGCGCACCGCCGTTTCGGGACCCGCTGCGCACCGGGATCGGGAAGCCGTTGACGTGGCCGAAATCGGAGGTCGTGATCTCGTCGCCCGGAAGGTTCGCGATCTCGTCGCCGGCATTCATCGCCCGAATAGTGGGTCGGTAGTCGGTGACGACGTCGTGGTCCGAACTGACGAAGACGTCGATCCCCGCCCCCATCATGTCGAGCAGGCGCTGGCGACGCGCGACGACCGAATCGAAGGAATCGACGGCGTGGACGTGAAAATCGGCCGACAGCACACCGTTCGGAGCGACGACCTCCGCAATCTCGGCCGTCACCGACCGAGACTCGCCCGCGCTCAGCTCGACCCGGGCGCCCCCCGAATCGGACGCATCGGCCGGCCACACCGACCATTCGATCCCCCGACTGACGGTGATCCGATACGCGCCGGGAGGCAGTTCCAGCGTCACCTCGCCGTCGGGGCCGGCCCGCGCGATCGCAGCGGTCTTCGCGGGCAACGGGTCACGGGTGACGTTGCGCTCGCGCGGCGTCGCCGGATCGGGACAGGAGTCGACGCAGCGGACGGTCACCCGGGCTGGAACGGGCTGATCCGTCGGGGTCCGGACCTCGACCGACAACCGGGCCGGTCGGCCGACCGTGGGCTCGACCCGGGACCGGCTTCCGGGCTCGACCGTCACCTCGCGGACCTGCTGCTCGGACCGCCCCTCGGCCCTCGCCGACACCTCGTATCGCCCGGGAGGCACTCGCATCGAGAATGACCCGTCGGCCCCGCTGACGGTCTGGTTGACCGTTCGCGGTCCGTCCGCGACCGCCGTCACGCGCGCACCGGGGACCGCAGCCCCCGTCTCGTCGACGACCGCTCCCTCGAGGCGCCCCAGCTCCTCCGCCCGAGCCGCATAGATCGGGTCGAGCACCGTCGCCAACTCCCCGGTGCCGACGTAGTGATCGACGCGTCGGACTGCTCGTCCGCCGGGATCGAGGTGCAGCAGGCCGGGGGCTTGGCGAAACCGGTCTTCCGACATCACGAGGGTCTCGAGCAGATTTTTCCGTCCGAGGAACGTCAGCGACAGCCCCGAGAGCGTGATGTAGACGCCGCCGGTGGCTCGGTCGGCTGCCAACCGCGGAACCGGTTCGGGCACGTAGGCGTGCGACCCCTCGCCACCGGTAAAGGCCAGGTACGGCAACGGCGTGCCACCGAGGTTGTCGCCACCCAGAGACTCGTACCCGAATCCGCCCCGACCGTTCTGCGGGTTGAAGTACGAACCCGCGCCGCCGGCCTCGTAGACGTGGCCGAAGAGGGCGTGCACGGGGCCGTCTCCGTCGTTCCGCAGAGCGGTGTAGGTCCGGATCCGCCGCGCACCGGGCTCGAGGACGTAGTAGACCGTCACAGTCAGCGGGAGAGAGGCCTGCGGGTCGAACGCCAGTTGCTTCAAAAGGGCACCGGTCCCCTCGGGCGCCATCGTCCGGAGATTCAGATAGTCGTGTGTGACCGTCTTCCCGGTCACGGCCAGAACGCCCACTCCGGTGCGACTTCCGTCGCGGAGAATCTCGAGGCGCTGCGGGTCGAACGTCTGCCCGATGTTCAACAGTGGACAGACCTCGCCGACGACGTCGTCCGGCCGTCCCTCGTCGCGTCTGCGAACCGCGTCGACGAGATTGCCGCCGTACGGACACGGACCGATCGCCCGATCGTCGGCTTCGACTGCCGCCGAGACGAGGGCGTTCTCGAGGACGACATCGCCGGGCCGGGCGCGCGCCGCCGGACCCACACCGGGAAGTTCCTTCGAATTCGAGGCTCGAAACACGCGGACCGCCGACGATGCGGGGTCGACCGGAGTCAGGTGCCGAGCCAGGTCCAGTTTTACTCGATCGATGTGACCGTCGGGCGCATTCCCGTCGGGACTCCGACCGTCGGAACGAGCATCGACCCGTCGGTCCCGGATCGTCGGAAAGGACTCGGGACCGCCCCGCGGTGTGCAGCCAGCTGCGAGCAGGGCCGCCAGCGAGACCGTCACGACGAGAGTGCGGGGAGCGACGCGTGGAAACGGGTTCATGTCGGCGGTCCAGCGGTGTGGGCGGTTGCTGTATTCGCGGGCAGGCCGAACACCGACGATCGTGTCACAACCGTTGCGCGATCCAAATCGACCGCAGCCGTCGGTCCGGTCGGTCGGCCCATCTCCCGGCGCTCCGACGCCACCCATCGAGTGTCACTCGAGCTCTTACTGGCGTGTCTATTCGGGTTTTTTTGACAGTCCTCTCCGGATAGCCGACATTGTCGGGGAACGAGACTCGAACGGAGCACGTCGATGGATTTCAAATTCGATCTGCTGGAAGACGCCGTCCGAGTACTCAGCGCTGCCTCCTCGCCCGATGCCTTCGGGGAGGAGCGACTCGACGAGACACGCGATCTACTCGAAGCGTGTTCCCGCGAATCGGAGCGGCTGCTCAGCCTGACGCGCGAGACCGAGTCCGACGGGGACACGGGACGGACACGAGAGGACGATTCCCCTCAAAAGGTGCTCGAGCGGGCGCTGGCGGCCCATGCCCGCGACCGATACGAGGAGGCCGAGGCGATTCTTCGACGGGGGCTCGAACGGTTTCCCGGCGAGGTCGAATTGCTGAACCACCTGGCGTTGACCTACTGGGAGCGCGGGGACTTCGAGGAGGCCGCCGCCGTCTACCGACGAGCCATGGCCAGAGCGCTCGAGTCGGCGCCTGCCGACGGAGTTCGCCCGCAGCTTCCGCGGACCTATCTTCGGGCGATGGAGGGCCGCGCGCTCGCGCTTTACCGCCTCGGGCGTCGCCGCGACGCACTCGAACTGTTCGACGCACTGGCGACTGCCCGTCCCTCGGAGTACTCGGGCTCCCGATACCTCGCCGGCGAGATCCATCATCGTGCCGGCGATCCCGAGGCGGCACTCGACCACTATCGACGTGCGGAGGCCGAACCCGCCGTGCACTACAACCGGGGGCTGGCCCACTTCCAGCTCGGCGACGAACAGAGGGCAGTCGTCTCCTGGATTCGGGGCATGGTCGAAAACTCGTACATCGCCGCCGAATTGACCGGCGTCGACGACGTGATCGAAGCCCGTTCCGAGGGCTATCTCGGCAGTGCGAACTACGCTCGCGAATTCGTGCGAGCCTGCGAACACCTCTGGTCGGGTGCGGACGATGCTCTCGGACTGCTGGAGACGACCGCACGCCATTCCTCGGTGCGATCCCACCTCGAGGATCGCCGCACGAGAGGGGGCGGCGCCCGGGCGGGGGGGCTCACCGGCTCCGAGCGAGCCAAACGAACGGAGGGCGACGAGGCCGATCTCGAGGGTCTGGCCCGCCGAGTCGCCGCCGGCGGGGAGTGACGTCGCGACGTCCCCCCGGAGCGCACCGGGGAGTTGTCGGCACTGCGCACTCGGAGTTACAACTATGTCCGCGCACCTCCTCGGCCGTCCTCGTTCCTCCGAGCCCCGCGAGATCGCCCTCCCGTGCGACGCACTCTCATTGCAGCCGCCGTTCTGGGGGCAATCCTAGCCGTCGGCCTTCCGCTCTGTCGCGACGACTCCACTCCGGACGAATCCTCGTCACAGTCGGCGCCCAGCGAGCAGAACTCGGAGTCGTCGGAAGACGATTTCGTTCCGTATCGGCGCTGGGTCTTCCGCCGCGGCGAATACGCGCTCCACTTCGTCCATCCCGGGACCGGACGGGGTGTGCCCGTCGCGGTGACGGTCGGGGCACCCGGCTTGTGGCCCCCCCGGGTGGAGTATTCGGATGCCCGCGGCCTTCTCTTCACCCGCAGTCTCGATCTCGAGACGTTCGGCGGCGAGGACATCCTCACGCGCGAGGTGATCGCTCGGTCTCGAGCCCGCTCACTGGCAACCTGGCGCCGACTCGAGCTGGGCCCCGACGCTGCGTCGTCGCGCGGTCAGATCGTCCGACTCCAGCCCGCGACCCCCGTCCGAGTTCGCGTGTTGGACCCCGACGGTAACCCACTCGCCGGAGCTCGACTTCATCTCACGCGAGAGGCACTGTCGCTGGCCGGGCTCGCCGCGCGCAGCAACTCCAGGGGACGGCACGTCTTCGCAGCCATTCCACCGGGACGGTACGTGATCCGCGCCTCGGCACGGGGGCTGGAGGGGCGAACGCGCGTTTCTCACGACGCCTCGGCGGCGAGCTCCGTGACGATCCAGACGAGTGAGTCGACCACGGAGACCTCCGCCCCGACGCCGCCGGATACCGAGCCGCGGCCGGTGCGAGTCGAGTTGCGCGGATTGACCCCCGAACAGTGGCGCCGGGTGACCGTCCTCTGGCGACGGGGACAACAGTCGTGGCGGGCTGCGACGTTGACCGAGGGCGCCTCCGAAGGGGAGCGGGTCTGGAGCGGACGCCTCCCCCAGGGTCAGTACGGTCTTCGGGCTCAGACTCGATCCGGCGCTCACGATACGACCGGCTTCCAGGTCGACGAGGGGGGGATCGAGTTCACGTGGGATGTTTCGCTGTCGGTCGAGTTCGACGTCTACGCCGTCGACCCGTACGGAACACCGGTCGACGGTGCGCTCTTGCAGTTGTGGCGCGACGGGCGGCTCCGCGAGACCGCGCTGAGTCGCGGGGGAGAACCGGTGGCGTTCGATTTCGCCGTCGGGGAGAAACACCGGCTGATCGCCTTCGACGGCCGACTGGGGGAGGGCGAGCGACGAATCGAACCGACGCTCGATGCAACCGGGGGGCGCGACGTGACGGTCACACTCGACCAGAAACCCTTCAGTGCCAGCCGGCCGCCGAACCGTCTGCGAGCCCCCCCGGCCATCGAGAAGGCTCTCGGAGCCGATCTGACGCAGATCCGCGACCGCTGGTTGGTCGACCGAATCGAGGAGGGCTCGCCCGCCGAGCGCGGCGAACTACAGCGGGGCGACCGGGTTTTGTCGGTTCACCGGTCCGCGGGCCGACTGCGGGTCCTCGTCGAGCGCAACGATCGGATCTTCGAGGTCGGACTCGGGCGACAATGATCGACTCGTCCCGGCCGTCGGACCCGAACACTCGTTCCTCGTACCCGCCAGCACACGGATGCTCTGATTGCGTCGCAGCCCCCCAGCACGGGCATCTCGCATCTCGCCCCGCACGCTCAACGGTTGGATGCTCCGATCCCGCCGCACACTCCGACATCCCCTCAGTCCCCCGATACCTCGATACCTTCTCCCACCACCACGGCGCGGATGCTTCGACCACGCCGCGTACCGACGACGTCACTCCGACGTCACCTCCAGATAGATCTCCGTCAACCCGTCGTACCGTCCCTCCTCGATCCATCCGCGCATCTCGTCGCCGTCGACATCCCGCACGAGACGACCGTCGTCGAGGATCAACACCCGGCTGGCGATCGTCTCGAGCACCTCGAGTGCATGCGTCGACAATAGAACCGAGCCGCCCTCCTCGCAGTGCTCGCTGAGCGCCCGACGGATGCGGACCGAGGATTCGGGATCGAGCCCGACCAGCGCCTCGTCGAGCAACAACAGGGGGGGCTCGCCGACCAGCGCGGCCGCGAGCGCCAGCTTTCGGGCCATCCCTCCCGAGTATTCCCGGGCCAGCCGGTCGCGTGCCGATTCCAGACGCGTCAACGCCAGCAGGCGGTCGACCGTCTCGTCGACTCCGTCGCCCTCCATTCCTCGCAGACGGGCGGCGAACGCGAGATACTCGGCCCCAGTGAGGTAATCGTACAGTTCGAGCTCCTGAGGAGCGATGCCCAGACGGTGACGGGCGGCCTCGGGGTCGTCGGCGACGTCGATCCCCGCGACCTCGATCTCCCCGTCGTCGAAGCCCAGCCGGCCTCCGATGCACTCGAGCGACAACTCGCCGAGGTGCGATTGATCTCGCTGCCCGAGGGCGGGAAGT
>JBDGRG010000308.1:10670-15470 GCA_042218355.1 Bradymonadaceae bacterium
GGAGCTTGATGAGTGTGGTCTTGCCCGCGCCGGTCGGACCGACCAATCCGACCAGCTCACCTCCGCCCACGGACGTTGTGACTCCGTCGAGGGCCCGAACACTCCGGTATCGTTTGGTCAGCCCCTCGATTCGGAGGAGGGCTTCCGACAGGGGATCGGAACCGTCGTCCTGGCGTTCGGTCATCGCGTCGAACCCTTCGGTTTGGGTAACCATTCACGGGGGGAACCGCGATTGGCCCGCAGAGGCGCAAAGGCGCGGAGAACATGATGCAGAGTAAATCGACAACACGTCTGAGGAGGGCTCGGCTCGGCGGCGACTGAAAAATCCGGTGCATCGGCGAAGATCGGATGCCGGCGTCCGCTCGGCCCCCCGTCTCCGGCCCCTGTCGCGCCGCGGTGCCCCCGCGGTATCGCAAAAGACGACCGGTCGGCTCCCTGCGTCACCTCCGCACGCCCCGGAGAAGCACCCCGACGATCCAGACACCGCCCCAGACCCCCGCGGCCAGGCGCATGTCCAGCGCCGCCGAGGCCGCGACCGCCGCCGTGCCGGCTGCCGGCACGGCCACATCCGCGCGCCAACCATCGAGCCCGCCCGCTCGAGCGGCACCGACGAGGACGTTCAGCGACAGTACCCCCGCCAGGCCCGCGGCCGCCTCCAGGCCGGCGCCGCCCCATCCGAGCCTCCCTCCGTCGGCGACGAGAACCGCGATGGAGTAGGGCGAGGTCGCGATCGCGATCTCGCGCGCCGCGAGCATCTCGTGAGCGGCTCGCCGGTCGTGCTCGTCGATCGGCAAAAACCGGCCGACGTCCGGGGTGATGGGCGGGGAGGCGATTCGAATCCACGGATTGTACAGGACCACGGCGGCGACTGCGGGGACACCGACCACCGCCCAGGTCGGAAAGGCGGTCCGCGACCACTGAGTGAGTGCAGCGACCGCGCCGATCCACCCGGCGACGTAGCCGTATCTCGCCAGCACGAATCGGCGTCCGTACTGCCGCACCCCGGCGCGATAGACGATGCGGGCGCCTTCGGGCAGCCATCGTTCTCCGAGGGCGGGCCGGGCGAGTCGCTCACCGGAATCGAATGCCGTCGGCCGAAAGCTCGTCAGGTCCGCCTCGCGAAACTGCGCGGCGATTCGCCGGTAGTCGGCGTCGAAGATCCGCGCTCCCAGTACGAAAAGTCCCGAGCAGACCAGGGCGAACAGGGCGGTGCCCCATCCGACCGCATCGATCGGCGGATCGGGATAGAGTAGTTCCCCCGCGAGGAGTCGCGCCACCAGGGTCAACAGGGCGGCTGCCGCGAACGACAGAGCCGGTGAGAGCAAAAACAGCTGCCCGGGACCGCCGTACATGTCGGCGCTGCGACCGCGGTCCGACGAATCGAGCCCGGTTCGACCGGTGTAGAGTTGCACGGCGAAGCCGGTACAGACCCCGGCCGCGACTCCTCCCGCTGCAATTCCGCAGGCGAGCAACGCGACCTTCGGAGCACCGTGCCAGACCAGCGGGGCGAAGAACAGCGACATCCCCGCGACGGCGACGAACGCCTCGACGGCCGCTGCTGCCGTGCGGTCTCCCAGAAGCGACCGCGAATCGACCGGAAACGAGTCGAGGACCCGGACGTCCTCGCGTCGGAAGAGCAGTTCGACGACGCGAAAATTGAGGACCGCAACCAGAAGGACCGTCGACCAGAAGGCCGCCTCCAACGCCGTCGTCCCGGGGGGGAGCGTGCGCGCGGAGCCCCGCAGACCGCCGGCCGCGACCTCCGTCGGAGGGGCCAGCAGCGACGGAGCCGCCCACTCGCCCGCTGCGAGGACGACGCCCCCGAACACGACGAGCGTCGCACCGGCGACCGCCCGCCGGCCGGCGGTCAATGAACCGAGGAAGTTGGCGAGTGCCCGCCGGCGATACGTGAACAGGGCGCCGAGCTGATGGAACGTCTCATTCACTCGCCGCCCCCCGGCTGCCGGTCCCGGCGGCGTCGACGGGCCTCCCCGCATCGGCGCCGCTCCCGCTCCGAGCGGTCGCCTCTGCAGCCGACGACGCCCCCGTCCGGTCGGCTCGTCCGCCGACGTAGGAGGGAGCGGGGGTCGTCTCGCCGTTCAACGTCGAACGGACCAGTCGATTGATCGATCGGACCCGCCGTCTGGCCGTGTCGGCGAGGGGGCTCTTCGGATACTGGTCGAGGAACGCTTGATAATCCTCCAGGGCCGCGGCATATTCGCCCCGCCGATGATGGGTCTCGGCGAGTTCGAATCGGTCGGGACGACTGTTCTGGTCCCGGCAGCCGGTGGACAACACGATCAATGAGACCGCCAGGACGACGATCCGGGCGCCCTTCTGCAAGCCCCGCCCGGCGGTTTCGAGAGGGACGCGCCCCCACCATCGGGTCGGACCTGTCGGTTCGGCGGAAAACCATCGCCGGCCCGAGCCGCGACGGGAGGCCATCGTCTCCCCGGCGCCGGACGTCCAGTCGACGCGCCCGCTGGGAATCGAACTGCGGTCGTCGGCCCACGGTTTCCGAGACGCCCCGGATGCGAGGGATCGTCGGTCGCCCGTCGGTGCCCCTCGCTCGGTTGGGGAGTCCGCATTCGTCGACATGGCATTCAGACGTCGGGGCGAAGAACGTCGCTGGAACGGCAGTCCGGGGGCGCGCGCCGCACCGATCACAGACTTACCGAGACGGGAGCGCACGGATGAGTGACGAACCGCCGACATTCGGAGACGATTTTCACTCGGGATTCGCGGCCATCACGGGGAAGCCGAACGTCGGCAAATCGACGATCATGAACGAGATCGTCGGGAGGAAACTGTCGATCACCACCCCGAAACCGCAGACGACGCGAAACCGGATACTAGGCGTGAAGACGTTCGCTGAAAAGGGGCAGATCGGTTTCGTCGACACCCCCGGAATCCACCGCGCGACCCGGCCGCTGAACCGGTCGATGGTTCGCACGGCGGTCGGCAGTCTGGAACGGGTCGACGTCGTCTGTCACGTCATCGACGTCGCCGAGTTCCTCGACTGCGTCGCCGATCCCGTCGAGGACGATCTCCCCGAGGACGAGGGCTTCGTGCTCGAACAGTACGAGGAGGTCGACGAGCCGATCGTTTTGGCGCTGAACAAGGCCGATCTCGTCTCGCCCAAGGAGAAGATCCTCCCGGTGATCGATCGATTTCACAGTGCCGAGCTCTTCGAGGCAATCGTCCCGACCAGTGCCACGGAGGGGGTCAATCTCGACGCACTCGTCGACGAACTGCTCGCGAATTTGCCGCAGGGACCGCCGCTGTTTCCGGAGGACATGCTGACCGACCGGGCCGAACGATTCATCGCCTCGGAGTACGTCCGCGAGGCCATCATGCGCCAGACGCGCCAAGAGGTCCCCTACGCGGTCGCCGTCGAAGTCGAACGATTCGCGGACCGCCGCGAGGAGGGGATCATCGAGATCGACGCGACCATCCAGGTCGAATCCTCCGGTCAAAAGGGCATCCTGATCGGCGAGGGCGGCTCGCGCATCAAATCGATCGGCCGTGCGGCCCGAGAGGACCTCGAGCGGTTCTTCGACACCCAAATCCACCTCGAAACCTTCGTCACCGTCGAGGAGGACTGGAGCGAGGAAGAGGGGCAGCTCGAGCGGTTGGGGTATACGTCGAGGGAATAGGGGAATGGGGAACGGGGAATGGGGAATGGGGGCAGCGTCGGAGCCGGTTCGCCCCGGAGTCGGCTGTCGAACACCGTTGCATCAGTGCGCGAACATGTTTCGGCAAGTCTCGACCCGGAGACCAGGGGCGCGAACGAGCCGACCGTCGGTCGTAACACCACTCTCCACGTCAAAACGCCGGAATCGTCCGTGACGAATTCTCCGTCGAGTTCGAGACGGTTGCACGGTCGCTGACACCGGCTTTACGTACGATTCGACTGGCCCGTCGCAGGCTGCGGTCGAATCTCCCTGTTCCCCATTCCCGATTCCCCATTCCCCCGTGATTGTTGCGATTATCGGACGTCCGAATACGGGCAAGAGTCGGCTGTTCAACCGGCTGACGTCTGAATCCGATGCCATCGTCCACGACGAACCCGGCGTGACTCGCGACCGACGATACGGCCGGGCTCGAATCGGCGGCGAATCGTCGATCGTCGTCGACACCGGCGGGTTGGTGCCCGGAAGCGAGCAGACGCTCGAGGCCCGGATGCGGCGGCAGGCCGAAGCTGCGCTGTCCGAAGCGGACGCCGTGGTCATGCTGCTGGATGGCCGCGAGGGACTGGTCCCCGCCGATCGCGAGATCGTCGAGGAGCTGCGCGACGCCGACCGCCCGGTGTTCTTCGCCGTCAACAAGGCCGACGACCCCGAACGGACGCACGAGTTTCTGGCCGATTTCTACGAACTGGGGGTCGATCTCCACCCGATCAGCGCGGAACACGACATCGGCGTCGACGACTTGCTCGAGGACATCTCCGAGCGGGCAGGGGGCCGGGCCGAGGGCCTGGAGGAGCCCGACTACCCGCGACTGGCCGTCGTCGGCCGGCCGAACGTCGGAAAATCGACGCTGATCAACGCCGCGGTCGGGGGCGAGCGGGTGCTGACCGACGACGAACCGGGGACGACTCGGGACACGGTCGACACGTACCTCGAGCGCGAGGCCCAGCTGACCCGTCTCGTCTGGTTCGCGGGCATGGACGTCCGCCTCGGCGATCGCGCGCTCGCTTCGCTGATGGCGGTAGTTGATCGCGGTGTCGAGGACGTTCACGCCCGACCCGAGCGCGACCCGAATCGCCTCGCGGTACGCGTCGTCGACCTCGTCGGTCGG
>JBDGRG010000308.1:15480-15720 GCA_042218355.1 Bradymonadaceae bacterium
CGTCGAACGCGCCGACATCGCGGTGCTGATGTTCGATGCCGTCGAGGGCATTACGAATCAGGACAAGAAAATCGCCGGGGTGATCGGCCGCCGCGGGTGTGCGTGCGTCGTCGCCGCCAACAAGTGGGATCTGGTCGACACCTATCCGGGCATCGGCGACGAGTTCGCCCGCTACATCGACCGGGAGCTCTACTTCCTGGACTGGGCACCCGCGAGATTCGTCTCCGCGCTGTCGGGCCA
>JBDGRG010000309.1:0-3063 GCA_042218355.1 Bradymonadaceae bacterium
CCGGCGGTTGAAACCGCCGGCTGAATGGGTGCAGAACAGCCGGCGGCGCTGAAGCACCGCCGGCCGGGATGGCCGATGCGCACGGGTCATTGGAACGGCGATCGTGGTAGAGAGCTTCACCCCATCGGCTGGCAATGGTCGTGCGGTCGTCGGGCGACTACTCGACCGATGACCGGCGGTTGAAACCGCCGGCTGAATGGGTGCAGAACAGCCGGCGGCGCTGAAGCGCGCCGGCCGGGCTACCGACACTCGACGACTCAACAACGGTATGACGCTGACGCTGTTCTACGACGACCGGATGGTCGACCACGACCCGGGCGCGAATCATCCCGAGCGGCCCGCCCGGCTGCGCCGCGTCTACGGTCAGCTGCAGGACGCCGATCTCGACGACACCCGGTGGATCGAGCCCTCCCCCGCCGATCGCTCGCGAATCGAGCGCGTCCACGCCGACGACCACGTCGACCGCATCGAAGAGCTCGACGGCCAGTCCGCCCAGATCGACCCCGACACGCGGATGTCGCCGGGCAGCGTCGAGGCCGCCCACCTGGCCGCCGGCGCCGCGATCGAGGCCCTCGAGACCGCGGGTGGCGACGAGACGGGGTTCGCGCTGGTCCGACCGCCGGGCCACCACGCCGAATCGAACCGCGCGATGGGATTCTGCCTGTACAACAACGCGGCGGTCGCCGCCCAGTACGCCCTCGACGAACTGGGAGTCGAACGGGTCCTGGTAGTCGACTGGGACGTCCATCACGGCAACGGCACTCAGGCGATCTTCGACGACCGCCGCGACGTCCTACTTCAGCGTCCACCGCCATCCGTTCTACCCCGGCACCGGGCCGGCCGACTCCGTCGGCTCCGGCGAGGGTGAGGGATACACCGTCAACGTCCCCTTCGGACCGAAGACGGGGGACGGGGATTTTCTGGCCGCCTTCGAGCGGATCCTCGAGCCCGTCGCCCGAGACTACGATCCCGACGCCGTGCTGGTCTCCGCGGGGTTCGACGCCCACCGCCAGGATCCGCTGGGCGGGATGCGCGTCTCGACCGAGGGGTTCGCCGCGATGTGCCGGCGCGTCGAGGAGCTGGCCGACGAGGTGGCCGACGGGCGGCTCGCTCTGACCCTCGAGGGCGGTTACGACCTCGACGGCCTCGCCCGCAGCGTCGAGGCCTGCGCGGAGGTGCTGACCGGCACGGAGGTCGATCTGCAAGCGCAGACCTCCACGACCGGCGAGCGGTCGCTCCGCGGGGTGACCCAATCGATCGAAGAGTACTGGGATCTCGACGAGTGAGTCCGCCCCCCCTCAGATGACTCGCCTCGACGATCGCCGAGTGTGCCCCGTCGCCGGCGGTCGGCTGTTGGACTTTCGCGGCGCGCCCGGTAGGACCGCCCGTCGAGAATGCGAACCTCCCCCCGCGAGGTCCTCTCATGGACGCGCCCGAGTCAGTCGAATCCGACATCACCCGCGTCGACCTGGGCGACCGAACGGTCGTGCTGGTCGGAACGGCCCATATCTCGCAGGAGTCGGTCGAGGTCGTCCGTCGAGTCATCGACCTCGAGGACCCGGATGTCGTCTGCGTCGAACTCGACGAGGAGCGCTGGCAGGCGCTGCAGTCCGACCAGCGATGGGCGGATCTCGACCTCTTCGAGGTCATCCGCGAGGGGAAGCTGACCTTTCTGCTCGCCCGGCTCGCGCTGACGGCCTTCCAGAAGCAGATGGGGTCGAAGACCGGGGTCACCCCGGGCGCGGAGATGGCGGCCGCCGCCGAAGCGGCCCGCGAGCTGGGGGTGCCGGTCGAGCTGGTCGACCGAGACGTCCGGACCACGCTGCTGCGCGCCTGGCGGCGGACACCGTGGTGGCGGCGCTTCGAGGTTGCCGCGATGCTCGTGATGAGCCTCTTCCAGAGCACGGATCTGGACGAAGGGGATCTGTCGGACCTCCGGGAGGAGGCGACGCTGAACGACGTCCTCGAGGAACTCGGCGAGTACTTTCCGGAGCTGAAGGAGGTCCTCGTCGACGAGCGCGACGAGTACATGGCTCACCAGATCGATCACGTCGACGCCGACAAGATCGTCGCGATCGTCGGCGCAGCCCACCGCGAGGGGACGGCGAAGTGGCTCCAGCGGGCAGTCCCGGCTTCGCGCATCGACGAGGTCACGACCGTCCCCCCGAAATCGACGCTCTCGGACGTCTGGCCGTGGCTGATTCCGGCGGTCGTCGTCGGGGTCTTCGCCTACGGCATGGTGACCTCGAGCCCGACCGAAGTCCGGAACGCCTTCGCCGCCTGGGTCGTCGCCAACGGGGCCCTCTCCTCACTCGGGACCCTGCTGGCCCGCGGCCACGTGCTGACCGTGCTCGCCGCCTTCGTCGCCGCTCCGATCACCTCGCTCAACCCGACGGTCGGCGCCGGGATGGCGACCGCGCTGGTCCAGACGTGGGCGGTCCCCCCAACCGTCGGCGATTTTCAATCGATCGGCGACGACGTCACCGACTGGTCGGGGTGGTGGAGCAACCGCCTGGGCCGAGTGATGCTGGTGTTTCTGTTCTCGTCGTTCGGCAGCGCGCTCGGCACGTTCATCGCGTTCGGGTGGCTGAAGAATCTGCTGTACTGAGGTGGTGGGGCGGGAATGCGACGTAGCCAGAGCTTCCCAGCTCTGGCGGGTGTTCGAGGTACCGAGGGACTGAGGTATCGAGGGACTGAGGTGGTGGGGCGGGAATGCGACGTAGTCAGAGCTTCCCAGCTCTGGCGGGTGTTCGAGGTATCGAGGGACTGAGGTCTCCGTTGGGGCGAGATGCGAGAACGCTCGATATCCCGGCTACTCGGACAGACGGACGGTGATCCGGTAGGGTTCGCAGGAGTGGCCGCGGGCGCTGGTGACGGTGGCGTAGTAGACCCCCGGCGGCAGGCTCAGTGTCGTCGACTCGTCGGCGCCCGCTCCCCGCCGGTCCACGCGCGCGATCTTGCCTCCGCGCGAGTCGACCAGGTCGAAGCCCAAGTTGAGCTGGTTCGACGTCAGCTCGATCGTCATGGAACGCCGCTTTGCGGACCCGGCCGAACCGGCGTCGG
>JBDGRG010000309.1:3073-3900 GCA_042218355.1 Bradymonadaceae bacterium
TGCTCGGCGCCGGCGATCCGGCCCCGCCCCGCCGCGGCACGGCGAAGGCGTAGGTGTCGGCGTCGTCGGCCGTCGACGAGATATATCCCCTTCGCTCGTCCCCGAGCCGAACCCCGTCGGCCTGATCGCGCCCGTCGTTGGGCTCGATCTCCAGCGCCCCCGACTCCGCCTCGGCGGCGACGTCGTCGACGGTCAGCGCGTAGTCGAACCCCGGTTTGATCTGCTGGGCGGACCGGTCGACCCCCTCGACCGACAGCGCCAGCGAGCCGCGATCGACGGGGACGTTGCACAGGACGGCAGCTTCGCCCGGCGCCTCCGAGACGAACCGCTCGGGCTGACCGCCGCTCCGCGGGTTTGTCCAGGTCAGGGCCAGACGATCGCGTTTGCGGGTCGGTCGTACCGTCACGCGCACCACGTGCTCGGGGGCCTCCTTCCTCGCCCCGGCCTCCGGATCGTCGGGGGCCGCCGCCCCCCCGTAGTCGGAGGTCGAAAGCGTCGACGGTGGCAGCCCGATGCGAGCACCGGCGTCTCCACCCGACGCCTCGCCGCTCTCCCCTCCCGAACCGCCGTCTCGCCTCGTTTCGTCCTCGCGCCGAGCTCCGGCGTCGGACTGCCGCCCCTCCCCTCCGTTCGCCCCGACCTCGACCTCGAATCGATCGCGGTCGCCGGCCCGATGGAGATAGCCGTGGATTCGTGCATCGAGTGCGAGAGTCTGGGCTCGCGCCTCGGCGTCGTTCGGCTCGCCCTCGATCGAACCCTTCTCGACATCGGGGTGCTCGACGCCCCGGACCCGGTAGCTCGAGGTCCGCGAGTATCCGTCCTCGCGG
>JBDGRG010000031.1:0-1408 GCA_042218355.1 Bradymonadaceae bacterium
TCTCCAGTCCGTGTCGTCATAGCGTTGCATCCGCGAGAAGCACGTCCCTCATAGTCGGTTCGATGAGGACCCACAAACGGATCCGGCCGTGCGGAGTCGGTACCTCCACGCGGGTGCGATCCAACTCCGTGGGATGAACGCGCCAGAGGACGCTGAAAGAAGCGTCCCCAGAGCTTCCAGCTCCGAGCGGGCAGTCGGGTCGGGGCGCTGGAAGCGCGGTCGACGCTGCTCTCGGCCGGCGGCGTCGATTCCCACGGGTTCCGATCAGACCGATCCACGCGGCCGAGCTCGAATCGAACCGGTGTTCGCACTGATGAACTCGCTCCCGGATGGTCTGTCGATGTCGGCAACACGACCTCGCTCCAGCGTGGCAGTCGCCCTGATCGCAGCCGGTGTTGGCCTGGCCGCAGCGGTCGGATGTCGGTCGCCGCGCGGATCCGACGCTCACCGGCCGGGCCCCGCCACCCAGGGGGCGGATCAGCGCCCGGCCCCGCCGACCCCCGAGGGAGTCGTCCGCATCGCGACGTACAATACCGCTCTCTCGGGCGATTCACCGGACGCGATGGTCGACGCGCTGGCGAATCCGGAGTCGACACAGCCGCAACGAATCGCATCGGTACTCCGGATCGTGCGCCCCGACATCGTGCTCCTCCAGGAGTTCGACCATCGGCCGTCTTCCGGGGCGCCGGCCCTGTTCAGGCGACACTTCCTCTCCGAACCGAAAGACGGCCGGGACGCACTTTCGTACGCCCATTCACTGTATCCCGAGGTGAATACCGGGGTCGCGAGCGGACACGACCTCGACGGCAACGGCCGGACGGTCACGACCCCGCAGTCCCGCGGCTACGCCGGCGACGCACTCGGTTGGGGGAAGTATCCCGGCCACTACGGCATGCTCGTCCTGTCGCGACATCCGATCGCGAGCGAGGACGTTCGAAGCTTCCGATCCTTCGAGTGGCGGCGGATGCCGAACAATTCGATGCCGGAGGGGTTCTACACCGAGGCCGAGCGCGCGATGCTGCCGCTGTCGTCGAAGACCCACCTCGACGTGCCGATCGTCATCGATGGCCGACGGCTTCACCTGCTGATCAGCCATCCCACGCCACCGGCGTTCGACGGACCGGCCGACCGAAACGGTCGACGGAATCGGGACGAGATCCGGTTCTGGGCGGACTATCTGGGGGGCACGACATCCGAGCGAGGCGGCTACATGGTCGACGAGGAGGGCCGCCGCGGCGGGCTCGACCGCACGGCCCCGTTCGTCCTGCTGGGTGATCTGAACGCCGACCCGAACGACAGCGCCGATCGGGCCCGAGGGGCCATTCGCACGCTGCTGTCACACGAGCGCGTGGCAGATCCCCGGCCCGCCGGGCCCGGGGGGCGGCATGCGGCCCAGCGGCAGGGGGGT
>JBDGRG010000031.1:1418-3412 GCA_042218355.1 Bradymonadaceae bacterium
ACGAGGACCACACCGGGCCGGAGGCGCTCGACACGGCGGATTTCGACGACGAGGACGTCGGCAATCTACGCGTCGACTACGCGCTGCCGGCGTCGCGGCTCGAGGTGGTCGACGCCGGAGTGTTCTGGCCGCGTTCGACCGACTCCGAGCTCGCCCGCCTCTCGTCGGCCTCGGACCATCGACTCGTCTGGGTCGACATCCGGATCGATTCGATCTGAAAGAACCCGGAAGCTCTGGCTCCGTCGCACACCCGCCCCCCCGTCTCGCCTCTCGCGACCGCTCGGATGCTCTGACAACGTCGCACACCTCCTACCGAATACCTCGATACCCCAATCCCTCGATACCTCTACGAACCACCAGCGCTGGATGCTCTGACAACGTCGCACACCCGCCCCACCCGTCTCGCCTCTCGCGTCTTGCGTCTCGCGACGCACACCGACAGTCGTCACAGATAGGGACTCAACAGATGCGCGACGCCATCGAGCAAGGCATGGTGCCACGGAAGATTCTCGGTGTCCTCGAGTGTCACCTCGCGGCTCTGCTCGAGCCCCGCCTCGAACACCTTCGACAACTCGTCGTTCAGCGCCTCCGAGGAGATCAACGCCCCCAGTTCGAAGTTGATCTCGAAGCTCCGAACGTCGACGTTCGCACTGCCGACGAAGGCAAAGCGATCGTCGATCAGCATCGCCTTGGCGTGCAGAATCCGCGGCTGATACTCCCAGATCCGCACACCTCCGTTGAGCAACATCGGGTAGAAGGCCCGAGACGCGTGCCGGACGACCGGGACCCCGCCGTCGCGAGGGAGCAACAGTCGGACGTCGACCCCGCGCTGAACGGCGGCTTTCAACCCGGCGACGAATTCAGATCCGGGCACGAAGTACGGCGTGGTGATCCAGAGCCGGTCCTCGGCCCCCGCGGCGGCGTGAAAGAAGAGGTCTCGCAGCGCGCTCCCCTTCTCGTCGGGCCGGTCCGGCCCGCTGGCACAGACGGTGCAGATCGACGAGTGCCCCCAGAGCTGGCGGTCAGACTCCTCCTGCCGTTTCGGGCTCGGCTTCAGGTACTTGGGATCCTGCTCGACGAGGTCGTTGTCGGTCGCGAAGAACCAGTCCTCCAGAAACACCTCCTCGAGATCCCGGACCGCGGGGCCCCGGACGCGTACACCGAGATCGTGCCATTCGTGGGCGTACTCGTCCCCGACGTTCATGCCACCGGTGTACGCCTCGACGCCGTCCGAGACGATCAGCTTGCGGTGGTTGCGGAAGTTGAAGGTCGGCTCCCAGGCGATGTACCGGGGTGGGAGGAACTTCCCGATCTCGCCACCGGCCTGCCGCAGTGGTTCGCCGAACGACGAATCGAGCGAGGGCGACCCGATCGGGTCGACCAGCAGCCGGACCTCGACCCCCTCCCGGGCCTTTTCGACCAGCAGGTCGAGCAGACGCTGTCCGGTTTCGTCGTCGTCCCAGATGTAGAAAAGCAGATGCACGTAGTCCTCGGCGGAGCGGATCATCCGCTCCATCGCCTCGAACCCGTCGTCGCCGTCGACCAGCAGATCGACGTGATTCCCCGCCGTCGGCCCGGACAGCGACTGCGAATCGTGCGCTTCGAACAACCCCCGGGGGAGGATCGGGATGAACTCGCGCAGTTTCGACTCCGCCTCCGCGTCGGGAGCGTGATCGAGCGACTCGTGGAATTTCTCGCTGCTCTGCTGGCGGGCTCGCCGCTTGCGCTTGAGACGCTCCCGGCCGACCATCCACCAGAAAGCAACCCCCAGGTACGGGACGAGAAAGAGCGCCAGCAACCAGCTCAGCGCCGAGACGGGCCGCCCGCGCCGGCGGCGAAGCACGGAGGGGGCGGAGACCAGCGCGAGGATATCCCCGACCAGCAGAAAGTAGATCCCGGCGTACGAACCGATGGTCTCCTCGATCAGGATGTGAAAAAGGGTGTGCATCCGATCGATTCAGCCAGGATCGTCGAGTAGAGCCCGGACCCGGCGC
>JBDGRG010000031.1:3422-18820 GCA_042218355.1 Bradymonadaceae bacterium
TCCTTCCCGCCGCCGCCCTCGACGACGCCGTCGCCGGCGCCGTCGAACGGCGCGAGCCGCCGGGCACCGCGGTCCGGTCGTTGCAAACACTCGAGCCTATTCGCTCGGCGTCGTCCCCAGAGCGGCGAGTGCGCGGCGAGCCGCCGGGAGTTCGTCCTCACTGAACACCTCGACTCCCCGACGCTGCAGCATCGCCGCCGTCACGCCCCGACCCGAGATCGCCCGCCCCTCGAACGAGCCGTCGTAGACGTACGACGTTCCGCACGACGGGCTGCCGTCCTTCAGGACGGCGACACGGATCTCGTGTTCTCGCACCAGTGCGAGTGCCGCCCGCGCTCCATCCAGGTACGCATCGGTCACGTCGTCGCCCTCGTCGGTGACGACCCTCGCCCGGCCGTCGAGCACCTCGCCGCCCTTCTCGGTCTCCCCCACCGGCACGATCTCGGACGGCGGGCGAGGCGTCCCGAGTCCCCCCTCCATCTCGGGGCAGATCGGCACGACGCGTCCCTCCTCCCGCCACCGCCGAAGCACCTCGTCCTCCACCGCATTGTCGGTCCCGTCGTACCGGACGGGACGTCCCAGCAGGCAGGCACTGACGAGTACGCGCTCCATCTCCGGGCGAACTGTCGAAGGCGACGGACGCGATGGGTGGGCCAGCGTGGATACCACTAACCGCGGACGAGGTCACACTCCCCGAGGCCGCCACCGGCACTGGGTGCGTTCACGACTGATTCATCGCAGCGGTATCAGGAGGACAGGGTGGGGGCCTCTCATATCCGCCTCTCGCTGCCGTCCATCATCCGAGAGAGGCCTCCCCCCTCCCCGTTCGGGGATGTGTTACCAACGGGTCGTGAGCGTACCCACCGGCGCTTGTTCGGTTTCAGACCGGGCGATATGCTGCGATGCACCCTTCAGATCGCCCGGGTTTCCTCCACCGTACAGGGGAACCCGGGCGCTCCGAACGCCCCCAGGATTCGAGATGAAGCGCGTCCTCCTCATTCACACCGGCGGCACACTGGGCATGACGGGTACGCCCCTCGAACCCGGCGCGTACGCAAACGCCATCACCGAGCGGTTGCCCGAACTGCCCAAAATCGCCGACATCGAGACGGTCATCCCGTTCAATCTCGACTCGAGCGACGTCGGACCGCGTCACTGGACACGACTCGCGGAACTTATCGCCGACCGCCGCGCCGACTTCGACGGGGTCGTGGTCATCCACGGAACCGACACGATGGCGTTCACGGCCAGTGCGCTGTCATTCGCCCTCCGCAACCTCGACATGCCGGTCGTCTTCACCGGCGCACAACGGCCACTCGCCGAGCTTCGCACCGACGCCCGGCGGAATCTCGCCGACTCGATGGAGCTGGCGACCCGGGACATCCCGGAAGTGGCGGTCTGCTTCGACGGCCGGCTCCTGAGGGGATGTCGGGCGACCAAATCGAACGTCCGTGACTACCGTGCCTTCACCAGTCCCGGCTGCAAACCGCTGGCACGGCTCGGGGTCGACGTCGAGATCGCCGATCACGTGCGTCGACCGACGGGGGACTTCGAGGTCGCCCCCCGGTTCGCCGACGACGTCACCCTCTGGACCGTCCATCCGGGCATCGATCCCGAACGGCTGCGTCGGACCGTCGAGGGGCCGGATACGCCCAGTGGCATCGTCCTGGCGGCATACGGAGTCGGAACCGTCCCCACACAGACTCGCCCCCTCGCCCCGGTCGTCGACCGGGCGACCGACCGGGGCATCCCCGTCGTCGCGGTCAGTCAATCCGCGGGAGGCATCGACCTGCAGATGTACGAGAACAGCAAACCGCTGGCCGAGGCGGGCGCGATCTCCGGCGACGAGATGAGTCTCGAAGCGGCGCTGACGAAGCTGATGCACGCACTGGCCGTCGTCGACGATCCCGACGCGCGCCGCGAATACCTCTCCACCGACCTCGTCGGGGAGCTCGCCTGATCACCGGGGATCGCCGTCCTCAGATGGTGATTTTCTTCCCGAGTTCGGCGACCTCCTCGGTGCTCATCTGCTCCTCGAGCTGCTCGATCGGCACTGGCACGTCGAGCCCCCGGCGGACGCCGTCGCGCTCGAACATTCGATCACACCAGGCCTGCAGGGCGTCCAGCCCCTCCAGCGGGACCCCCGCCCACTCGTGGATCCGCACCCACGGGTAGGTCGCGAAATCCGCAATCGAGACCTCGCCCGCCAGAAAGTCGCGATCCTCGAGCTGCCCGTCCAGCACCTGGTACAACCGGCGAGTCTCCTTCTGATAGCGCTCGATGGCGTAGTCGATCTCCTCGGGCGCGTAGTGCAGAAACACGTTGGCCTGGCCCTGCATCGGGCCGACGCCCGCCATCTGAAACATCAGCCACTGCACGACCTCGGAGCGTTCCGTCCGATCAGCGGGCAGAAACCGACCGGTCTTCTCGGCCAGATACATCAGGATCGCGCCGGATTCGAAGACCCGGTGATCGTCGTGCCCGCGGTCGATGATCGCGGGGATGCGACCGTTCGGATTGATCTCGAGATACCAGTCCTCCTTCTGCTCGCCTTCAGCCAAATCGAGGTGGGTCACCTCGTAGTCCAGCCCCATCTCCTCCAGCGCGATCGAAATCTTGTGTCCGTTGGGCGTCTCGGCGGTGTACAACTCGGTCATGCGATGACCTCGGTGGTGGGAAACGTCGACGCGATCTGTGATTGTCGTCCAGTGTTTTCCCTCGTCCCTCTCTTCTCGGCTCGACGGACGACCCGACCGGCGGGCCCCCCGGTCACGTCAGGTCCTCCAGGGTCCGCCGGTAGACGTCGCGGTCCGAATCCGAGAACAACACGAAACGGACCGTCTCGACCGACTGGAGATCGGGCGCTCGGTCGACGACGGTCTCCAGGGCGATCTCGGTGGCGCGGTCGATCGGATAGCCGAACGCTCCGGTCGAGATCGCGGGAAACGCCACCGACGAAAGCCCGTGCTCTTCGGCCAGAGCCAGCGAGTTGTCGTAACAGTTGGCCAGCAACTCCGCCTCGGGCGAATCCTTCCCGTAGCGCGGACCGAGGCAGTGGATCACGTGGGAGTTGGGCAACTCGTGCCCACCCGTGATCACCGCCTCCCCCGGCTCGATCGGCGCCAGCGGTCGGCACTCCTCGACCAGCCCCGGCCCGGCCGCGTCGTGGATCGCCCCCGCGACGCCCCCGCCGGTCCGCAGCTGCGCGTTCGCCGCGTTGACGACCGCGTCGATGTCGGGCTGCGAGGTGATGTCGCCCTGGCGGATCTGCAGCTCGACTCCATCGATGTCGACATCCATGGCGGCTCCTCCGGTTCACTCGTCGAAGTCGACGTTATCCAATGCGTCATCGAGTTCTGGAATGTCCTCTTTCACGACGTTCCAGACGACCTCGTAATCAACTCGAAAGTATTCGTGAATGAGAATGTCACGCATCCCGGCAATCTGCTTCCATGGGACCTCGGGGTTGGCACGTCGAACGTCACCTGGAATTTGTTTCACCGCCTCCCCGATCTTTTCAATACTTCTCGAAAACGCTCGTTTGAGCGTCGGATCAGAGACAAACTCCGACCGATCGAGGTCGTCGGACGCCTCTTTCAAGTACTCGACTTCATCCCCGATGTGCTCGAGATGTGTCCGCCAGTCCTTCGACATATTCGACTTCTTCGAGCACGGACTCACGCATGCGACCCCGCAGACTCACGGGTGTCACCAACTCGACTGAGCGACCGAGTTCTCGTTCCAGCAAGGAATTAATCTCGAACAGATGTTGGTACGTCTTCTCCCCGTCGCGAAACTCGACCAGCAGATCGACGTCGCTCTCCACGCCCGCAGTGTCCCGCTGAAAGGAGCCGAAAAGGCCCAGGCGAGCCACTCCGAGGTCGGCCAGCTCCCCTCGCAGCGCCTCCAGCCGCTCCAGGACATCCCTCTTCGACTGAACCTTCGAGTCCATCGTTCGTCCGCGGTCGAGCGACGTGATCGACAACCACCATGCGTCAACATACCGGAGCCCCTGCGACCTGTCATACGCACCCGGGCAGCGGGCGCGATCATGACCAGTTGGTAGCAGAGCCTCACCGAGGGGTGGGGGCCTCTCTCAGATGATGGACGGCAGCGGGAGGGGGATCTGAGGGGCCCCCACCTGCCCTCCCTCACCGCTACGACCGAGCACTCGTGGACGCACCGGGGCAGCCGCACGGTTGTCGCCGGCGTATCCGACGATCTATTGATTCGTTGCTCGATCGACGCTCCTCGAAGAAGCTACAGACCCATGACGAGCGATACGCCGGATCCCTGGGTAACCGACGACAATGCGAGCCTGCTGACCGACCAGTACGAGCTGACGATGGCTCGTGCCTATCTGGCCGAAGGGATGACCGAGCCGGCGACGTTCAGCCTGTTCGTCCGCCGGCTGCCCGACGAGCGGAACTACCTGCTCGCGGCCGGCCTCGATTCCGCGCTGAACTATCTCGAATCGCTCTCGTTCTCCGACGACGAGCTCGAGTATCTGGCCAGCCTCGAGGCCTTCGACCGGGAGTTCGTCGCCGAACTGGCGGAACTCGAGTTCACCGGCGACGTCCGCGCGGTCCCCGAGGGGACCCCCGTCTTCCCCGACGAACCGCTGGTCGAGGTGACCGCCCCCCTGCCGGAGGCACAGATCGCCGAGTCGTTCGTCATGAACCAGGTCCACCTCCAGACCGTCCTCGCCTCGAAGGCCTCCCGTGTCGCCCGGGCCGCCGGCGAGAAGGCAGTCGTCGATTTCGGACTTCGCCGGATGCACGGCACCGACGCCGCCATGCGAGCTGCCCGCGCCTTTCACATCGCCGGCGTCGACGCCACGTCCAACGTGCTGGCGGGCCGCGCCTGGGACGTCACCGTCACGGGGACGATGGCTCACAGCTACATCCAGTCGCACGACTCCGAGCTGGAGGCGTTCCGCGCATTCTCGGAACAGTACCCGGAGACGATCCTCCTGGTCGACACCTACGACACACTCGAAGGAGTCGACCGTGTGGTCCAACTCGCAGAGGAACGCGGCGAGGAGTTTCGGATCGGCGGCATTCGACTGGACTCCGGCGATCTCGGGGCACTCGCCCGCACATCCCGCCGGAAGCTCGACCGGGCCGGGCTACAGGACGTCGACATCTTCGCCAGCGGCGGGCTCGACGAGTACGAAATCCGCTACCTCCGGATGTCGGACGCCCCGATCGACGGGTTCGGCGTCGGAACCGCGATGGGAACGGCCCGCGATGCTCCGGGGTTGGACATCGCCTACAAACTGACCGAGTACGCCGGTGAAGGTCGACTGAAACTGTCGCCGGGCAAGAAGATCCTCCCCGGCCCCAAACAGGTGTACCGCCGGATGGAGGACGGGATCGCAACCGGTGACACCATCACTCTCGAGGACGGCGACTCCGAGGGCGAACCGCTACTCGAGACGGTGATGGTCGACGGTGATCGAGTCGACACCGACCAGGCCGACCTCGAAGCGGCTCGACAGCGCGCAAACCGCCGGACGGGCGATCTCCCGGAACGAGTGCAGTCGATCGAACCGGCGGAACCGACCTATCCGGTCGAGCCGAGTCGACCGCTCGTCCGCTACCAGCAAGAGGTCGCCGATAGGATTCGAAGGGAGACAGAAACCGGGGAATAGGGAAGGGGTAACGGGGTACGTGCGGTGCGACGGGACAAACACGGAAACTTCCGGCTGCTCCGCACGCCCCACCCACCAGTCGTATCCGACCTCTCGCTTGTTGTGAGGCACACCACCGGAGCTGGAAGCTCTGGCTGCGCTGTGCGCCGAAACCTACGTCCGGAGCGGAACGACCCGGCTCGCACTTCGCAGAAAGACCGAGAATCCCCGGAAGTTCGGGAGGTAACGGGCGGCCGGATCGTCGCCCTCTCTGGCCTTCGCGTTCGCCGGTTCCAGGATGACCTTGCTCACCGTCGGCTGGACCTCGCAGGTGTATTCGGCACCCATGTGCGCCCAGGTCCGCGGAAAGTCGTCCCGCCAGTCGTCGAGTTCGAACTCGGCGATGCCGAGCATGTCGGCGAGATCCGGGCGGAGATCCTCCGGTTCGACGAGCAGCAGATCCGACGATTCGCGCAGGCCCAGCTCCCAGAGCCGCTGCTCGACGTACGACGTCAGCGCCGGCGGCTCGGGCCCGTCGCTCCAGTACCGCTCGTCCTCCGGCCAGCCGACGAGGAGCTCCCACAGGTGCAGATCGTCGAGCAGAGGGTCGCGAGCCTCGCGAAACAGCCGCCCCTCGGCAACCAGCTCCCCGATCGCACGACACAGCGGTCGCCCCTCGAGCTCCCGGCGCTCGGCTCGGAGAGTCACGCCGGCGAGCCGCCGCTCGGCCTTCGCCTCGACGACGGGATGCGCTCCCTCCTCGTCGACGTCGAGCGCGGCGATCTCGACCTCGCCGATCCCGGCGTCGGCGAGCTGACCGTCGGTGCACGGCACGAGCATGTTCCCCAGTCCCCGGACGCTCGTGCCGCGATCGCCGACCCAGAACAGATCGAGAATCACGCCCGCAACGGGATGATCGACGTCGTGATCTCGGGCGCGCGGATCGACCGGGGGTTCGAACGGGTAGACGTCGATCTCGACCTCCCCGTTCGCCCACGGTTCGGACCGTCCCATCTTCGGTTCCCCTCCCCGTCGGCGCCGGCGTGCGCGCTCCCGGAGGACGTATGCGTAATCGGGAATTCGCTCGAGCAGGTAGTCGGCAAACCGCTCGACGTCGGGTAGGCCCGGCGCCTCGTCGAGCGGATCGGAGACGGGTGCATCCACGATCTCCCGGAGGCTATTCGAGACCTTGCGGGCCTCGTTCCAGGCCGACCGATGCAGCCCGTGTTCGCGCGGCCGCCCGTGACGCAGGGCGACGACCTGCGTATAGACCTCGTTGTCGCAGTCCGCGAGCAGCTCGTTCCGATTGCTCTCGACCTCGCCAGCCGGTGCCTCCGGGGCTTTGGACGGCGGGAGCAGCAGATCCGTGCTCCGCTGGAGCAGCGCGACGACGTCGGCGAGCAGCCCCTTCAGGTCGTCCGGCGGGTCGATCAGAAGGCGTGCGTCGTGCGCGTCCACCGGAAGTTCCGCCAGCCGTCGCCCCATCTCGGTCAGCTTCCCGTCGTCGGTCAGCGCCCCCACCCGCTCCAGCCGATTCCGGGCCTTCTCGACCGCAAACTCCGGAGGATCGCTCAGCCAGGGCGCGCGCTCGAACGCCTCCCCCTCCAGCCCGGCGCGGGCGGCATGGAGCATCACGTCGTCGAGTTCGATTCGCTCGATCTCGGGCGGGATGGTCGCATCCGGCCGAAAGCGACGGCTCCAGAGCCGAATGCACCGACCCGGTTTGACGCGACCCGCGCGCCCGGCCCGCTGGTCCATCGACGCCTCCGAGGTCGGCCGCAGCGCCAGGGCCGATCGACCGCCCCGATGGACCCGGGTCTTGACCAGCCCGCTGTCGATGACCGTCGTCACCCCGGGGAGGGTCACGGAGGTTTCGGCGACGTTCGTCGCCAGGAACACGCGGCGCCGGTCGATGTCGTCCTCGAAGGCTTTGGCCATCTCGGAGGGGGGAAGCCGGCCGTGGACCTTCAGCAACTCGAGATCGTGTTCCCGGGCCAGTCCGGTCAGCGCCCCGTAACACGACCGGATTTCGCCCTTGCCGGGGAGAAAGACGAGCACGTCGCCGTCGTCGTCCGACGACACCACCTCGGCGACGGCCCCGCGCACTCGATCGTCGAGGTCTCTCGAGGATGGCGCCGGCGGGTCGTCGCGGTACTCGATATCGACGGGATAGGTCCGCCCCTCGGCCTCGACCAGCTCCCCATCGAGTCGACGAGCCAGCTGGCTGGCGCGGATGGTCGCCGAGGTGAAGACGAACGGTCGCTCGTCTCCCTCCCGATGGCGCCGCCGGAGGACGGCGGCGATCAAATCGACCTCCCAGCCCCGTTCGTGGAACTCGTCGATCACGACGCCGGCGAAGGGCCAGTCGTCGGCACTCAACATTCGCAGTGCCACCCCGGTCGTCGCGAAGAGGACACTCGTCCGGTCCGAGGAGGTATCGTCGAACCGGACCCGGTAACCGATCGATTCGCCGGCCGATTCGCCCCGCTGGTCGGCGAGGTAGGAGGCGAGCGATCGACAGGCGACGCGCCGGGGTTCGACGACGAGCACGGGCCCGTCGAGCTGGTGGTCCATCCAGATCGGCAGACGAGTCGACTTCCCGGAACCCGTCGGCGCGACGACCACCGACGGGCCGCCCGCGCGGATCGTCGATTCGACCTCCCCCCGTACATCGTCGATCGGGAGTCCCTGGTCGTTCATCGGCGGATGCGAAATTCGTCGAACTCGCCGGTGTAGTCGTTCCAGTCGACCTCGAGGTCGTCGACCCGGGCCTTCGGTGGTCCCTCGTGCGCCCATTCGACGACCGACTCGACGTCCGCGCGCGGCCCCTCCAGAACCGCCTTGACGGTTCCGTCGGACAGATTCTCAACCCAACCGGTCACGCCACGACGGCGAGCCTGATCCCGGGTGTTCGCCCGAAAGAATACCCCCTGGACACGCCCGTAGATCCGAAGCTCGGCTCGCGCATTCTCCGTTTCACTCATCGCAGCCACCTCCCTGCGTCTCGACGAAACACATTGCGGTCCGACGGCCCTCGTCGCCCCCCGAATGTATACGTCGAACCCGAGACGTAAACGCCGAGTCGGCCCCGCGATCCGGAGACGCATTCGAGGACGGGACCGAACAGACTCGGGCTAGAACTCAAAAACTTTGGGTTTCTGGCACTTATGACTAGATTTACGTGGACCTGCGGGAATGGTAGCGGAAGACTTCCATGTTGGATTCTCGATCGATGGTCGGCCGACTGATCGATGTCCGAATCTAACGACGACTCACAGAGCGACGCCCTCGAACTCCGTCTCGACCAGCGTTCGTTCGACGTCGGGCCACTGACCTTCGTCGGGCGTCTGGGGGTCGGAGGGATGGGCGAAGTCTGGCGAGCTCGCCACGACCGGACCGAACGGGCCCTGGCGGTCAAGGTGGTCGCCTCCGAACACGCCGGGGACGAGGCATACCACCGACGCTTCGAACGCGAGGCCCGAGTCGCCTCCACCCTCCATCATCCGGGCATCGTCTCGGTCTACGACATCGGGACGCTCCCGGACTCGACGCCCGGACCGCTGCCGTCCGGCGGGCCGCATCTGACGATGGAACTCGCCGACGCCGGATCGGTGCGCGGACTGTCCCCGCCCCTCCCGTGGCCGCGAGTGAGTCGCATCGTCCGGGAGGTGCTCGACGCCCTGGCGCACGCTCACGCCCGCCGCGTCGTGCATCGAGACCTGGCTCCGACCAATCTGCTGTTCGCGTCCCCGTCGGCCGCAAGTCGACGGGGACTCAAGATCACGGACTTCGGACTGGCGCTGCACGATCCGCCGTCACGCGCCGACGTGGGAGCTCCATCGGACACGGTCTGCGGAACCCCGCGGTACATGGCTCCCGAACAACTGGCCGGCCGCTGGCGAGACCTCGGCCCCGAGACCGATCTCTATGCTCTCGGGTGCATCCTGCGCGAACTCGTCGCCGGCTCGCCGCCCTTCGACGGAGAGACGGCCGACGACGTCGCGCGCCGACACCTCGAGGCCCCGATTCCCGCTCTCGACGCCGAGGTCGACGTCCCGGCCGGTCTCGAGCAGTGGTACGCCCGTCTGCTCCAGAAGCATCCGTTGGAGCGGTTCCGGTCGGCGGCCGAAGCCGTGCAGGGACTCGAGGAATTCGACGACGCCGACCCGGTCGAAAGTGGGACGGGAGCCGTTCGGTCCGGACGTTCCCCGCCCCTCGCCGAGGAACCCCTCTCGTCGATGTCGACCCTGGCGACGCTGGTCGACGAGACGACGCTTCTCTCCGACGTCGACGAAGCTGCCCGCGCCCCGGCCGTCGGCCCCGAGGGCCGTGAGTCCGATCCCCACGACCCGCAGCCCCGCGTCGCTCCGACAGTCCCCGATAACTGGGGGACGGTCACTGCCCGAGAGAGCGTGCTCCCCCCGGCGGGCGTGGGGCTGGGACTGTTCCGGCACCGACGCACGCCCATGGTCGACCGACTGCCGGAGCGCGACCGAATATGGACATCCGTCAGACGGTCGCTGCTGAGCGGTCGATCCACGGCTATTTGTCTTCAGGGCGACCGCGGCGTCGGCAAGACGCGTCTCGCCCAGTGGGTCGGCATCCGGACGGAAGAACTGGGCCTGGGGACCTGGCTGCAGATCAACCTGGAACCGGACGAGCGGGCGGCCCTGGCCGTCGGTCGTTCCCTCGCGAGGCGGTTGCGCTGCGAAGAGATGGAGCGCGACCAGCTCCGCACCTACGTCTCGCAGCGGTTCGCTCGACACGGCGTCACGGCGAAGTGGAAGGCGAGAACCGTCGGCGATTTTCTGTTCGACTGCACTCCGGGCCGAGGGGACGATTCGCATGTACCCGACCCGGGTCCCGAATTGCCGGATTCGCTGGCGGAGTTCATCGAAACGCTGTCGCCGCGCGGCGCGACGGTCGTGGTCTTCGACGATCTCGAATGGGGGACCGGTGCGGTCGAACTCCTCAGCGCTCTCTTGCGGCGACCGGAGGGAAACGGCCCGATCGTGGTTCTGGCGACGCTGCCCGCCGGCGACTCGACCGGGGCCGACCGTCGGCCCTTCGACGAAGCTCTGCCCGCATCGAACCGCGCACACGACGTGAAACTCGGTCCTCTCCCGCCGGCGAGTCACGGCGTCTACGTCCGGGAGATCCTGGGCCTGGAACCGCCACTCGCCGACCGGGTTGCGAAGCGAACCGAGGGGAACCCGGCGTTCGCGCGCCAGCTGGTCGAATCCTGGGCCGACCGCGATCTCCTCGTCCCCGGCGAGCGGGGTTTCGGGCTCGAGACGACGGTCGAGCCGACGGTCCCCTCCAGCCTCGGCGAACAGTGGCGGCGTCGGGCCGAGGAGTTACTCGAACCGCTCGACGACTCTGCCCGGCGCGGCGCCGAGCTTGCCGCCGTCCTCGGAGGGAGATTCACACGACGGGACTGGCGAGCGGTCCGGGACCGAACGAACACCGACATCGACCCCGAGGTTCCGAACCGACTGGTCGAGGCCGATCTACTGGAAGCAACGCGAGACGGGTGGCGGTTCCGTCGGGAACCGATTCGCGAGGAACTGTGTGCTCGATCGAGACGCGCCGGTCGCTGGCGGTCCTTCAACCGGGCCGCGGCAGACGCATGCGCCGGCGACGACGACGCGCCAGCTCCGCGGGTGGCCCGTCACCTCGAGCGGGCCGGTGAACTGCGGCGAGCCGCGGAGGTCTTGTTCGAGCTGGTCGGGACCCGAGGTCGCGCGCATCACCTGGAGGCTGCCGGTCGTTATCTGGCCGACCTCCGACGCCTGGCGTCTCGACTCGACTGGTCCGCCGACGAGCGGCGACGATCGCTGCTCACTTACTTCACGGCCCGGCACGCCATGACGGGCGAGGTCTCGCCCGACCGAGCCCGCGAGCAATTCGAGACGGTCGCCGAGCGGGCGGACGCCGAGGGATGGGACGTGCTGAAGGTCCGGAGCCGCGCCGCCCTGGCGAAACTCGCGCACCTCGACGGTCGTTACCCGGAGGCCGTCGCGATCCTGCTTCGGCTCCGGGAATCGCTGGCCCCCGGGGAGCTCGGGGCGCTCCACCGAGCACGGATCGAGCGGCAACTGGGCGAAGTGATCGCCCGAACCGGCCTACTCGACGAGGCAGACGCGGTACTGCGGACCGCCCACGGACGGGTCGAGGATTCGGCGGGCGCCGAGCGCGTCAAAATCGCGCACGAGCGCGCACAGATCGACTATCTGAAACGCGACTTCGACGCCGCCCGGCGGGGCTTCGAACGGTGCCGGGAGCTGTTCGAATCACTGGGCTCTCGAGTCGGCCTCGCGCGGGCGCACGGTTCGATCGGAGACGCCTGTCGGATGATCGAGCGCTTCGACGAAGCGGCCAACCATTACGGTCGCGCCCTTCGCATCGGGAGCACGACCGAATCGGTCGACTGCCGCCACCTCCAGTTGAGCTTCGACGAACTGGCACTCGAGCGCGGGAATCCCGAAGGGGCGCGCGGTGGGTTCGAACGATTCGCCGAACGCTTCAGCCCGGACGAGCTACCTCCGAGCGTCGCCGTTCAGACGGCGGGGTTCCGATGCTGGACCGCGGCGGCCTCCGGGGACTGGTCGACGCTTTCTGAGGTGTCGACCGACTGTCACCTTCCCGGCGACGACCAGTTCCACCCTCGAACCTGGGAGATTTCGCGGTCCTTCCGGCGGGCCGGACGACGGGCTCGAGACGCAGATCGCCCGGCCCTGGCCCGGCGCTGCGATCACCTCGCCGCCCGCACGGATCCCTTCGGGCCCCATCCGGACCCGAGCGTCCTCGAGCGGTTGGAACAGACCTGACGACCGACGCTCAGCTCTCGAGAGTGCGTTCCAGACACGCCGAGACGAAGCTGTCGAACAGAGGGTGGGCCTCCGTCGGTCGGCTCTTGAATTCCGGGTGGAACTGACAGCCGACGAACCAGGGGTGATCGTCGAGTTCGACCATCTCGACGAGGACGTCGTCCGGAGAGACACCGGCGATCACGAGTCCGTCCTCCTCCAGTACCTCTCGGTAGGAATTGTTGAACTCGTATCGATGGCGATGGCGCTCGCTGATCTCGGATGCGCCGTAGATGTCGGCGACGCGCGTGTCGGTACGGAGTTCGCACGGGTACGCGCCCCGGCGCATGGTCCCGCCTTTCTCCTCGACGTCCTCCTGCTCCGGGAGCAGCGAGATGACCGGATGCGGGGTCTCCTCGTCGAATTCCGAGCTGTTCGCTCCCTCCAGCCCCACGACGTTCCGGGCGAACTCGACGACCGCCAGTTGCATCCCGAGGCAGATGCCGAAGAACGGAATCTCCGCCTCCCGCGCATAGCGGATCGCCTCCATCTTGCCGTCCATCCCGCGCTCCCCGAATCCCCCGGGGACCAGCACGCCGTCGCACCCCTCGAGTTTGCCCTCGACGTCCTCCGCGTCGAGCTCCTCCGAATCGACGAACTCGAGGTCGACCTCCGCGTCGTTCGCGCCCCCCCCGTGCAGCAGCGCCTCGTTCAACGACTTGTAGCTGTCGGTCAGGTCGACGTATTTTCCGACGATTGCGATGGTCAACTCGTGCGTCGGGTTCTTGATCGTGTCGACCAGCTGCCGCCACTTGCTCAGATCCGTCGCGCGAGACCAGATATTCAGCGCCTCCGACAGCTCCTGATCGATCCCCTGGTCGGCCAGCAGCAGTGGTACCTCGTAGATCGTCTCGGCATCCTTCGCCGTGATCACCCGGCGCTGCGGGACGTTGCAGAACAGCGCGATCTTCTCCTTGATGTCGTCGTTCAGGTCGCGGTCGCTGCGACAGACGAGAATCTCCGGCTGGATCCCGATCTCGCGCAGCGATTTGACCGAGTGCTGGGTCGGTTTCGTCTTAATCTCGTCGGCGGCCTCGATGTACGGCACGAGCGTGACGTGGATACAGACCGAATCCCGTTCGTCACGCTCGATCGTCAGCTGTCGGATGGCCTCCAGAAAGGGAAGCGACTCGATGTCGCCGACGGTCCCGCCGATCTCGACGAAGGCGATGTCGACCCCGTCGGCCGCCTGGTGGATCCGCGATTTGATCTCGTCGGTGACGTGCGGAATCACCTGAACCGTCGTCCCCAGATATTCCCCCCGCCGCTCCTTGCTGATGACGGAGTCGTAGATCTGCCCGCTCGTGCAGTTGTTCAGCTCCGACATCTTCGCCGACGTGAACCGTTCGTAGTGCCCCAGGTCGAGGTCCGTCTCGGTCCCGTCCTCGGTGACGAAGACTTCCCCGTGCTCGAAGGGGTTCATCGTCCCGGGGTCGACGTTGATGTACGGGTCGAGCTTGATGAACGTCACCCGAAGCCCGCGGTTCTCCATCAACGCCCCGAGCGCGGACGCCGTGATCCCCTTGCCCAGGCTCGACATCACGCCGCCGGTGATAAAGACGTACTTCGTCTGGTGTTCGGCCATCGTGTCTCGGTATCTGCCTCGAACGCCGATCGGCTCGACTCACCGCCGTCCCCCACACCACGACGGAAGCCGACTGACGGCGCTCGGATCGCGTTGTGAACGTCACGAGTTGCAACGGAAGGGTTCGGCGACCGCCGTTCAGACCGGCCGCCGGACCGACCGGACTATAGATCCCACCCCCCGGTGTGACAACTCGACCGCTCCGGTCCCCCGCGTGTTCGAGCTCCTCGACCGTCGTCACTCCGTCGGCGGCCCGACTGCTCTCGACCGCGCGTCCCCGCACCACGCAGAGAGGGCGCCGGCCCCCCTTGGCCGGCGCCCTCTCTCTGAGTCCTCTGAGCCCTCTGCGGCGATGGGCCTCACTTCGTTCGGCCGTCCCAGCCGCTGAGCTGCTGGGCCGCTGGGCTGCTGAGCGGATGCCCGGCTGAATCGCTTCGATCTTCGGTGCCGGGAGATGCTGAGTAGCTTAGATGCTGAGATGCTCAGTCACGACCGCAAAACCGATGCCGAGCGTCCGACGAGTCCATCGCCGATTCAACCGTCACACGGCAATTGTCGACGGCGGCCGAGCAGCGCTCGGCCGCCCCTCTGAGCTCTCTGAGTCCTCTGCGGTTCTATTTGACTGCGGCCGCTGCGGTTACTCGGCAGCGACCTCCGCATCGTCGAGGGACTTGAAGAGCAGTTCCTCCTGCTCGTCGTCCCAGTCGACGTAGATCGTCTCCCCCTCCTCGAACGTCTTGTCGAGGAACAGGCGAGCCAGCTCGTTCTGGATGTCCGACTGGATGACACGCTGCAGCGGCCGGGCTCCGTACTCGGGCGAATAGCCCTTGTCGGCGAGATGCTCCTTGGCCGCATCGCTGACCACCAGCTCGAACTCCCGTTCGGCCAGCCGTTCCTCCAGCCGGCGCAGCTGGATGTCGACGATTTCGGTCAACTCCACGCGCGTCAGCGCGTCGAAGAGGATGACGTCGTCGATCCGGTTGAGGAATTCCGGGCGGAACGTCCGGCGCATCTCCTCCTGCACCAGTTCTTCGGCCTGTTCGGGCTCGGACTGGCCGTACTCCTGAATGTGCTGGCTTCCGACGTTCGACGTCATGATGACGACGGTATTCGTGAAGTCGACCGTCCGCCCCTTTCCGTCGGTCAGCCGACCGTCGTCCAGCAGCTGGAGCAGCGTGTTGAACACCTCGGGGTGCGCCTTCTCGATCTCGTCGAGCAGCACCACCGAGTACGGCTTGCGCCGGATGTGCTCGGTCAGGTGGCCCCCCTCCTCGTGGCCGACGTACCCGGGCGGCGATCCGATCATCCGGGC
>JBDGRG010000310.1:0-1674 GCA_042218355.1 Bradymonadaceae bacterium
CGCGCGCGCCGGGGAGCCGGGGGGGGGCGAGGTGACGGGAGGCCATTGTTCGGGTCACACGTTCGTCGTGTCGCCATCCGCGCACATTCGGAGGGATCAATCGAACTCGCCCGCCTTGTACCGCTCCCAGTAATCGCGCAGCTCGGCGTCGATCTCGTTCGACAGCAGGACGACGCCGACGATGTTCGGGAAGGACATCGCCAGCAGAAAGTAGTCGCCGAACCCGAGGACGTTGTCGAGGCTCGAGACCGACCCGACGAGGACGAAGAAGACGAAGATGAACCGGAAGGCCATCGCCTGCTCGTCGCCGAACAGATACGTCCAGCATCGTTCGCCGTAGTAACTCCACGAGATCATCGTGCTGAAGGCGAACAGCACGACGGCGATCGTCAGCACCCAGGGGAACCAGGCCAGCTCGGTGCCGAACGCCGCCGACGTCAGCGTCACGCCGGCCAGCCCGGCGGTCTCGGGATTGCTCCAGACCCCGGAGATCACGATGACCATGCCGGTGATGAAACAGACGACGATCGTGTCGATGAACGGCCCGAGCATCGCGACGAACCCCTCTCGGACCGGTTCGTCGGTCTTCGCCGCCGAGTGCGCGATGGGAGCCGATCCAATGCCGGCTTCACTGCTGAACGCCGCCCGCTTCACGCCGTTGACGAAGACGACCATGAACGACCCCACTGCGGCGGATTTCGGGTTGAAGGCCTCCGAGACGATGACCCCGACTGCCCATCCGAGCTTGTCGACGTTCATCGCGATCACGGCCAGACCGCCGAGGATGTAGAAGGCGCACATGAACGGCACGATCTTCTCGGCGACCTTCGCGATGCTCTCGATTCCCCCGATGATCACCATTCCGACCAGGAACGCGAGGATCAGGCCGAAGATCCAGCCCTTCGGAGGCGTCCCGCCGCGGATCGAGTCGGGGTTCGAGACCGAGACTGCCCGGACAGTGCTCCATCCGTCGATCGAACGTCCGTGTTCACCCAGCTGGGCGAATTTCATCGATGTGACGGTCCCCGCCCGGATGTTGTACTGCACCCCCGGTTGGACGGATTCGACCGGCACGGTCGTCCTGTACCCGTCATCGGTCTGCTTCCAGTCGTCTCGGGACAGCTTCAATCGGTCGTCGGCCGGTCGATACGACAGCGAGGCGGCGCTGTCGTCGAGCGCGCGGGGCGGGGCGACGAATTCGACCATGTGGTCCGGTTTGTCCACCGTGCGGGGCTCGTCCGCCTTCAGCCGGACCGAGCCCGTCGCCCGGCCGCCGGCCAACCAGGGGACCTGCTCGGAGAGGGCCGAGAAACTCTGATTGGCCTGGAACATGTTGCCCGCGCCGATCGAGGTCCCAATGCAGAGGACCGCGAAGAGCAGGGAGAGCACCCAGCCGAGCACTTCGCCCGTCTTTCCGTAGTTTGCCAGTCCTTCCTTCAGGTAGACCATCGGTCCGCCGCGCATGTCGCCGACAGTGTCGACCTCGCGGTACATCTGGCCCAGTGTCGCCTCCGCGAACTTGCTGCTCATCCCGAACAGGGCGACGACCATCATCCAGAAGACGGCCCCCGGGCCGCCCACGCTGACGGCGATCGCGACGCCGGCGATGTTTCCGAGCCCGACCGTCGCCGACAGCGCCGAGCTGAGTGCCTGAAAGTGACTGACGTCGCCGGG
>JBDGRG010000310.1:1688-4877 GCA_042218355.1 Bradymonadaceae bacterium
ATCGTCGTACGCCCCCCGCACGACGTCGATCGCATGGGTGAACGCGCGGACGTTGACGAACCGAAACCGGAACGTGAAGAAAAGAGCCCCGAAGAAGAGCAGGAAGACGACCAGCGGCATCTCGATGACCGGAATCGGCAGCATCAGCACCCGTTCCAGCCCGGTCACCATCATCCCGAACGCGCTGTCGATCTGTGGGCCGAGTCCGGCCCAGACCGCCGCAGACAGGACGACGATCGCCAGCACGAAGATCACGGCCGCTGCGTTTTTGCGAAGACGATCGACGACAGCCATCACCGACACCACTCACGACAGAGTTCCGAACGGCTGACCGACGATTGCTCGAATGGGACGCTGCGCATAGCATCCCCTCGCTCGCGCCCGCAAGTCGTCGCTCTCCGGCCCCCGCCGGGCCGGGACTCGCTGGGCAGTCGCGCCGCCAGCGCCCGCGGAATCGACCACACCGACCACCCGCTACCCCCACCGCAGCCGACGATGGCACGCCGCACGCCGCTCGCACTGGTTCTGGGAGCTGCCTCGCTACTCCTCCTGTCCGCCGACACGGCCCGGGCCGCCGAGGGCGACGCGGCGACATGGGTCGGCGCCGGACTGGCCAATGCGGGCGCGGTCACCGACCAGGGCCCGTATCTCGGGCTGTCGGCCCAGACCGGCATCCGATTCGGATTGGCCGATTTCTGGAACATCCAGGTCGGCGCGGAGGGTGCCCACCACTTCCCGATCGACCGCCGGGGAACGACGCTCGGAACGATGCAGGTGGCCGACCTCTTTGCTGGATTCCGGTACAATCTCGACGTCTTCGCGTACGTCCCGTACGTCGGCGCCTCGGTCGTCGCGTTCGTGCAGGGGCCGCGGTCCTCCGCCGATCGACCGTCGCGCCCCGGGGTCGCCGGCAAACTCGAGGTCGGAGTCGACTGGCGGTTCACCCGCCACTGGTCGGTCGGGGCCAAAGCCGATCTGTATGTCCTCGGCGGTTCAGCAACGGCGTTCCCCGGCTACTCGACCGTGTCGGCGGTGGTCTCCTACCACTTTCATCTCTGAAAAAAGGCCGGCAGACGGGCGCTCGACGGCTCGTCCGATCGGGTGTGATCCAACTCCGTGGGATGCGCTCCAGAGCCCGCGGAAGGAAGCGCCGCCAGAGCTTCCACCTCTGGGCGGGCGGTCGTGCCGGGGTGCTGGCAGTGCGGTCGACGCTGCTCTCGGCCGGCGGCGACGTTCCCCACGGTTTCCGATCAGACCCGTCCGCTCCACCACGCCGTTGACAGTTCGCGCGGAACGGACTACCGATTCGCGTTCGCGAGGACGAACGCGCACCGACGACGAGCAGACACTCGCACTGGACGAACGCCGATGGCGATCAACATCCGAAAGAAGGGCGACGACGAGGAGCCCACCGACGATCGACCCGAGGATGCGCCCGATGTGGCCCCGGGGGAAGCCGATCCGTTCATCGACAATTCGGTGCGGACGTTCGCCTGGCTGGCCGACAACCGCAACCTGGTGTTCGGTGTGCTCGCCGGGCTCGTGGGCGTGGGAATCGCCGCCTATGCCGCGATGCAATACACCGAACAACAGGCCGTCTCCGCATCGAACAAGGTCAGCAAGCCCATCCGGCTGTCGGAGGTCCCGGTCGACGGCTCGCCCCGGCTGAAGATCTTCGAACGCCAGAAACAGATCAAAAAGCCCGACAAGACGTTCGCATCGCTCGACGAAAAGTGGAGCAAAGTCTTCAAGAAGGCCTCCTCGGCCGCCGAGGCCGTCCAGGGATCGAGCATCGGCCCGACGGCGCAACTGACGCTGGCCGGAGCTGCACTGCGCCACGGCAAGTACCAGAAGGCGATCTCCGCCTACCAGTCGTATCTGAAGAGCAATCCCCCGAAGAAGACGCGTGCGATCGTCTTTTACGGGCTCGCTGCCGCCTACGCGGGCGCCGAGAAGTACAAAAAAGCACGGAAGGCGCTGGACGACATGGTGAAGGCCGACGATCAGTACAAGAGCCTCGCTCAGTACCAGAAGGGGATCCTCTACCAGCACGCCGGCAACAAAAAGAAAGCCAAACAGATGTTTCACAAGGCGCTGGAGACCGATCCCAAGACTCCGTACAAGTCGGACATCAAACGGAGGATCGCACTCCTCTCCTGAACGTCCGCCACCAAACCGACGTCCCGCTCGCCCTCCGACGCGCCGCCCCTCCTCCGGCCGACCATCGGCATGACCTCGCCCAGACGCTCCGCCACTCGACTGGTCGCACCACTACTGCTGGGGGCGTTCCTCGCCTCCTGCGCCGCCGCACCGGACTCGGACGGGGGTTACTCCTACGAGGTCCAACCGTACGCCGTCGAACCGCGTCTCGACATCGCCTGGCGACGCAACCTCGACCCGGTCGAACACTGGGATTATCGACCCCGCCAGTACTCGTCACCCACAGTCTACCGCACCAGTGGCTCGCGCGGCGTCGTCGTCGGCACCGACGGCGGGTCGGTCGTCGCCCTCAAAGGCGGGAACGGGGCGGTCGAGTGGAGGACCGACGTCGACGGACCGGTCCATGCCGCTCCGGCGCTGGACGCCTCGTCGGTCTACGTCGGAACGCTCTACGGGACCTTCTATGCGCTGGACCGGGAGACGGGCGAGGTGCGGTGGAAACACACGACGGACCGCGAGGTCGAGGCCCGAGCGGCGGTCGGCGACGCTCACGTCTTCTACACGACGAACTCCGACAAGTTGCTGGCGCTGGGGAAAACCGACGGGAAGGTGGCGTGGAGCCACACCCAGTCGGTCCCGGAGGAGTTTACCTCGAAGGGGAGTGGCCGACCGGTCGTGAAGGGGGGGACGGTGTACTGCGGATTCTCGGACGGGATGCTCCGGGCGTTCGCGGCCGACGACGGAAGTAAACGCTGGTCGATCGACCTGAGTGGCGGGAAGGAGAACTTCGCGGACGTCGACGCCGAGGTCGCCGTGACCTCGGATCGCGTCTACGCTGCCTCCCAGAGCGGCGGCCTCTACGCGCTGCGTCGCGGGGACGGGACGGTCGACTGGCACGCAGACCTCTCCGAGATCACGTCGTTCGAGTATTTCGAGGGGCGGATTTACGCGACGATGGTCCCGACGCGCGTCGTTCAACTCGACGCGGAGGACGGCACCGTCGGCTGGTCGTACGAACTCGCCGAACAC
>JBDGRG010000310.1:4887-5194 GCA_042218355.1 Bradymonadaceae bacterium
TACGTATCGACCGGGTCCGGCCCCCTGTACGTCCTCGATCGGAAGACGGGATACCCGTTTTCGACCTGGTCGCCGTCGACCGGATTCAATTCGGCCCCCAGCTTCGGCGGCCGATCCGGTTACCTGCTGTCGAACCGGGGATATCTCTACAGCATTCGCGTCGCGTACTGATTCGAATCGTCGCGCCGGAATGCGAGGGGGCTGATCGCGGAGAGCAGCGTCGACCGCGCGCCCAGCGCCGTGACGCGACCGCCCGCTGAGATCTGGGAGCTCGGGCCCGCGTGCTCTGGAGCGATCATTTCGTGGA
>JBDGRG010000310.1:5204-5922 GCA_042218355.1 Bradymonadaceae bacterium
GCACCCGAATGGGAGGGCCACGGGAAGGCCCAGACACGATGCACACGGTGCGGACAACGGGCCGACGCGACCGCCGTCTCGCGTGTCGAAGCGTGGCCCGCGCGACGTCAGACTTCGAGAGTCATGCCGTCGCGGGCGAGGACGGACTCGGGAAAGATCTCGCGCGCGTCGGACTCGAGCCCGTTCAAATCGTCGTCGCTGCTGGTCGGCGAATGGTGGAACAGCACCAGCCGCTCGACCCCGGCCTTGTCGGCGACCCGTGCCGCGTCCACGGGCGTGGCGTGGCCGTACCCCTGCGTCGGATTCGGCATCTCCGTGTACTGCGCCTCGCTAAACATCGCGTCGTGGATCAGCACGTCCGCCGACTCGGCGAATTCGATCAGACGGCGGTCGCCGCAACGGAACCCTTCGGTATCCGTGGCGTAGACGACCGCACGGTCCTCACCCTCGATTCGGTAGTGGTTCACCCCGGTCTTGGGATGGTTGTGACCGCGCATCACGTCGATCTTCAGGCCGACGGCTTCGGGGGAGGGCACGCGCGGCGGCGGGCGCCGTTCGGGGGCGCTCGACGAATTGGCCGTTTCGTACGACGGACAACAGAAGACGCTGTGAAGAGGGGCTATCGAATCTGGGAGGACCCATCGGCGGATAGCGACTCACGTGCCCTCGAATGATCCAGCATCTGAGGAGCGCACGGGCGAGAGAGCGCGTGGGAGCA
>JBDGRG010000310.1:5932-6513 GCA_042218355.1 Bradymonadaceae bacterium
GAACGTGCAGCGCCTCGTCGGACTGGTCCGCCAGGTAGAGCGTCTCTCGCCCCATCAAATCGAAGATCTCGATGTCGGCGGACATCTCGTACATCGGGATCGGAAAATAGGGCGGATGCACCAGCGACTCGACCGTCTCCTGAAACGAATCGTGCTGGGGCGTCCGGGGACCCCACATCCGAACCTTGGCGCCGGGCATGAAGAGCGGCCCGAAGGAGGGGAGCCCGACCAGATGGTCGAGATGCGCGTGACTGAACAGCATGTCGGTGACCGGTTTGTCCCCCTCGGAGGTAAACCGCTCCATCAGCTCCCGACCGTAGTCGAGCAGACCGCTGCCGGCGTCGAGAACCACGTCGCGACCGGCTCCGCGGACGACCACGCACGACGTCCCACCGCCGGTCTGCTTGTAGTCACCGCCGGAGACCGGCACCGTCCCTCGCGTCCCATAAAAACTCACACGCATGACATCAGCCGTTTGCTCGTTGCATCCTTTGTCGTCCCGGGCCGGAGCTCGCCCCAGAGGGACGGGCGTCGGTGTTTCGGCGCACACCATCACCACCCTCCGGCTATAGGGGGACGAT
>JBDGRG010000310.1:6523-16176 GCA_042218355.1 Bradymonadaceae bacterium
AGTAGCAAGTTTCTCCATCCCCCGGTCTCGTCCGATGACGCGCGCGACCGACGTTCGTTCGCTGCGGACGGGCCGCCATGACTGCTCTCTCCGTCTCCCCGCCGCGCGGCGTCTGGGTGGGTGTCGGTATCCTTCTGGCGCTGGCCGAGGCGACCAGGCGCAGTGCGAAGGCACGGCACGCGTCGCGCCGTCTTCTGGCAGCCGCCGGGCTCTCGGGAATCGCAGGACTGACGGTCAGTCGACTCGCCACCCCGTGGCTGCTCGCAGTTGCAGGGGACCGGGTGATGACGAGCCCGCCGACGCCGGGCGCCGGTCATTCGTCGTTCGCGTTTCTCTGGGCGGCCGGCGCCGTCACCACCGCCGCCGCGAAGGTCACTCTCGACGACCGTCTGTTCGACGTGCTCGTTCCGGCCGGCCTGGCCGGACTCGCCGTCGCCCGACTCGGCTGTCTGGCCGGCGGCTGCGACTTCGGGAGGATCACCTCCGCGCCGTGGGGCCTCCACTATCCGGCGGGGTCGCCGGCCTGGTACGCCCATCTCCACTCGGGCGCGATCAGCGCAGAGGCGCGGCTATCCGCTCCGACTCATCCCTTGCCGCTCTATCTGGCGGGATGGACGGTGCTGTCGGTCGGCGCGGCGCGATGGCTGAGTGCCCGCCGCGATCGACGGCCGGGGGCGGAGGAGTTGACGGCCGCCGCACTCTATGCATCCGGTCGGCTGGCACTGGAGACGTTCAGAGCACCGGCGTCCGCGACGGTGGTCGCCGGCGGCGTTTCACTGTCTCGTCTGCTCGCGGGCGCTTCGCTCGTCGCGATCGCGGCCGTCTGGGGAACCCGGGCCGAGGGCGACGGTGATCGCGGACCTCGACTCGAAAGGTCGGCGCGCGAGTGATATACGGACTGTCGTCATGAACACTTGTCTCGTTCTTGAGAGTGAATCGTTCGGCGCCGAGACGCTCGGCGACCTCGACGAGTCGAGTTGGGAGCTCGCCGACGTCACCGACGTCTCGTCCGTCTCCGGTCGGATCGACTCGGCCGCCGAGCGAGGAGTCGTGCTCTATCGCGGCGGCCTCGAGCCCGCCCGCCGGGGTCGGCTCTACCAGCAGGTTCGCCGGGCGGGCGACCGATGGCCGATGATCGCCGCGGTCGCCGCCGGGGCAGGGGACCGAACTCGCCGCGAGCTCCAGGGCGGCGCCGACGACGTCGTCTCCATGGCGTCCGTCCGGTCCGACCGAGTGAGCGACGAACTTCGGTTGAGACTCGAGCGGATCGAGCTCGACCGCCGCACGCGGCCGAGGGACGAGTCCTTTCGGGAGCGAACATCCGAATTGCTCGGCGTCAATGCGGTCACGGAGAGCGTCTCGCAGTCGCTCGATCGACAGGCCGTCGCACGGCGGGGGCTCTGGGTCTTCTGCGGGATGTGCCAGCGGGACTGCGCCGCCTTTTTCGAGTTGACCCCGCCGCCGCCGGTCGACGATACCGTCCGACAGGCGGGCGACCCCCCTCGGCTCGAGTGCGTCACGACCTTCAGCGCGGAGGGACCCGTTCCCCTGGGCACCGTCGAACTCGACGACGCCTGGTCGAAGGTCGTCTTCGACGACGAATTCGCGGTGCTCGACTCCCCGCCGCCCGAGGGGACGTTCACCGGCCTCGCCCCGTACTGGGACGAGCGGCCGGACGGTCGGGTCATGCTCGTCCCGCTGCAATCGAATCGCGGCCCGGTCGGAGTCCTGGTGCTCGCCGACGGTCGCGTCGGCTCCGGACACCCGGCGACGCTGACCGAACGGACCGTCCGGGCGATGGGCGACCAGTTTGCGGCGGCGTTCGAGAACGCCCGGTTGTTCGAGCGAGTCCGCGAAACCTCCCGTTCCCTCGAGCAGACCCAGGACAAGCTCGTCCACGCCGAGAAATACGCCGCGGTCGGCGTGATGGCGGCCGAAATCGCTCACGAGATCAACGACCCGGCGAGCTTCGTGATCAGCAACCTCAGCGTGATGAGCGAGTACGCCAGCGAGCTGGACGCGTATCTCGACGAAGTCGAGGAGCGCCTGCCCGTCGAATTCGACGGCGCATCCGAGGTGCTCGACGAGCTGCGAGCGGAATTCGAGATCGAATATCTAAAGGAGGACATGGAGGCGCTGCTGTCGCGCAGTTTGAGCGGGATGCAGCGGGTCCACCAGATCGTCCAGGACCTCCGATATCTGTCGCGCGACACCGGGGCGGAACCGGGCTGGGTCGACGTCGAAAACCTGCTGGACGCCAGTGTCAACCTGGTCCGCCACGAGGCCAAGTACCGTGCCCGGCTCGAGAAGGATTACGACCATCCGCCACAGGTCCTCTCGGATCCGAGCCGACTCAGTCAGGTCTTCCTCAACCTCCTCGTCTACGCCGTCCACGCCGTCGAACCGGGCGAGGTCGACGAGAACGAAATCCGCGTCGCGACCCGCGAGGTCGGTGAAACCGTGCGCGTGGCGATTTCCGATACCGGCGGCGGCATCCCCGAGGACGAACGCGACCAGCTGTTCGAACCGGTCTTTTCGACCAGTCCGTCCGACCGAGCCGGCGGACTCGGGCTGTCGGTCTCGCGAGACATCGTCGAGAGCCTCGGCGGCGAACTCGAATTCGAGACCGAGATCGGCCGGGGAACGACCTTTCGACTGAGCATCCCGATCCGGGCGGATGCCTTCGAAGACGACGAGGAACTCGCCAACAGCGGGTTCTACGATACGCCGCCGGAATTCGACCAGATCGTCGACGACGGAGCCAGGCCGGGGGGAAGCGCCGAGTAGTGGGCGTGTGAACCGACGCCACGGGATGCGATCAGACCCGAGTGACGGTTCGCCGCTCGGCGAGGCGCGTGTAGACAAACTCGCGCGACGTCGTTAATGCACCGGCGCGCGCCACCGCTCCGCGCTCCGGAGACGGGGAGCCGAGTTCGGCGCGGCCGACAGACACCTCGGACCGACTTCGAACCCGAGAGACCGACATGGCAAACGTCAACTTCGCCGAGCTGCGCGCGTCGCTCCGCGACTGCGTCGAGTTCTGTCGCGAACACGAGGACCGTTCGTACTGCGAGCGATTCCTGCCCAAGATCGAGGACGCGCTCGACTCGCTGCAGGAGAGCAAGCGCGAGTCCGACGCCTCGTATGCCGAATGGCGCGCCGAACGTCGCGGCCGCCGCAAAGCGTGGAAGGAGCTGTCGAAGCAACTGAAGGAGGCTCAGCGCAAGCTCGACGGGATCAACGCCGTCGGCTTTCCGACCGAAGAGGTTCGCTACTGGGACGAGGACCGACTCCAGGAGATCGTCGAGGAGATGAGGGGATACCTCGACGCACGCACCGACGCCATCGACTTCGCGGAGGACCTCTCGGACCGCCTCCAGCGAAAGCTCGACGCCGCGATCGACGAGACCGACGACGAGTACGGGGCCGTCGATTCGTACTCCCGTCAGGCGAAACTTCGCAGCAAAGCCTTCGGATCCGCCGTCCAGGTCCTCTCGGATTTCAGGGAGGCGCTGAGGGAGGAACTCGGCCAAGATCACCCCGAATACACGGAGATCCGTTGGCCGTACACCGTCGCCCCCGACGACACGACGCTGTGAGGCGGGCCCTCCCGGTCAGGAACAACATCCCGAGGAGCCGCACCGCGCGGCGACGTCCGGGTCGTAGTGCTCGTCGAGAAAGGTCTGCGTGAAGATTTTCTCCGCGATCGCCGGCTCGACCTCGAGCACCTTCCGAATCCAGAACTGGAGAATCGAGGCATCCGATCGACGCGCGGCAGCCACCACGACGCGCGCAGCCTCGATCCGATCGTACTTCTGCCAGAGCCGACCGAGGGCGTCGTCCCAGTGCGTCGGCCGCTTCTGCTCGGGCTGGGACTGGACGAACTCGACGATCGGGTCGGGTTCGCCCGACTCGCGTACCCGTTCGACCGCATCCGCCATGCTCGCCCCCCGAGAGGCAGTCCGCGCCAGAAAGACGACGAACGCGGCCGTGACGAGTGCTCCGACGGCATAAAAGGTCGTCATGGATTCGTCGCTACCTCATGCAACGCTGCAGAACTGCTCGTAATCGATGAACCCGTCGAACTCGGCGTCCTCGCCGCAGACCGGGCAGTCGGGATCCCGTTCGAGTTTCAGTTCGCGGAACTCCGTCTTCAGCGCGTCGAATTGCAGCAGTCGCCCCTGCAGCGAATCGCCGACGTCGAGGATCTGTTTGATGACCTCGATCGCCTGGAGCATGCCGACCGCCCCGGGGAGCACGCCCAGGACACCGGCCTCCTGGCAGCTCGGAGCCAACTCCGGCGGGGGCGGTTCCGGGTACAAACACCGGTAGCAAGGCCCCTCGTCGTGCGGGGCGAAGACCGTCGCCTGCCCCTCGAACCGAAACACCGACCCGTGGACGTTCGGAATCTCCAGCTGGACGCAGGCGTCGTTGATCAGATAGCGGGTCGGGAAGTTGTCGCCGCCATCCACGACGACGTCGTAACCCTCGAAGATGTCGAGGACGTTGTCCGATGAAAGCCGGGTGTCGTACATCTCGACGTCGACATCGGGATTCAGCGCGTTGATCGTCTCCCGCGCCGACTCGACCTTCGGTTCGCCGACACGGTCGTCGGCGTGGAGGACCTGGCGCTGTAGATTCGACCGATCGACGACGTCGGAATCGATGAGCCCCAGTTGTCCGACCCCCGCCGCCGCCAGGTACAGCGCCGCGGGACTCCCCAGTCCACCGGCTCCGAGCATCAGCACCTTCGAGTCGAGCAACTCCAGCTGCCCGTCCTCGCCGACCTCCGGGATCCTCAGGTGGCGACTGTACCGGGTCATCTGGTCCTCGTCGAGCGTCTGCTTGACGTGGACGGGATGACCGGCTTCCTTCCAGGCCCCGAAGCCCCCCTCCATCGACTCGACGTTCTCGTACCCCAGCTCCTCGAGGTCCTTCGCCGCCAGCGCCGAGCGAGTCCCCCCGGCACAGTAGAGGACGATGTTCTCACTCTTGTCGGGGACCATCGATTCGATCTTGAGGTCGAGCAGCCCGCGGGGCACGAACTCCGTCCCCTCGACGTGGCCGTCGACGAATTCGTCCCGTTCCCGGACGTCGATCAGGACGAGATCTTCGCCCTCCTCGAACCACCGCTCGTAAACCGAATCGACATCGGTCTCGTCGATATCGGACTTGATCTGCTCCAGTCGCTCGTCGAAACCGTTCACGGTCGTCTCCTCGTCTGTCAGTGGGGACTCGAGCCGGGCCGCGCAGGCCGGTGAACAGAGCGACACGGACCCGCATTCCGCATCTTGCCTCGCAATCCCTATCAATCTACTTCGGTTTTTTCAATTCGCAGTGGTGGAGGTACCGAGGTATCGGGGGACTGAGGTACTGAGGTGTGGTGCGGGGATGCGACGTAGCCAGAGCATCCTTGCTCTGGCGGGTTTTCGGGCGAGACGCGAGATGCGAGATGCCGGGTCGGGGTTTGCGACGTAGCCAGAGCTACCCAGCTCTGGCGATTTTCCCGACGATAGACCCCCGGCCGGCGTCGCTTTAGCGTCGCAGGTTGCCGCCGACCGCCGTGCAGGCGGTGCTTTAGCGCCGTGAAAGACGATCGATGTGGCGGAACGGATCGACAGGCTCGTCAAGAGTCATCGGTGTCCGTCGCTGCATCGTCGGTCGATTCGATCGTCTCGCGGATCTGCCGGTCGAGCTGCTGGATCGTCTCGCGGTTGCCCATCAGCTCGATCGTCTGCCGGATCACCGATCGGAGTTCGGGCGGTGCCTCCGACTGCCACGCCTTCAGCGAGGACATCAGCTGCGGATCCGAGTAAAAGGCCAGGGCCCGCACGGCGTGTCGCCGGAACGTCAACGTCCCGTCCCCCTTGGCGTAGCCGAACAACCGTCGCCGATCGGTGGCCTCTCGACGCCGGCCCAGGGAGAGCACCGCTCGCAGCCGCATCCGCTGCGCCAGCTTCCGGTCGGCGACGTGCGCGGAGAGCCACGTCCGGTCGATCAGGTCGAGCAGCAGTCTCCGACCCGATTCGGCATCGCCGAGTCCGAGGAGGTCGACGATCTCCAACCGAAGCCGGGCAGCCGCCGACTCGTCGGTGACGATGTCCCGGGCGAGCTCCGCGGAGAGTCCGCGCTGCGTCTTGAAGAGGGCGTCCGCGGCTTGAACCGCCACCTCGGCTTCCCGCCGGTTCCGGATCAGATTCGCGAAGAACGCGGTCGTCTCCGGACTGTCGATCCGAGCCAGCAATTCGAGGGCTCGCTGGCGAGCCGGCGGCCAGCTCTCGCGCCGGACGTACGACTGAAGCGTCGACACCGACGCGGCGAGATCCGACCGGCGGCCGAGGGCGTCGACTGCGGCCATCCGGACGTCCGGCGATCGGTCGCGGAGTGCGCGCTCCGCGAGCCGGCGCGCGGCCGCCCCCGAATATGCACCGGTCGACCCGACGGCGGCCTCCCTGACCGGGGCGGCGAGCGGCTCCTCCAGTGCGCGTTCGACCGCAGTGGCGTAATTCGCGACGGCGACGTGCCGCGCAGCGCGGAAGGCCAGCACGAGGTTGCGACGATCCGTCCCGGAGACCAGCACGCCTCTCAACGCCGAGCTTCCCTCCACCTGGATCGGTTGTTTCGAGCTCGTCCGCTTGCCCGTCAGATAAATCGCCTTCAGCGCGTCGCGGCGGACCGGGGCCTCCTCCCCCGCATCGAGTGTCTCGAAGAGAGCGGGGAGGACGGACCGTCCGCCGTTGGCGAGGGCCCGGGCGCGCTCGTTTCGTACCGATTCGGAGCCGGTTCCGAGGTCGTCGACCAGCTTGCGCAGGTGTTCCGGGGCACCGACGCGGCCGAGCAGCCGGACCAGATCGACGTACTTCGGGTCGTCGACGTCGTACCGGTCCAGGGTCTCCAGCAGACGACCCGCGACGCGCCGTCCATGGGAGGCGAGGCTCCGTTTGACGGCGCGATATTCAGGGGCGTCGGTCGAGAGCTGTCGAAAGACCTCGAAGAGAGTCGGGATCGCCCGTTCGGGCGGGACATGTTTGAGAAGGGGGACGATTCGCCGACGGCGGACCCCTTCGGTCGACTCGAGTGCCCGTTCGACGGCCGGGGCGAGTTCCGAGCCGAGGCGGCTGGCCAGATGGCCGATCTCGCGGCGACGCGCCAGTTTGGGCTCGTCGGCGATGCGTTCGACGACGCGATCCGCAGTCTCCCGGGCGCTCCGTGCGTCGACGACGGTCCAGGGCGACACCTCCGCCAGCGCGACTCGGTCCGCGTCGGGTGGGGACGCCCCCAGCAGAACGACCGACAGACACGACGTTCGTACCGGTTCGGGGAATTCCACGAACAACCCCCGCCGGTCGACCAGCTCCTCGAACGAGGCGTCGGCCAGCTCCACGCGGAAGGACCGACCGCCCTCCAGCAACACCAGCAGTGCAGAGGGACGACCGAGCCGTCGGTAATGCTCCGCCGATCCGGGGAGCCCGGGGACGATCTGGATCCCCCGGAGTCGCAGCGCACTGCTGACGCTCGCCGTGGCGAACTCTCCGCGCGCTCCGTGGCGATCGGCATCGACGATCCAGGCCGTTCCCCCTTCGCGGTCTCCCAGCTCCATCGGACGGGCTCGCGAGGGTGGTTGCTCGCGGCGGGTCCATTCGCTCGACGCTCGGTGCCACTGGTAGACTCCGCGGGTGAACGGGCCGTTCAGCGGACGGTCCGGGAGCGTCGCGCGGAGCTCGTCGGCCACCCGGAGGTACGGCTCGAGTTCCACGACCTCGTGGAAGTCGCCCGTACCGGGCTGGAACCGACGGTAGACGGTTCGACCGAACGCCTCCGACCCACAGAGCCCCCTCCCGGTTCGCCGTTCTCGGATCAGCTCCGCCTTCCCGCCGTCGGATGTTGACCGAAAGACGAACCGCCCACCCGGGTCGAGGCGGGAGGACTGGGTGCGGCCGACCAGCGTCCACTCCAGGGCGCCACGGTCCCCGCGGTGTCCGTGCCAGACGATCTGAATCTGCGTCGCCTCGTGCGTCCGCTCCGGAGCAGTGGCGGCGGTCAGCTCGACGAGCACCGCCGCGTCGTCGGCCGCGAGCTGCCGCGACGTCGCAGACAGCTGGAAGTCGGGGGGCGTCGCCCACTCGGGGACGGCGGTTCGTGCCACTGCGTCCGCACCGCGTGCGGGGCGCAGGGCCAGCGACGCGCGGGCATCGTCCGACGCCCGCCGCAGCGAGACGACCCATCCATCCCCGCCGAAGGGGAGCTGGACGGAGACCGACGCCTCGGTCGCGGACGGGGAGTCGGCGGCGACCGGGGGCGCGGCCAGCAGCGTCAGCGCCAGCGCGCACACCAGCGCTCGAACCCGGCTCGGCACCGGGGAGCGAGCGGCATTGCTTGTCGAGATCGATTCCTTCAAACCGGGCCGAGCCGGATCGAGAGGCAATCGAACGATCGACGAGAGGCCGGCGAACCACCAACTGCGAAGCGTAGTGCTCAGGCAACGGTTTACAACCGATCGGCCAGTTGCAAGTCATGCATCGAGATTCGTCTGGGGTTGCCGGCCGGACCGCCGGCCTCCTTCGCTGCGTGATCGTGTTCCACGAGCACCTTCCGACATGCCGACGGACGATCCAACCGATCCCGACCTCGTCCTGGCCAGTGGTTCGCCCCGGCGGCTCGAACTCCTCCGCCGACTCGGCCTCGCTCCGGCTGTCCGAGTGTCGGACGTGATCGAGCGTCGCGAACCCGACGAGTCGCCGACCGGATACACGCGCCGACTGGCGGAGGAGAAGGCTCGTGACGTCGCCCGCGCCGTCGCGTCGACCGATCTTCCCCGGTGGATCCTCGCCGCGGACACGACGGTTGCGCTGGAAGACGAGGTGCTCGACAAACCGGCGGGCAGTGAACAGGCCCGCCGGATGCTTCGACGGCTCTCGGGCTCGTGCCACGAGGTGCTGACCTCCTATTGTTGGCTCGATCGCCGCGAGCGAGACGCACGGACCGAGTGTGTCTCGACTCGAGTCGCCATGCGCGAGCTGACCGACGCCGAGATCGACGCCTACCTCGCCTCCGGGGAACCGTTCGACAAGGCGGGCTCGTACGGCATTCAGGCGCTGGGCGGTCTCTTCGTCGAGCGGCTCGAGGGGACGTACTTCGGCGTGATGGGCCTCCCCGTGGCGGACGTCTTTCGGACGGCGGTCGAGATCGGCGCCGTGGAAGTCCATCCGCTGCGGGACCCCGAAAGCCTCGAGTCCCCCCCCTCGAATCGCGACTCCAACCGAGACGAGCGACGATGAACGCGAACGATCCGGAGAATCAGTACGCCGAGGATCTCCTTCTGGAGCGACTGTCGGACGTCGAAGAGCGACTCGAACGTGCCTGCAATCGGGCCGGGCGGCCGCCGGACGACGTCACGCTGGTGGCTGTCAGCAAGACACATCCGGCCCGCGCCATCCGAACGCTCGCCCGGGCCGGCGTCGAGCGGTTCGGCGCCTCGTACGTCCAGGAGTGGCAGGACAAGGTCGGCGATTGTCCGGACGACCTGTGCTGGCACTTCGTCGGCCATCTGCAGTCCAACAAGGCGAAGTACGTCGCCGACGAGATGGAGATGATCCACTCGGTCGACCGGCGCAGCGTCATGAAACAGTTGCACCGCCGGTCGGAGGGCGAGG
>JBDGRG010000311.1:0-607 GCA_042218355.1 Bradymonadaceae bacterium
ACGCATCGCCTCCTCGAGGAAACGCTCGGCCTGTTCTCTCGTGACGGTCGGGTAGGCCTCGAGAAAAGAATCGATATCTTGGCCGGCGACGAGATACTCGAAGAGCCTGCGTGGGCGCAAGAGCATTTCCCGAGACCCGACCGGTTCGGCCGCGTCGCGACAGACCATTTCTCGTTCGGGCCGTCGATCCACAGGACGCAGTCGGCGGGACGGCCGGAGCAGGAAGAAAGGCCCGCGGGCCGGGGAGTCCGCCACCGGGGGACTGACGCGCCGCTTCGGGCGTCGAAGGGGTCGCAACAGGAGCAGGGCGGACGAAGATAGGGCGCACCCGGGCCGACCCCGCCCACGACTCCTTCGATGCACAGGTTCGGGGACCCTCAATGCCGATCGATCGGGTACCGCTCGGGCGGGAGATCGTGGACATCGCGGTCCGTGGTCAGGACGGGATATCCACAGCGGTCGGCGACCGTGGCGACGAGGACGTCCAAGAGGGCCACGGTCAGCCCCTGTTCTCGGAGTCGACGGGACGTCCGGCCGCAGATTTGCCAGTCTGCTCGGAGGACCTCCTCGCGGCGCACGACGTCCAGAAGATCGGCGAGCTCGTCCG
>JBDGRG010000311.1:617-10647 GCA_042218355.1 Bradymonadaceae bacterium
CGCGGAGCAGTTCGGCGACGACGGGACCGGTCACGGCGGCGCGGTCCTCGGCGATCAACTCCTCGACCGCGTCGGCCACTCGGCGCTCGTCGTCGCGCAGAAAATGGATCCAGGCCGAGGTATCAATCATCACGGTCGTCATCCGCCGGCTCCCGCTCGTCGAGTGCCCGTAGTTCGTCGAGATCGTCGACGACATCGACTTCGCCGCGCAGTTCGAGCAGTTGCTCGCGGCGCCTGGCGCGAACGCACTCCTCGATGGCGCCCCGGACAGCCTCCGCCTTGGTGTCCGCCCCCGTCAGCTCCATGAACTCCTCGAAGAGTTCGTCGTCGACCGTGATCGTGGTGCGCATATCGAGTCCTCGATGGAGGAACGGGTGCTCTTCGAGCACGAGATCGATGATATGACTCCGTGAACATACTTTCAACATGATTTCTTCACCAATGAAATGCACAAGGCGGCGGGATGAAGCTGTGAGCCCGTTGGCACTGGACCGAGTGGCACCGCCCGATGGCCGGTAACCGGTGACAGGTGGCAGAACGTCGCGGAGGTCTACGACCAGATGGAGCAGGCTCGGGGCGAGTCGAGTACGCGACTTCGCGTCACGAGCTGGAAGGTCGGCGTCAATCAGATGGCCGGTGGCTGGTGACAGGTGGCAGAACTTTGCAGGGGGCCTGCGACGAGACGGGACAGACTCGGGACCAGTCGAATATGCGACGTGACGACGCGAGCAGGGATGCTCGGTCTACGCACTGACACGAGCAGGGATGCTCGGTCTCGACCAGATGGCCGGTGGCTGGTGACAGGTGACAGGACTCTGCGGGGCTCTGCGAAGGGATGGAGCAGACTCGAAACGAATCGACTATGCGATGTCCCGACGCGAGCTGGAAGCTCGGTCTACGCGAGCCACCGCGGTCGGCGTGTTGGAGCAGTGGGGGCGGCAGCCGGCGAGTCGGTCCAATGTGTCCGGTCAAGCACCGACAGTTCATCGCTCTCGGTCTGAACGCCCGGTCCTGCTGTCGCTGCTGGATCGACCCGTTCCGATCGAGATTGACTCGCCCGGTGCGGCGAGCAACACTCGAGCTGAAGCGATCCGACTCGCGGCTTCGATGACGTATGACGGTCGACGATACAGATATACGAGAGATTCTCGACGCCGACAAAGAGATCGTCGAGAATGTCGAATGGTCGCACGACGACTCGCACGCAGCGTGGTGCAAATTCCAGGTTCCCGTCGAGAGCGACTCCGGTCATCCGCTCCGGATGGCGGGAAACTACAACCCCCTCGCAGAGAAGTTGTCGTTCACACTCATTCATCCGTCAGAGGGTCGGATATACAGCCTGGACCTCGGCCAGAAACATCACAATCCGACGTGCGAGGATGTCGGCTCTCCCCACAAACACCAGTGGACGGAACAATTCGACGACAAAAAGGCTTACGAACCTGAAGACATCGAGGCGTCGAGCAGCGACGTCGAGCAGGCTTGGGCTGAATTCCGCGCCGAGGCAAATATCGTCCATCGAGGTGAGTTTTTAGCACCGCCTCCCATTCAAACTCGGATCGACGCATGAGACGGGTCTGCGACAGACTGGGAGAGCAGTTGGGGGCACTGTACGAATGCGCCGAGATGGAGAACGGCGAACGCACGCGGGTCCGCACGCCCTTCCTGTATCCGGACGGTACGTATATCGACCTGTACGTCAGTGACGGAGAGCCGATCACCGTCTCGGATCTCGGTGAGACGCTTCGGTGGTTGGACCTTCAGACGCATTCGAGTCTGATGACGCCGAAACGCCGGGGTCTCGTGGAGGACGTCTGCACGACGCACGGCGTCGATTTTTTCAAGGGGATGCTGGTCGTCCGAACGGAAGATGAAGAACTCGCCGATGCGGTCGTCCGGCTCGGAGAAGCCGCCGTGCGAGTGGCCGACCTGTGGTTCACGTTCCGCCGCCGGAGCGTGCAGAGCACGTCAGACGAAGTCGATGCCTACCTCGAAGAGATAGGGGTTCCGCACGAACGCAACAAAAAGATTCCGGGGCGTTCGGAGAAGTCCTGGAAGGTCGATTTCCACACTCGAACACGAGCACGCACCGCCTATGTGGATGTACTGACGACGGGGAGTCGATCGAATGCGAGTCGACTGGTCGATCACGCCGTCGCGATGTGGCACGATCTCTCGCATCTCGAAGCGACATCCGACACCCCGATCTCGTTCGTCAGCCTGTTCGACGACACGATCGACGTCTGGCGCGAAGAAGACTTTGCCCAGGTCGAAGAACTCTCCGAGGTCGCGTTCTGGTCGGATCCCGAAGGGTTCGGGGACTTGCTGACCGCCTCGTGAATCTCGTCAGCATCACTGTGGGCGGCCCGCTGCTCAGCGTATCGTCATTCCAACACGTAGTGCTCGCCGGCCGGCATGGATTGCACAGTCCGGCGCGATTCGATCGTGGGGACCTGTCGTCGAGCCGGTGGTATCCGGTGGGGGGAAGGACTGTCGTAGCCCGGCGTTGAACGGGTGGGGGCGGCGAGGTAGGATCGGGGGTGGTGCGTCAGCGGACCGGTGAGTGGAGGACTCAGATGGCCGTTTCACCGGAGATCGAGGGGGCGACGCGTCCTCGGCGGCGGTTCACGGTCGAGGAGTACCACCGGATGGCCCAGGCGGGGGTGTTGGGCGAGGACGACCGCGTGGAGCTGTTGGACGGGGAGATCGTCGAGATGACACCGATCGGGAGTGCGCACGCATCGAAGGTGACGCGACTGACCCGCATGTTTGTCCAGCAGTTGGACGGGCGGGGCGTGGTGTGGAGCCAGAATCCGGTGAGGCTGGACGCCCGAAACGAACCGGAGCCGGATCTGGCGATCCTCGAGCCGTGCGAGGACGATTACGCCGACGCACTTCCGGAGCCCGAGGACGTGCTACTGATCGTCGAAGTGGCGGAGTCCTCGCCGGAGGCCGACCGGGAGGTAAAGGTGCCACTCTACGCACAGGCGGGGATTCCGGCGGTCTGGATCGTCAACCTGGACGACGAGGTCGTCGAGGTGTTCGAGGAGCCGGACGAAGAAGCGGGGGCGTACGGGGTCGAGCGGGTCGCGAGTGGGGAGGATCGGTTGGGGGTCGAGGGTCTGGGCGGGGTGGAGGCGTCGGTGGGGGAGATCTTCGGTGCGGGTAGCTGACGGATCATCTCTAACGGTGCCGCAAGGGCACCGGGGTTTTGGATGCGACTCCGGAAGTTAGCTCCCCGAGAGCCCGGGAACCCGTGACGCCAGGTCACGGGGGCAGGATTGGGCGGGCTCGGCGACCGAGTCGTCGCCCCCAGAGCCCGGCGACCCGTGACGCGCGGTCACGGGGGCAGGATTGGGCGGGCTCGGCGACCGAGTCGTCGCCCCCAGAGCCCGGGGGCCCGTGACGCGCAGTCACGGGGCTCGGGAGTCCGACGCCTGGTTCCGCTCACGGAGCTTTTCGGCTGCAAATTCCGAGCGGGCCTCGCCGTCGACGGGACGGAGGTTCTTCGCACACCACGCCTGCAATTCGTCGAGATCGATCGGGACCTTCTCGACGCGGCGGCCGGAGGCGACCAGTTTCCTCATGGTCTCCCGTGCTCCCTCTCGCCACTCTTCCCAGGTATCACTCAGCTCCTGGGAGTCGGCAGAGATTCTCCGAAGGCGCTCGTAGTCCTCTTTGTCGTACCACGCGATTCCCGTGACGACCTCGGTTTCGTCGCTGCTTTCACTCATCGCTCGTCGCGGAGGCTATGACTCGGACCATGTATGAACGGTCTGCTGCGGATCCGCAGGCCGCACAATTCTCGAACTGCGATCCACTCTCTTCGCTCGCGGGTTCCCCGCGACGATATACTGTACCGCCTGCGAGGCTCAAGTCGCCCTGCACCGCCCACTTTGCCTGGCAACAAGCCTCGTAAATAATCCGAGATCATCGCCGCCCCCCGGGGAGCCGCGCGGCTCGGGGTTCACCTCCACTCGTCGAGAAGGTATTCAGATGAGGGAACGAGAAGACGCAGATCTCGACGCGATCATCGAGCGATCGTTCGTCGACGCGTACGACGAGGAGGAGCGGGCCCTCGGGTTGGCGATCACCATCAGCGACGGGATCCAGCCGCCGTTTTCGGCGACCGTCGTCGGCGTGGATGTGGAGGTCGTCGAGTCGACGCACCGCAACGAGGGGCTCTACCGGGCGCCCGCCGTCGTGTGCGAGCGGGAGGGCGAGCAGTTCACCGTGAGTGTACTGGAACTGGAGGACTGGAGCGACGCCGAGGGGGCGAGGTTCATCGCGGCGTATCGGACGTACTGCGGGCTGGAGCCGTGGGAGGGGGCATGAGGGCGCGACTCAGCGATTCATCGGAGGGAACACCATGATCGAGGAGGAGGACGTCGCGAGTTGGGTCGGGAGTACCTACGCCCGCCGCGGGGACGGGTATCAACGCGAGGGGCGGGTCTCGGAGCTCCGCAAAGAGGGGGACCAGCTCCGTGCTCGGTGTCAGGGGTCGCAACCGTCGCCGTACTCCGTGCGCGTCGAACTGAATGGGGACGAGTACGTCGCCTCGCAGTGTAGTTGTCCGATCGGCGGGGGGTGCAAGCACGTCGCGGCCGTCCTGTACGAGTACATCCGCGGGGAGGGCTCGGTCCCCGAGCATTCGCCGTTGGAGGAGCGGCTCGCCAGTTTGGCCCCCGACGAACTGGTCGACATCGTCGCGTCCTACGCCGAGCGGGACCCGAACTTCGAATCGTGGGTCGAGGCTCGGCTCGAGGCCGCCGGGGGCGAGGGCGGAGGCGTCGACCGCGAGGAGATCCGCGCCCGGGTGCACGGCATCGTCTCGCGCGCGGCGGAGCAGCAGAGCTACGGTCGACCGGCCGCCTTCGACGAGCTGGACGACCTGTTCGCCATCGCACGGTCGCATCTCGACGCCGACTCGCCCTCGAACGCGGCGGCGGTCTTCGCACCGATCGCAGAGGAGGTCGCCGAGCGATACCACTGGTTCGACGCGAGCGGCGGGGGCATCATGGACCCCATTGTACAGGCCGCAGACGGCCTCGTGGACGCACTGGAGCGGGCCGAGGAGCCGGAGACGCGTTCCCAGATCCTCCGGGATCTCTGGGAGATTTTCGAGTGGGACATCCAGCAAGGGGGCTTTCTGTACGGCATCTCGTTCGTCCACGCATTCGACGACTGCACGGACGACTCGGAGCGGCAGACCGTGGTCGACTGGGTCCGCCAGTCGCTCGGCGAGTACGCGTCGGATGCGGACGACGGTAGCTATTCGAACGACTGGAGGCTCCGCCGTCTCGGTTCGCTCGTGCTCGAACTCGAGGGGGAAACGCTTTCGGAGTCGGAGACGGTCAACCTCGTCGAACGCGCGGGTCTGGAGGACTGGTGGGTCGACGAGCTGCTCGAGCGGGGCGAGGTCGAACGCGCTTTAGAGACGACTCGCGCACAACCGGAGCGAGATCGTCTGAACCTGGCCGACCGCTTCGTCGAGGAGGGGCGTCCCGACATCGCCGAGGACCTGCTGACGGAGATCGCGACGAGTTCGGAGAGCCGGGCTGCGAGGCGGGCGTCGTCGGCGCTGGTCGACTTCTACGAGGAACGCGAGCGATGGGAGGAGGCGGTCGGATTCGCCCTCGAGATCTTCGAGGATCGACCCGGCCGAGAGTCGCTTCAGAGGGTCGAGGAACTCGCCATCCGGTCGGGAACATGGGAGGAGCTCGAAACCGACTTGCTGAACGTGCTGGCGGAGGAGTCGCCGCGCGAGCTGATCTGGTACTACGTCGAGGACGACGACCCGGAGGCCGCCGTCGCCATCTGGGAGTCGACGGAGATTCGCTTCGCTCGCTCCGATTGCACAAAATTCGCCGACGCGATCGCCGAATCACACCCCGACGTCGCCCTCGAACTCTTCGAACAGGCGGTCGAATCGCGAATCTCCTCGCGCGGTCGCGGGAACTACCGGGAAGCCTGCAAACACCTCGTACGGATGCGCGAGATTCTCGACCAGGAGGGGCGGCGGTCGGAGTGGGCCGACTTCCGGCGTCGACTGCGAGAGGAGTACAGCAATCTGCCGGCGTTTCAGGACGAGATGGACAAGGCGGGATTGGAGTAAGTGTCGTCCCGAGGCGAGTCGACGAGGTTCGGAGAGTATCGATCGGCGGAAGCACGGCGCCGGGACACGAGCAGGGATGCTCGGTCTCGACCAGGTGGCCGGTAACTGGTGACAGGTGGCAGAACTTTGCAGGGGGCCTGCGACGAGACGGGGCAAACTCGGGACCAGTCGAATATGCGACGTCCCGACACGAGCTGGAAGCTCGGTCTACGTCCTGACACGAGCAGGGAGGCTCGGACTACGCAGCCACCGCGCTGGTAGCGCGGTCAACGTGACGCGACCAGGGATGCTCGGTCTTCGGGGGGACGACCGAAGGGACTGCCTCGGCTTGGTCAGTCGAAGAGGTCGTCGAGTTCGTCGAGGCCGTCGTCGATCTTGCGGCGGGATTCGGGGTCCGCGATGGAGCGAGCCGGGTCGTCGGGGCCCAGCTCGGCGTGCCAGTCTGCGATCATTTTCGGAATCGCACGGAGATAGCGTCGAACCGTCGTCTCACCGACGCCGCGCACGGCGAGGATCGCCTCGGGATCGGGGGGTAGGTCGCAGACGCGGACGGGTTCGTCGAGATCGAGCTCAGAATGGGCTCGGTCGGCGAGTCGCCCCCGATAGGAGCCGTCGGTCTCGGGCAACTGCCGGATCGGACGGCGGTACATCTCCGGGAAGAAGACCGCCAGGCCGCCCAGCCAGTCGTCGAAGCGGGGGCGGAGGGGGAGACCGTAGAGCCGATCGTCGTAGACGATCGCACCTCGCGTGGAACGCCGCGTCAGTCCGAGCCACCGGAGACGGCGGCGGTGGCCAGTCAGTGCCTCCCGGAAGGTCTCCGCCGGCGGCGAACCGCCCGCGACCTCCTCGTCGGCACGCTGCAGGGAGTCCTCGGGTTGCAGCTCGAGCGCCCGGAGGACGTCCGTCTCGAGCTCGAGGTCCGCGACGACGTGGTGGCGCCACTCTCTGGCGATGTCGAGTCGACAGGGCCCGTCGTCGGGAAATCCCAGCCACTCGAGCACCTCGTCCGCGGTGACATCGGGCGATTCGTCTCGGTCGGGTTCTCCCTCCTCGTCCAGAAAGATCAGACCGACGCCCGGTGCCGGCGCGGAGAGCAGACTCTCGATCCGTTCGAGAACTTGCCGCCGGACCTGGGGATCGTCGGTCTTCGCCACGGCGCGAGCCCAGCGGTGCGGTCGGCCGTCGACGGCAACACCGTGCTGCTCCAGTTTTTTCATCACCTCCACGACGACTCCGGCGGGCGAAATCGAGGGGAGGTCGAAGGCCGAACTGCGGTAGTGTCTGGACTCGGGGAGTGGATCGTCGTCAGTGGACTCGGTGCCGTCCGGCGCCATCGCGAGGGTGAGCAGGTCGGCCTCGTAGGCAGCGCGGGCCGAGTCGGTCGTCCGATCACCCCAGTCACCCGACTCGCGGCTCGTCTGCAGATCCGTCGCGGCCGAATCGCCGAGTTCGACCGGTTCGATCACCAGCCACGCGTCGTCGACCTCGACCCGGATCCCGACGTAACAACGACCGCCGCGCAACTCGTCACAGGACTCGCCGTAAATGGCCTCGACCTCTTCGAGGCCGTCGGCTGCCTCGGCGATCGGTTCGATGTTCGGTTCGCCGTCCGCAACCCGAAATGCGACGAGTTCGGCCATCTCGCGCGCACGGGAGAAGGCATCGGCGAGGGCATTCAAGTCGTAGATCTCGATCCCGCGGACGATTTCGGACCGGTCACCGCCCAGCCGTCGGTGGCCGAGCAGAGCGTACAACTCGAGCAGACGGTCGGTCCCCTCGGAACGATACCGGGGGAAGATCCCCACCTCGTCGAGCACGACCATCTCCGTCGCCGACTCCCCGATCCCGGAGAACCGATCCTTGGCGTTCTCCGCCACGCGCAAGACATCGCAGAGATACCAAAACGAGCGGTCGGCCGCCGTCGGCTCGGGCGGTTCGTCCGCACCACCGGTCGACTCCTCCGAAGGAACGGGCCAGAGCTTCCTTTCCAGACAGCAGCGACCAAACGGAGCACCGCTACCACACGGACAGGGCTCGTCGGTCCCGAAGATGTAGTTCGTTCTGTGAGTCATCGGATGCGAATGGCTCTGGAGACTCGCTCCCTCGTCCATGCAACAGATCGATCCTCACCGCAAATCACACGACATCGCCGAGGTTCGACGGTTCGACCGTCGTCCGTTCCGGGGATTGTTTGACCGGAGTACGCATCGTTCGGGGGGTTGTCAGCCGTCGGCGCGCAAAATCCGCTCACCTCGGCACTCAATACACGTCATCGAATTCCGAGGTCGACACAGTGGCGTCGCCGCTCGGAGCCATTACGGCGTGAGCCATCTCGCGCTTCTCGTCCAACAGCCGATCGAGTCGCGCGTCGGCGGAGGTGCGACCGTCGTCGAAGACGGCGACCGGGGCGTGGACGTGCACGGTGCTGTCCTGGCCGATGCGGTGGACGCGGTCCGCTGCCTGTTTTTCCTGGGCCGGATTCCACTCGCGCGACAGGTGAATCACGTGATTGGCGGCCTGGATGTTGAGCCCGACACCGGCCGCTCTGGGTGAAAGTACGAGTGCGTCGAACCCCTCGCCGGCGCAGAACCGGTCGACGATCCGCTGGCGCTGAGAGCCGGCAGCGTCGCCGTTGATGGCGTCGGGCCGGAACCCGAAGTACCTGCGAACCAGCATCTGAGCGAGCAACTGCTCACGCCGGAATCGGGTGAAGAGAAGCGCCTTCCCGCCGCGGTCGCGAATGTCCGGGAGTAGCTGGTCAAAGACGTGCTGCAACTTGCCGCTCTCGGAGACGATTTCCTCTTCATTGCCCGGTACTTCGTCGAGCGCACGCGTCTGCACGGCCGCCGCGACGCCCTCGTCGCGGGCTTCGGTGACGATCGGATGGGAGCAGATGCGCAACAGATTGTCGATGACCTGAAACGCCTCGCCGCGCCCGCCGCCGAACGCCTCGCGAGCCCGGCGGTACGCTCGGGCCTGGCGCTCGGAGATCGGGACTTCTGTTCGGTGACGGCGCTTGTCGGGGATCTTGTCGTCGAGCACTTCGGACTTCCGGCGGCGGACGAAGTGCGGTCGGACTTCGTCGCGTAATCGCCGTGCAGCGCGCTCGCGCTCCGACGCATCGTCCGGCGCTTCCACCGGATCGGCAAATTCCTCGCGGAATTCCGGGAGGGTCCCGAGAAGACCCGGCTGACAGAAGTCGAGGATCGACCAGAGGTCGTCGAGCTCGTTCTCGACCGGCGTCGCGGTCAACGGAAGCTTCAACTCGGCGTCCATCGCACGACAGGCGGCCGCTCGCTTGGTCGAGTAATTCTTGATTCGCTGCGCCTCGTCGCAGGCCATGACCTGAAACTCGACCTTACCGAGGAGCAGTTGGTCGGCTCGCAGCGTGCCATAGGTGGTGATCACGACCTCCTGCTTCGCAATGCGGTCGGGCTGCTCGAGCCGTCCCGATCCATGATGTCGATAGATCGGCCCGATCTCGGGACAGAACTGGCGAATTTCCTGCTCCCAGTTGGCCATCAACGTCTTCGGGACGACAAGCAGCGAAGGGGTCAACTCACCCTGTTCGAGTCGTCGAGCGAACAGCGCGATCACCTGAATTGTCTTGCCCAGCCCCGTGTCGTCGGCGAGCAATCCCCCGCGCTCGTCTCGCTCGGAGTCGTCGCCGACTGCCGAGAGCGCCGACAACCACGCGAACCCGTCGCGCTGATGCTCGTACAGCTCACCCTCGAATGCATCCGGCGCTCGCCCATCGATCGACTCGTTTCCCGAGAAACCGTCGAGTAGCGACCGATACGCGAGCTCGGCGTCGTTGTCGGCGGTGACCAGCTCGACGTCGTCGATTTCAGCCGCGGGGTCGGATTCCGACGCCTCCGGAGATCCCCTCAGACCGCCCGTACTCGGCTTCTCTCC
>JBDGRG010000312.1:0-2980 GCA_042218355.1 Bradymonadaceae bacterium
TTGGGAACCGACGAGGTATCCGACGCGCAGATCGAACTGGCTCCCGCCGAGGGGCCGAACGGCCAATATGCCGTCCTGAATGCGGATAACAAACTCGAGTTACTGCTGACCGAGGCAAACCCGTCTGTCGAGGGAGAGGGAGTCCCGGCGAATGCTATTGTGCCACTCAACCGCGTCTTCACCATCACGTACACCGGCGACGAGTACGCGGAGGTGTGGATTACCGACGACGCCGAGGACGTGCGCTTCGTCCACAGCGAGGACGGCCAGAGCATCGAGGGGGAGAACGACAGCGTCGTCCTCGCGCGGCGTTTGAGACCAGCTGCAGGCGCCAGTCGTCAGGACGATCACGACGAGCGGCAACAGGCGTCGAACCATGGTCGGTTCCCCGGATCGAGAGTGGTCGTAGCAGGGTGGGCGAAGGTATGGGCGGCGGCGCTGTGGGCGGGGGCGTCACTTGAACGCGACGTCGATACGCGTTCGACCGACCAGAAAGCAGTCGCCGTCGACGACCTCGAGGGGGTTGTGGATGCGGATGAACGTGCCGGTATCGGTGTCGAGGTCGTTGAGAAAGTACGAGTCCCCGTCGCGGACGATCACCGCATGTGAATCGGCGAGTAGGGCGTCGCGCGGGTACTCCAGAATCGTCCCCTCGCGGCCGATGGTGATGCTGTCGCCGATCGGGTGGATGCCCGCGGTACCGCCGCCCTCGATGCGACGTTCGAGACGAGCGGTTCGACCCCGTGCAGGCGCTCCCAGCTCGACGGTCTCGACCTCCGCCTCGGCCTCGGTATCCCAGGTGGTTCGGAAGACGAATCGCTGCCGACCCATGGCGATCTCGTCCCCGTCCTCCAGCTCGAGATCGTCCGCCAGCCGCAGGTAGACGCCGTTCTCACTGTCCATGTCCTCGAGGAGCAGCGAGCCGTCCGAACGGTAAAGCTGGGCGTGCCACGGGGAGACGAACGGATCGTCGAGTGCCAGATCGACCGATCCGCGCCCGATCAGGAACCGCGGTCGATCCACGTCGGCCACGCGCGCCTCGATCTCCGGTCTGCGGGCGGTCAAAGCGGCGTAGACCGACCGTTCGTCCGTCTCGCGAAGCCCCTCGCCCTCCTGTTGCTCGGGGGCCTCGCCGACGCGAGAGACGTAGTCCTCGCGGACCTCCACGGTGCCGAAGACGTCGGCCGGTTCCCCGTCGAGCGATTCGGGCCTCCGGTCCTCGAGGGTCGAGTGCGGATCGGGCTCGTCCGGCGAAGTGGGGTCGACCATCGAACGTCGCTCCGTCGTGTCGGGTACGGCTGAGTCGAACCGAAAAATACTTTCGTTCGACGCTCGGGGACGTTAGCACACGGGATCTCGGTCCGGCAAAGTTCCACCCCGAGCGGTTGGAATAAAGTCCACTCTCCACAATCGTTTGAACAGATCGACGCCCGTGTGGCCTCGACACCCCGCGCGACGAACGCCATGGATACTCGCACGATCGCCGTCTTCGCCGTCTGTTCGACCCTGTGGGCGAGCACCGGCTGCGAGCGACACTCGGCGCAACCGGTCGATTCGCCCGAGAGCGGTGCGTCGGCCGAATTGAAGACGGAGGACCGATATCGGGTGGCGGCCGACCCTTCACAGGTCCCGGTCGGCGAGAAGACCGAGGTCCGGATCGCGATCCATCCGGGCAGTGACCTGAAGATCAACGAGAAGTACCCGCGCTGGAAACTCGGCCTCGAACCCGGATCGCATCTCGAGGTCGGGAGTGCGTCCTTCGAGCGGGGGGACTTCCAGTTGAAGCCCGGGGCGGCGACCGTCCACACGACGGTTCGGGCCGAGCAGCCGGGCCAACACGAGCTATCGGGACGGGCGACGTTCAGTGTCTGTTCGGACGTCAAGTGCCACGTGCTCCGCGACCGGACGATTGCGGTGCGTCTCGAGGCGACGACGTCGGGAGGAAACCCGAACTGACGGGTCGACTGCCGAACTCCGGTGAAGCGCCGGGCAATCTTCGATGACCGACGAGGTTCGACCGATGGGCGACAGCGAGGACGTACTCGAGCAGCTCAACGCCGAGTTCAAGCAGGAGTACGAGGCCACTCGGCGCCTGATGAGTTTCTCGGAATTTCTGGACGCCTTCACCGAACACCCGCGCCGGTTCGCGCGGAACTCGGTGCAGTACGTGCGGGACTGTTTTCTGCACTACGGGACCGAGACGCGCTCTCGCGACTGGGGCGATGCGACGCACTTCAACCTGTTCGAGCGCCCCGCGGAGGATGGCCGCAACCGACTGGTCGGCCAACAACGGGTTCAGGAGCGGATCTTCAACCTGCTCGAGAGCTTCGCCCGGCAGGGGGGACCCGACAAGCTGATGCTTCTGCACGGTCCGAACGGCAGCGCGAAGAGCAGTCTGATCGAGTCCCTGATCGGAGCGCTGGAGGACTACTCGCGAACCGAGGAGGGGGCGCTGTATCGGTTCAACTGGATCTTCCCGGGCGACCAGGTGGGCAAGGGCGGTTCGATCGGGTTCGACGGATTCTCGACGCGGAAGGTCGAGGAGTCCGATCTCGAGACCTTTGCGTACCTGGACGAGGAGGACATCGACGCGACGATTCCGAGTGCGTTGAACGACCATCCCCTCCTGTTGATCCCCTCCGAGCAGCGGCGCGACCTGCTGGTCGAGTACATCGACAACCTCGTCATCCCCTCCGGCGACGTCGACGGGAACCCGCAGCTGGGGGAGGACCGGCCCGCCGACGGGGCGGCCTACGCCGAGGAGCTGGACGCTCGCGACGAATCGGACAAACCCTTCGTCGCCAGCGATTACATCGTCGACGGCGACATCAGCCACACCAGTCGTCAGATCTTCGACGCCCTGCTGAACGCCTACGAGGGCGAACTGGAGAAGGTGCTGCGCCACGTCCAGGTCGAGCGCTTCTTCATCAGTCGCCGCTATCGGCGCGGGTCGGTCGTCATCGAGCCCCAGCACGCGGTC
>JBDGRG010000313.1:0-2136 GCA_042218355.1 Bradymonadaceae bacterium
GGTGGTTGATGGGCCATCGATGGGCGGTCTACGAGGATCGCCGGCCGATGTGGTTGATGGGCCGGCCGAAGGGGGGTCTGCGAGGACCGCCGGCCGGACTCAGGTTCCACGCGATTAGGATCGGCGGGCCAGCTCGAGGGCCTCACGGTCGGCGCGCTGGTGGAACGGGCTGTCGGAGTCCAGCAGTTCGTCCCACTCGCCGAGGGTGTAGGCGAGGACGTCGGTCTGGAGGTCGACGTCCTCGAAGGGGGGTCCGAAGTCGAGGGCGCGGTCCATCACGCGTCGGTCGTCGGGGCCCTCGAAGAGGACGACGACGTCGGCGTCGCTGGCCGCGGTGGCGTCGTCCCGGGCGACCGAGCCGAACAACAGGACGCGTCTCACGCGGGGATCGTCGTCGAGCAGGGACTCCGCTGCCTCACGGAGCTGGTCGAGGACCCCCTCACGGTCCAGCGAGTAGATCCTCGCAGAATTCGACGATGAGCTCGGCATCTTCGAGAGCCTCGTCGGCGTCGTCCTCGGTGAAGTAGTCCATCGGCGCGCCCGAGGCGAATCCGTTCGGGTAGCGCGCGGGGATGTAGAATCGATCGAGCCGGCGCGCGGCGTCGAGCAACTCGTCGTCGACGTCGTGGCTGTCGGCGACCGCCTCGAGAAATGTCAGCAGCCCATGTCCGAACGCCTCGTCGCCCCGGTCGAGCAGGACAGCCTTCACGGCCTTCTCGGCACCCTGCTGGGCGGCGAAGCAGGCCCATTCGAAGGTCTCCGTCTCGGCCGCATCTCGGGCGTGTTCGAGGTCGCGGCGGCCCTGTCGCAACCAGTCTCGGGCACGGTTGGTCATGAGTGCAACTGTATTCCCGGCGGATCGGTGCGTCAAAGTGGGCGGTCTGTTCAGGTGGCGGCGCTGAAGCGCGTTGCGGTCACCGGGTGGTCGGGCGATCGGTGTCCCCGGCGGTTCAAACCGCCGGCTGATGGAGGACGGGACGACCGGCGGCCCTAAAGGACCGCCGGCCGGGGTGTGTGGTCGTTTCGGATATGCGACATGTCGGCAGTCCGTCACTTGGGGGTCGACCGAACGTTTTCCACGGGGTTGAAACCACCGCCTGCACTCGGTCTGTGGCAACCGGCGACGCTAAAGCGACGCCGGCCGGAATGGCGTTATCGGCGGGGTGGGTCGAACGGCGATCGCGGTGGGAGCTTTCAATCCCGTCGGGTGGCAACGGTCGTGCGGTTGCAACTCGGTCACTGAGTGACTCAGTGACTTACTCACTCGCCAGTTAAGAAATCCGCCTCAGATCGGTATGTTTTCGGGGCCGCTGTGTCACGAGGTTCCCTCGTAGAAAGAGGTCCATGCCATGCGACGAATCGTCCGCCCGCTCGTGTTCGCTGCCTGCATTTCGATGTGTGCCGTCGGGGTCGCCGGTTGTGGTTCCGGCGGTGGGGGGAACGCGACGACGGAGGCGTCCGACGTCGGTCCGCAGGGGTCGGATACAAAGACAGAGGATGCGACCGAGCTCGACGCCGCGACGGGGCTGTCGCTCGAGTCGGTTCAGCCCGCACAGGGGCCCGCATCCGGGGGGACCGAGGTGCTGCTGGCGGGGCGGGGGTTCGAGTCGGGGGCGACGGTCGAGTTCGGCGGGAAGTCGGCGAGCGAGGTCGAGTTCGTCTCGTCGACGGAGATCGCCGCGACGACGCCGCCGGCCGATGCTCAGGGGCCGGTCGACGTTCGCGTCGAGTCGGGGGGAGAGAGCGACACGCTCGAGGACGGGTTCACCTACCGGGAGGACGAGAAACCCGCGTCCATCGGCTGGTGCAAGCTGCAGCACCCGCCGTTGATCGACACGAAGGTCGGGAAGAAGGCGGGACCGATCGCGGGTCGGGTCTACGTCGAGGACTGCACGAAGGGCTCGCAGAAGTGCGAGAAGGTGACCGCTCAGGTCGGGGTCGGCCCCTCCGACGGGGACCCGACCGCCTCGCCCGGGGACTTCGACTGGACCGACGCGAGCTACAACGCCGACCACACGTCGGACAACAACGACGAGTACCTCGCCTCGGTGACGCCGAAGAAGGAGGGGACCTTCGCCTACGTCTACCGGTTCTCGCTGGAGGGGAAGGACGAGTGGACGTACTGCGACCTGAACG
>JBDGRG010000314.1:0-1309 GCA_042218355.1 Bradymonadaceae bacterium
CAGCGCACGGGTCGTCATCCCGGGGGACGCGTTCTGCTCCAGCAGAACGGTCGGGATCCCGACCAGCGACGCCCCCAGCGTCAGCGGCCCCGCGACGTACCCGCCCGCCCCGACGACCAGGCTCGGATGCAACTCGCGCAGCAGCGAGAGCGCTCCAACCCCACTGCGGGTCAGCTCCAGACTCGCCCGCGCCCATTCGAGGGGCTCCCGCCCCTTCAGCGGCGGGACGTCCAGCTGGCGAAACGGATAGCCGTGGCCGGGGACGACGTCCGCCTCCAGCCCGTCGGGCGTCCCCACGAAGACGATCTCCCGGTCCGGTCGACGCTCGCGGACCGCATCGGCCACTGCGATCCCCGGAAAGACGTGTCCGCCCGTCCCCCCGCCGACCACCACGATCGGACCGTCTTCGCCGGAAAATCCCTCGAGAAGATCGATCAACGGAGATCCTCTCGCCGCTCGAGTATGTTTTTGCGCTTGCGCTCCCACCGCTTTCGACGCCACCACCGCTCGCGCTCGTCGCGCGTCTCCTCCCACCAGTCGGGTTCGCGCTTGGCGATGTTCAGCAGGATGCCCGCCGACAGCATCGTCACCATCATCGAGCTGCCCCCGTAACTGACGAACGGCAAGGTCAAGCCCTTGGGCGGGACCAGCCCGGTCACCACGAAGAGGTTGCCTCCCGCCTGGATCGCAATCAGCGTCGTGAGCCCGAACGCCAGATACCGGCCGAAAGCGTCCTCGGCTCGGAACGCGATCCGGAAGCCGCGCCAGACGAAGGTCAAGAACAGCCCCACCAGCAGAGCCATTCCCAGGAACCCGAGCTCCTCGGCGATGATCGTCCCGATGAAGTCGTTCCACAGCTCCGGGACGTAGCCGAGCTTCCCCTGGCCGTCGCCCAGACCCCGGCCCGTCAGCCCGCCCGACCCGATGGCGATCAACGATTCACTGACCTGATAGCCCGCCGTCTGTCGGTGCTTCCAGGGCTCGAGGAATGCTGTAATACGCTCCATGCGGTACGGACTGCTGACGATGGCGTACGCGGCGCCCAGCAGACCGAGCAGGCCGAACCCCGACAGGTACAGAATTCTCGCCCCGCTGGCGAAGAGCATCACGGCCATCATCACGACCAGGATCACCGACGTCCCGAAATCGGGCTGGGCGAGGAGGAGCGAGACCAGCACCCCGATGACCAGCAGGTGCGGGACGAACCCGAACAGAAAGCTCGCCATCTTCTCACCCTTCTTGCTGACCGAATAGGCGAGGAAGACGACGGTCGCGAATTTGACGAATTCTGCGGGTTGGAAATCGACCG
>JBDGRG010000314.1:1319-4336 GCA_042218355.1 Bradymonadaceae bacterium
AGTGAAATCCAGCGGCGAGCGGCATTGCGAGTCACTCCGACGCCGGGGACGAAGACGAGGACCAATCCGAGCACCGCGAGGCCGAGGATCGGATAGACCAGCCGGCGATACCACTGGTAGTGGACCTGCATCGCGCCGATCATGACGACGAGGCCGGCCGCGATCCGGATCAGATGCTGGGCGACCAACTCGAAATGTCCCCCCAGTTCCTTGGACGCCATCACGGCACTGGCCGAGTACAACATGACAGCGCCGAGTCCGAGCAAGCCCACGACGGCGGCCAGCAGGATCAGATCCGTCCCACCACCGCCCGGACTCTGCGCCGCGACCGCATCGGAGTCGTCCGCCCCGAGACTGGAGAGTGTCGTCAGACTCACGGAGCCCTCCTTGGCCCGTGGAAACAAATAGGGGTTCGGCCGCTCACCGGCCGAGTCCGGGAATGACAATCGCACCGTCCCCCTCCCGCAGCGTCCGTGCCTCGGGCTCGAGAGGTCGTCTCACTCGACGTCTGCCCGATCGAACGTCTTCCACGGCGCTCAAGCACCGCCTGCTCGGCGGTCTGTGGCAACCGGCGGCGCTTGAAGCACCGCCGGCCGGTAGCAGCCCGTCATAATTCATAACTCATCATTCATCCCCGCACCTTCATCCTTCTGCCTTCCCCCTTCTACCTTCATCCTTCTGCCTTCATCCTTCACCGAAGCTTCAGCGACGAGAGGGCGACGAGCGCCAGCATGATCGAGACGATCCAGAATCGGACGATGATCTTCGGTTCCGGCCACCCCTTCATCTCGAAGTGATGGTGGATCGGAGCCATCCGAAACACCCGTTCGCCGGTCAACTTGTAGCTGATCGTCTGCATGATGACGCTGACCGCCTCGACGACGAAGATACCGAAAATGATGATGGACAAAAGCTCGTGTTTCGTCACCACCGCCAGGCCCCCCAGCGCCCCGCCCAGCGAGAGACTCCCGACGTCGCCCATGAAAATCTGCGCCGGGAAGGAATTGTACCACAGGAAGCCCACTCCCGCGCCGATGATCGACGCGCAGAAGATCGCCAGCTCCTGCACCCCTTCGACCTTCGGAATCATCAGGTACTCGGCGAGGTCGAATTCGAGGATCTGCACGCTCCCGTCGACGACGGTCTCGAAATGGAGCGTGCTGCCCGTGATGTATGAAAGGATCAAAAACGCGCCGACCGAGACGATGACGGGTCCGATCGCGAGTCCGTCCAGACCATCGGTGATGTTCACGGCATTTGCCGTCCCGACGACCGTAATCAGCGCGAAGGGGAGGTAGATCCAGATCGGCAGTGTCAGACTGAATCGCTCGGTGCTGACGAACGGAAAGTAGAGGACGGACGAGTAGTCACACACCCCCGAGAAGAAGACCACCCACATCGCGGCGCCCGCGACGGCGAATTCCATCCCGAGCCGGGCGCGACCGGACAGCCCCTCGTCTCCCGCCCCGGCGATCTTGTGGTAGTCGTCGATGTACCCGATCGAGGCGAACAACACCGTGATTCCCAGGATCACACCGACGTATGGATTCTCCAGATCCGCCCACAGAACCGTCGAGGTGACGACCGAAAACAGGATCAGGACGCCCCCCATCGTCGGCGTTCCCTCCTTGCTGTCGTGCGCGTCGGGATTGTCCTCGCGGATCACCTCGCCGATCTCGCGACCCTGCAGCTGGCGGATGAACCACGGGTACGCAAACAGGCAAATCAGCAGCGCCGTCCCCATCGACGCCATGACCCGAAAGCTGACGTACCGAAAGACGTTGAACGGACCGAAGACGTCCTTCAGCTGGAAGAACAATTCGAACAGCATCGGTTCAAGCCTCCTCCAGCACCTCGATCACCCGCTCCAATCGGGCCGACCGGCTCGCCTTCAGCCAGACCATCCCCCGCTCGTCGCGTTCCGCCAACCACTCGCCCGCTGTGCCGGCGTCGTCGACGGCGACGACCTCCACGTCGTCCGCCGCCTCGCGGGCGGCATCGGCCATCCGATCGGCCCGGTCGCCGACGGCGCAAAAGACGTCGATCGCCGGTCGACCGGCGACCTCGGCGGCGATCCGCTCGTGGAGATCGTCGGCGCGCTCCCCGAGTTCGGCCATCTCGCCGAGGACCGCGATCCGACAGGGGGCGTCCGCCCCGGCCACCGGCCCCTGGGGCCGAGCGTCGGTGAAGGTCGCGACCGACGCTCGCACGCTGGTCGGATTCGCATTGTAGGCGTCGTCGACCAGATCGTACGGCCCGACAGCCACCCGCCGCCATCGCCCCGCCGGCAGGTCGAGATCGACGAGCCGCTCGTCGACATCGGGCGGGAAGGTCACGCCGCGCGCCCGACCCGTCGCCACCGCCGCCGCCAGATTCGAGGCATTGTGACGCCCCGGCAGCCCGAGTTCGAACGTCCGCCCCCCGCCCTTCCACTCCAGTGACACTCGAGTCGGCTCGCCCGCCGACATCGTCCTCACCTCCCGGACTCGCACCGACGCCTCCGCGCCCTGCCCGAAGGTCCAGACCTCGCCCGGCCCGTCAAGCGGGAGCTCCTCCCGCTCGTCGACCGGCACGACGATGGCCGTCGACTCGTCGGCGCAATCGGCGATCTCGGCCTTTGCGCGCCGCACACCGTCCACGGACCCGTACCCCGCCAGATGATCCGCGCCGATCGACGTGATGACGCGCTCGGCCCCCGGGGCTCGCCGTATCAACTCCGCGATCTCGCCTTCGGCGTTCGACCCCAGTTCCAGAATCAGATGGTCGCAGTCGACCGGCAGCGAGCAGAGAGTCAACGGCAGCCCGATGCGATTGTTGTAGTTTCCCGGCGTCGCGAAGACCTCGCCTCGCCCGCTCCAGAGCGCCCTGAGGATCTCCTTGGTGGTCGTCTTTCCGTTCGAGCCCGTCACGTCGATCGTGTGGAGCCCCTCGCGGTCGGCCTCCCGCCACAGCGCCTCCCCGAGGTCACCGAGCGCATCGACGGTGTCGTCGACGCGAATCTCGGGGAGATCCGCGCC
>JBDGRG010000314.1:4346-11121 GCA_042218355.1 Bradymonadaceae bacterium
CAACCGCACGGTCGACGATCGCCGCACGGGCACCGGCCTCGGCGGCCTCCGGGACGAAGTCGTGGCCATCGAAGTTCTCGCCGCGGATCGCGACGAACAACTCTCCGGGCTCCAGCGCTCTCGAGTCGTGGGAGACGCCAGTCGGCGCCCGCCCCGACCGAAAGCCGCTGCCGGCCAACCGACCGTCGACTGCCTCCGCGATCCGCTCCAGCGGCCAGTCTTCGACCCGCCGCTGTTCGCTGTCGTCATCGTTGGTCATCGTCCTCCGTCGTCCGCTCCGCGCCCGCCGCACCCTCGAGTCGAATCCACCGGACGAGTGCTCGGTCCGCGTGATGCACTGGCCGAGCCGCTCGCCCGTCGTCGACGGTCCTTGGACAGGGGCGACGCGGTCATGTCGCTTCGTCCGCCCGCCGTTCGAGCGCCCGCTTCGCTCGTTCGCGATCGTCGAACGCCACCGTCCGGTCGGCGAATTCCTGATACTGCTCGTGCCCCTTCCCGGCGATCAGCACGACGTCCGAGGGCTCGGCCGCCGCGATCGCCCCCTCGATTGCGCCGCCACGGTCGAGTTCGACGACGACGTCGGCATGCGCGGCTTCGTCCGTCACCGCCCCCCCGGCCGCTCCGCCCATCCCCTCCAGAACATCGTCCACGATCGCGCGAGGAGACTCCGAACGCGGATTGTCGGACGTCACCACGGCGATCTGTGCCGACTCGACGACGACCCGGCCCATCTCGGGGCGCTTCTGCTCGTCCCGGTCTCCCCCGCACCCGAAGACGACGATCAGCCGGCCCGGTGACAGGTGCTCCAGTCTCGTCACCACGCGGTCGAGCGCATCGGGGGTGTGCGCGTAGTCGACGAAGACCGACGGTGAGTCGTCCTCCACCTCCGCGACGACCCGCTCCAGCCGCCCCGGCGGCGCCTCGACATTCGGCAGGGCATCGGCGATCGCGGCGTCGTCGGCTCCCATCGTCCGGGCCGCCGCCCAGGCTGCCGCCGCATTTTCGGCGTTGAACTCGCCGACCAGCGGCAGGAAGGTCCTGTAGACGTCACCGCCGCTGTTCACCTTCAGCGTGACTCCATCGAGCGTCGATTCGACGATCCGAACCGACACGTCGGCCGCTGAATCGACGGCGAACGTCCGCACGTCGATCGACGAGTGCTCGTCCAGCTGCGCGGCCCAGTCTCGGCCGACCTCCGACCCGCGATTGAGGACCGCCCGCCCGCGACCGGTGCCGCGGGACAGATACTCGTTGAACAATCGCTTTTTTGCCCGGCGATAACTGGCCAGGTCGCCGTGAAACTCGAGATGATCGCGGCCCAGGTTCGTGAAGATCCCGCAGTCGAACCGAACCGCCTCCACGCGGTGCGTCACCAGAGCGTGGCTCGACACCTCGATCACCGCCACTTCGACCCCGTCGTCCCGCATCGCGGCGAGCAGCTCGTGCAGGCGTGCGCTCTCCGGCGTCGTATTCGGACCCGAGTCCCGGCGGTCCCCCCAGACGTTCGCGACCGTGCCCACGATGCCGACCCGGGAACCGAGCGAGGCGAGGAGATCGCGCAGCAGATGAGCAGTCGTCGTCTTCCCGTCGGTCCCGGTCACGCCGACGACCGTCAGTTCCCCGGACGGTTCTCCGTAGACCGCGTCCGCGACCCGACCGAGCACCTCGCGCGTGCCGTCCGCGACCAGCACCGGCGCGTCGACCTCGAGCTCCGATGCCCGGTCCCGCTCGACGAGCACCGCCCGCGCTCCGGCGTCGACGGCCTCCCCGACGAACCGGTGCCCGTCGGTGGTCTCCCCCTCGAGCGCCACGAACAGCGGACGGCGTCCCAGCTGCCGCGAGTCGTACGAGACCGTCTCGAGCGCGGGATCGCCGTCTCCCCGGACGCGGTCGATCCCCTCGATGCGTTCGACGATGTCCGAAACCTTCATCGGTGACTCGCGGTGCCCCCTCGGCCCGTCGATCCGACCGGTCACTCGGGGGATTCAGTGCCCGCCGGGGGCGCTCCGTCCGGTTTGAACCCGGCCCTCCATCTCGCCTCCGCTGCGCCGGGCGGGAGCCAGCACCAGCGTCAACTCGTCCGCCTGGCGGAGTGGTTCGCCCGCGGCCGGCGACTGGTCGACCACCCGCCCCCAGCCTCGCACGCGGGGGAGCACGCCCAGCCGAGCCGCCTTCCGAACCGCGGCCCCCAGCGACATGCCCTCGAAGTCCGGCACGGACGAGGGCTGCTCCTTCTCGGAGGACCCATCGTCGGGTAGCACCACGGAACTCGTCGTCTCCCGACTCGTCGATGCACTCAACAGGTTTGCCGTCCCCGCCCGCGCCCCATCGTCCCCACCGGTGTCCTTCTTCTCCTCGTCGTCCGCCTCGACCGGCTGGCCGGCCTCGACCCCGCGGATCGCCAGCGCCTTCTGTGCGATCGTCTCAAACGCCGGCGCCGCCACCACCCCACCATAGTGCGTCTTCGCCGGCTCGTCGATCATCACCAGCACGACGATCTCCGGCGACGACGCGGGGGCGAACCCCCCGAAACTTCCCACCCAGTTGTCCTCGCCGTATCCGCCGGTCTTCGGATCGATCTGCTGTGCCGTCCCCGTCTTGCCGGCCCCTTTGAATCCCGACAGCATCGCCCGCGTGCCGGTCCCCTCCTCCGTCATCACCTTGGCCATCGCCGAGGTCACCTTGTCGGCCGTCTGCTCCGAGACGACCCGCCGGCGCATGGTCGGCTCGGACGATCGAACCACCTCTCCACGGTGGTTCCGCACCTCTTCGACCACCTGAGGCTGCATCAACAGCCCGTCGTTCGCGATCGCACTCAGACCGGCGGCGACCTGCAACGGCGTCGCCGACACCCCCTGCCCGAACGCGATGTTCGCAAATCCGATCTCCGACCAGTCCGACGGCGGTCGCAGCCGCCCCGGCCGCTCACCCGGCAATCCGATTCCGGTCCGCCGCCCGAAGCCAAAACCGCGGAGATATTCGTACAACCGCTCTTTCCCGAGGGTGCGAGCGATCTTGTAGATCCCGATGTTGCTCGACTTCTGGATGATCTCCGCAGCGGTCAGCACGTCGTGCGCGTGGGTGTCGTGGATGCCGTATCCGCCGACCCGGTAGTAGCCCTCCTCACAGTCGAAGGTCGTTCCGAGATTGACCGTCCCCTCCTCCAGAGCACCGGCGAGGACGAACGGTTTGAAGACCGATCCGGGCTCGAGCACGTCGGTGACCGGTCGCAACCGCCAGTCGCTGGGCGAGTATGCGCCGATGTTGTTCGGATTGAATCCAGGGGTGGTCGCCATCGCCAGAACGTCGTTCGTCCCGACCTCGAGCACGACGCCGAACCCGGCTTCGGCGTCGTACTTCTCGACCTGCTTGGCGACGGCCTCCTGAGCGACGCGCTGAATTCGCTCGTCGATGGTCAGAACGACGGTGTTCCCCTTCAGTCGATCGATGTTCGGGACGTCCGAATCGAGGATCAGCCGGCTGCGCGCATCCCGACGGGCCTCGCACGTCGTCCTCGACCCGGTCGAGCCCCTCGAGCCCCTGACCGTCGATACCCGCGAACCCGATCAGCTGGCCGGCCCGCGTCCCGAGCGGATAGTAGCGCTCGTGTTCGGTCGTCCGGTGGATCCCCGCCAGGTCGAGCCGCAACACGGACCGGGCGGCCGAGGGATCGATCTCGCGGGCGATCCAGACGAACGGGGCGTCGGACCGAAGTCGTTTCTCGATCGTCCCGGCGTCGAGTTCGATATGGGGAGCGATCGTCCTCGCGACGCGACCAGCGCTCTTGCGCAGATCCCCGGGATGGGCGTACAGACTGGGGGCTTCGGTCGAGACCGCCAGTTCCACGCCGTTGCGACTGAGGATGTCGCCGCGCGGCGCGCGCAGTTGGAGTTCGGCGGAGGTATGGTTCCGGGCACGCTGCTCGAGTACCTCGCGTTTGCGCGTCTGGAGATACCAGACCCGCACCAGGACCGCGAGCATGCCGATGACGATCAGGGCGGCGATTCCGAGCATCCGCCCGCGCACGCCCCAGAGCTCGTCCAGATCCAGCCAGTCCATCATCCGTCCATCAGCAGCGGTGCGAGCCCCGGGGGTGGCGGCATCCTCGCTCGTTCAGTGATCCATTCAGTGGTCCAGTTCGTCTGGCTCTAGCGCAGCCCGCGACGAGCCGTCCAGCGGCGACTCGGACGAGGGGCGGCTCTCCAGCTCGACGATCTGATCCGGCTCGACTCGCTCGAGGCCGAACCGGCGCTTGGCCTGCGCGGTGATTCGTTCCGACCGGCCCTCGACCCCGCGCTCGATGGACAGCTTGCGATGCCGGTCCATCAACTTCTCGTGGCGAGTGGTCGCCTCCGAAATTTGATAACCGTACTTCGTGACCCGAAACTCACAACAGATGTGAGCCATCAACAGCGCCACGGGAATCGCGGCGAGTCCGACGATCTTTCCGACCAGCTTCGCGTCTCGGACGAAGCCCTTCCAGCGGGTCTTCAACCAGGTTCTGGTCTGTTTCATCATCGCGACCGGGCTCTCTCGTCCAGAGGGATCGGCGTTCGATTGCGATTCTCGGCGGCACCGGTAGCAAACACGTCGGCGGTCGCTCGACTCACAGCACACGAGCCGACCGAAGACGAGCACTTCGCGCCCGCGGGTTCCGCTCGACCTCCTCGTCGGACGGGCGGATCGGACCGTCGGCGAGCACCTCGACCTCCGAGCGAGCGTCACAGGCACACACCGGGAGATCGGGCGGACATTCACACTCGCTCGCCAGCCGTCTCAAGCCGCGCTTGACGATGCGATCCTCGAGCGAGTGATAGCTGATGAAGACCGCCCGACCGTCCGGCACGAGCAGGTCGGGCAGCTGTTCGACCGCCCGTTCGAGCTGGCCGAGTTCGTCGTTGACCGCAATCCGCAGTGCCTGAAACACCAGCGTCGAGGGCGCGACCCCGCGCCGCACGTCGAATCCCGTCCCGTCGACGACCCGCTTCAGATCGGCGGTCGACTCCAGGTCTCCCTCGTCGCGTGCCTCCAGGATGGCGCCGGCGATCCGACCCGCCCGGCCGAGCTCACCGTACTCGCTCAGTATCTCCGCCAGTCGACCGGCGTCGACCGCATCGAGCAGTTCGTCCACGCGCGTCGCCTCCGGCCCCATCCGCATGTCGAGTGGACCCTCTTGGCGATGGCTGAAACCGCGCTCGGTGGTGTCGAGCTGGTGACTGCTCACCCCGGCGTCGACCAGCAACCCGTCGGGCGGGCCGAAATCGGTCCGCTCGACCAGCCGTGGGGCCTCCGCGTATCGTCCCCGAACGACCTCCGCGCGGTCGCCGAACGGCGCCAGACGCTCGGACGCCGCCTCGACGGCCTCCGGATCCCGGTCGATTCCGAGCAGTCGCCCATCGCCGGGCATCGAATCGAGAATGCGTCGGGCGTGACCTCCGCCCCCGACCGTTCCATCGACGACGGCGCGTCGATGCTCGACATCCAGTTCGCCGAGGACCTCCTCGACCAGCACCGGTCGATGAAACTCCCCGGCAGTCGACGCCATCGTGTCGTCGGACATCTCCAGCCACTTCGAGTGACGGACGGTTGCGGACCCCGTGCCCCCACGACTTACCGAAGTTCGCGCAAGGTCCGAAGCGCCCGTCCACCCGCCGGCTCCTCGACCACACCGGTCCGTGCCGGCTTCGTCGAACGGCCCCGCGCGGCCCCGGAGCCGGCGACGGCTCGCCAGCGACGGGGGCCGCACAGCGCTGCAATCCAGCCCGGCCATGGCACAAACACCTTCGGAGGGAGCCCATCCATGGGCGGCACCGGGGCCGGCCGGTGCGCTCCATCCCTGGAGTCGGTCCCTCCGTCTCATCCGTGAGTACCGACGCCGGCTCGCACCGAACGTCGCCGAACTCGTCCCTGAGTTCGTCTGCCGCCGCGCAACCGGGTCACAGACCCAGTTCCGTGACTGCCTCTTGAATCGCCTCGGGGTCGGCCTGGGCCGCCTCGGACGCTTCCTGCCAGTCCTCGCGGTCCCAGAGCTCCACGCGGTCGATCTGCCCGACCCAGACGACGTCTCGGTCGAGACCCGCGTATTCGCGCATCGACTGTGGGATCAAGATCCGTCCGTTGCTGTCGAGCGTGCATTCCTGCGCCCGCCCGACGTACATCCGCTTGACCTTCTTGACCTCGTCGCGGAACGACGACAGGTCTTTCAGCTTCTTCTCGAACTCCAACCAGCGGTCGACGGGATACGCCTCGAGATTGCCGTCGATCGCGTGCGTGACAACGAGCCGATCGGCGTTCTCGCCGGTGGAATCCATCTCGTCGAGCACCTCACGATACCGGGCCGGCACGCTGACGCGCCCCTTCCCGTCCATCGTGTGCTCGTAATGGCCGCGGAAGCTCGCCATGCGGACTCCAGACCGACGAGAACGCCAACCGTGCGCATCCCTGCGCTCCTGTCGCGAATGCCAATCCCTGGCCGCGACGGCGTGCGTCCCTGCACGCCCGTGGGAACCGGCCGATCCGTCCCTGGATCGACCCGGCGCATCCGTGCGCCTCGTCTCTTCCACCGGGACCGTCCGTGGCCCCTCGAGTGGGTCGGCGATCCATCGCCTTCCACTCCATGGGAATTCGTTCCACTATCGGACTATAGGCGCCGCTGGATCCCCGGTCAACAAAAAAATAACGCGTCGGCCCGCACGGCCCGAAGGCCCGGTTCGTCGCCCCCGAACGGACGGGGGCTGTACCTCCTCTACCCTACTGTATTTACTGACTTTTTCTA
>JBDGRG010000315.1:0-14422 GCA_042218355.1 Bradymonadaceae bacterium
TGATGGGAAGTACCGCTTCAACCGCGAACGGCCGGACGCCGAGGCAACCCCCTCCGTGTCTATTATCGGCGTTCCGGTGGCGAGCGTTGCGTCGAATTCGAATGCAGGGGCGGAGTCCGGGGAGGAACGAGCGGGACTGGAGCAGACTTCCGAGCTCAGTGGACGGCGCGAGCCGAGACTTAGGATCGGAGAGCGGAGGTCGGAGATCGGAGAGTTCGTGGCGTGTCCCCGGTCCTATCCCTCGTCCGGTGGTTCGCGGACGTCGTAGAGATACCATCGGGGCGAGTCCTCGCCCGCGCCTCCCGCGGAGCCGATGAGCTTCAGGGTCTCGGGCGCCCGGGGTTTCGAGGTCGCCCGGGCGATTACGGCGTCCCAGCGGCGGAGGTCGTCGGTCGAGGCATGCAGTGACCGCAGCGGGGGCGCAGCGTCCGAGCGAAGCTCGACGGGGCCGGACGTCGAGGAGTCGTCGACGCCGGCCCATCCGTCTGCTCGGGTATGCACCAGCGTGCGACAGACCGACTCGGGCGACGGCGTTCGTGGCGAATCCGACGACTCGGAATCGATGCAGGAGACGCGACGGCCGGTGGGCAGGTGGTCGACGACCTCTTCGAGGCCGGCGAGCGACGCGCGCTGCTGGTCGAGAGTCTGTCGACTGACGTGTGCCCCGAGCCCGACGGTCGCTAGCACGGCGATGCCGGCGGCGAGTCGGACCAACGGCGAGTCGTCGGCGGGGTTGGGCAGCCAGGCGAGGGCCGGGAACAGCAGCGGCGCCAGAACCAGGTGGAGGTTCGTCGTTCCGAGGAATCGAGGAGCGAGGAAGGCCATCGCCCACAGCGAGACGGCCACCACCGCCAACGACCGGCGCCGCAAGCCGACGAGCGTCCGCTCGACGATCCGTTTCAGACGCGACGTTTCGCCGGTATCACCCTCTCGGAACCAGTCCGTCTCCAACTCGCTGCGATCGCTCGCCGCGAGCAGCACGAACCAGCAGACGGCGGCCGCGACCAGCAGATACGTATCGACCCCGGCCCCGGTGACGTCGGCTGCGAGCGAGACGAGATCTCGCACCACCTGGAGGGGGGTATTCGGGTCGTGTTTCGGGGAGCCGAGCACCGACCTCAGCGCACTCGATGCGGCGTCGGTCGATCCACTGGGCGGCGTCCACAGCCACCAGAGTAGCGGTCCAGTGGCGGCAGACGGGAGGTGCACGAGGTCGCGGATGCCGCTCGACTGGACGGCGAGTACGAGAGCGGTCGAGACTCCGACGGCGAGCGCCGCCGTGGGCTCGGCGAGGTAAGTGAGGACACCTATCCCGGCGAGTGAGACGGACCATCTGGGATTGTCGCCGTCCGTGCGGCGCGCGCAGACGAGCCCCCAGGCGAAAAGAGCGGGGAGAGCCAGCCGGTCGATCGGCCCCCAGGCGAGGGCCCCTGTCCAGACGAGCGGAATGGCGGGGAAGACGATCCAGCGCGACCGGTCGAAGGCGTCGGCCAGGGCGAACAGACCCGCGACGAAACCGGTGAAGGCGAGTGTGGCGAAGATGCGGAGTGCCGTGAGTGAATTGCAGATCGGGCCGAGCAGGGCGACGACCCATTCCGAGAGCAGACCGGGGCCGAACAGAGACCGGTGCTCGACGACGCGACCGAAGGCGGCCACGTCGTCGGCCCGCGCCCAGAGGTCGGCGGAGCTGGCCGCTCGACCGATGTCGCTCAACAGCGGGACCGTCCCGAGCCAGAGTGGTGCGGCGACGGCGGTCGTCGAGACGACGACGAGCACGCACAGCCAGTATCGCGCCGCCATCCGATCGGTGTCGCCGGCGGGGCCGTTTTCGAAATCGTCGAGCACGGGCGCGGAGCGAGTTGACGAGAGAGAACGGATTCGGGGCCGTCGAGCACGTAGTTCGACGAACCTGTGAGAGTGCGGCTGCCTTCGAACGTCGGGTGCGGGCGGCCTCGGAGGGCGGGAGTGCCGCATCTCGACTCGGCTAGCCGCCCCGGAGGCAAACGAACGTCCGCTCTAGATTTCGGCGTTGCGTGTCGGCCCGGCCGAGCCGAGGCGCCGGGTGACTCCGCGAACAACACTTGCTCGAAAGGCCGAACATGTCCAGTTTGCCCAGTCGACGCGAACGTGATCCGCATCCTCCGATCCCCGGCGCGCTCGAGTGAGCCGGGTTCGGGCCGACCCTTCGACGTCGACGGCGCCGATGTTCCAGACGCTGTACGAGACACTGCGAACCGCGGTCACCAACCCGCGAGGTCTGAGGCGGTCGGACGCGTGGATCGTCATCTGTTGTGCGCTGGCGCTCCCCGCACTCGTGCAGCTCTCCCCGCTGGTGGCGGCGTTCTGGTCGCGGTTCGGATTTCCCTTCGACCTGGAGTGGCTCGACGGGCAGATGATGACCGGGGCGCTGCGCATGGCGCGCGGCCAGTCCTACTACCACGCGCCGAATCTCGATTTCATTCCGGCCCTGTACACCCCGCTCTATCCGGCGGTGCTCGCCGCGATCGGCACGGTCGCGGGTATCTCCTACCAGCTCGGGCGTGCAGTGAGCATCGCGTGCTTCGTGGGAGTCGCAGTACTCGCCGGCACTCGCTGGATCGACGGCTCGGACGGCATCGATGTCGAACCGGCGGTACCGGCCGCCGCGGTGCTCGGTCTCGGATATTTCGGGGCGGCCTATCCCTGGCTTCAGGGATGGTACGACATCTGCCGCCCGGACATGCTGATGTGTCTTCTGGGCTTCGCGGGACTCGCCGGGGTCTGCAGGAGCGGACTCCATAGGCGACAGCGCTTCTGGCGCCCCGACGTCGCCGGGTGGGCGGCGCTGATCGCGCTGTCGTTCTTCGCCAAGCAGACGGGAATTTTCTTCGTGGCGGCCGGAGGCGTCGGGCTGCTGATCCTCGACTGGCGGGCCCTCCCGGCGTACGTCCTCGCCGCCGGCGCGGTCGGACTGGGTGGGACGGGACTGCTGGTCCTCGCGACGGACGGCTGGTTCTGGACCTTCGCCTACGAGTACCACCAGCACCACGACACCTCTCGGGAGGCGTTCGTCGAGGGGCTGTATCTGCCACTCGCCCGGTTCCCCGGTCTGTACGGCTTCGTCGTTCTCGGGACGTTCGCGGCGGTGATCGAGCGCTTTCTCGACGCAGATGAGCGCCGATCCGCCGACTGCGCGCTGTTCTGGGTTGCCGTCGCCATTCTGGGTCTGCTGGCCGGCGCGGTCGGCTACGCGACGCAGTGGAGCTACTACAACGCCTTCGTCCCGGCGGTGTTCACCGCGGTCTTCGCATTGGCGGCCACGGCCAGCTCGCTGTTCAACTTGGTCGGCCGACTCCCTCGCCGAACGGCGGCTCTGGCGACAATCGTGCTCCTGGCTGCGCTGGGCGGGGAGTTGATCTGGAATCGCTGGCCCGCCGACGACTTCGTCCCGGATCGGTCCGAGTGGAAGCACGGTCGAGCGCTGGTCGACCGGATGGAGTCCGTCGACGGGCCCGTCTTCGCGCCGTTGTTTCCCTGGTACACGCGACTGGCGGGCAAACGGTTGTTCGTCCACCAGAACGGCGTCAACGACGTGACGACCTCCGCCCCGGGCGACTGCGACGACGTGTCGGCGTACAGGCGGTGGATGTGCCCGGACCTGGAGCGTCGAGCCTACGAGGTGCCGGAGCTGCACCGAGCCATCGACGAGGCGCGGTTCGCGGCGATCTTCCATTCTCCGTCGTACGACTACACCAACGATTTCGACCAGTACGAGTACGTCGAGTGGTTCTCGAAGCACGAGCTGCCCACCCCGCCGTCGGGGACACCGACGGCCGATAGCGGTCTGTGGGTACGCGAAAAACCCGCCGAGCTGCCGGAGAACGCCCGCATGGTCTTCGACTTCGAGTCGAAGACGCTGCCCGAGTGGGAGCTGACGGGGGATGCGTGGGGAGACGGACCGACGACCGGGCCGCTCGGCCAGCAGCAGCCGGTCGGAGGCTACACCGGCGGCCGCTTCATGAACTCGTTCCACGGCGGCGACGGGCCGACCGGTACCGCTCGCTCGCCGGTGTTCGAGCTCGACGGTTCGACGCTCCACCTCCAGGTCGGCGGCGGCCGAGACCCGGAAGACGTCCGCGTCGAACTCCGCTCGACCTCGGGCGAGGTCCTCCGGTCGGCGACGGGTCGGGACTCCGAAATGATGCGCGAGGTCATCTGGGACGTCTCGGGCCTGCGCGGCCGAGAGGTCCGTCTCGCGCTGGTGGACGAGTCGTCCGCCGGGTGGGGACACCTGCTGGTCGATTCGATCTGGATCGAGGGGTGACGTCGCGGGACGTGGGTGTATTCGCCGCCATCATTTCGCCGGCGAGTCGCACCTTCTTCCCCTGGGCTTTTGACAGGCCCGCGACGGGGCCCTTCGGAGGCCCATGTTCACGAGTGGTCGGGTCGAGCCGGAGAGAGCCCCTGTCGAGGCCGAGTCAGCCGGAATCGCGACATCCACCGGGGCGGATGTACAGGCAGACGTCCTCGACGCACCGGTTGCGGCGGAACGGACCGGCGGACTCGCCCCACCGGGCGGGTTCGATGGCGACGTAGGCGTCGAAACGTCGTTCGGACGCGAGGTCGATGGAGCGGGCCGTCGTAACGATCGGAATGTCGCGGTGGAGATAGGAGTAGCCGCCGACGTGGTGCGACGAACGGATGCCGACTCCGCAGAGGTCGGACCGAGTACTGAGGTGACGGAAAGCCAGGAAGATGCCGCGGCGGCGGGTCCAGTTCAGTTCGGAGAGTTCTTCCCCCTTGGTGTCGAGTCGAAACGTCGCCGCGGCATGGACGGAGTTGCCCAGGATGGATAGGCCGAGCACGACCGCGACCAGTCCGCGGGCGTGCCGCATCGGGAGCAGGTCGTCCGACCACTCGGTCAGGCGCGCCGCCCCGAGGCCGACCATCGCCGCTCCGAGTACCAGTACGGGGTAGAGGAACCGATACTCCTTGTGGTCGATGGCGCTGTGGGCGGCGAACAGTGTCAGAGCGGGCCAGGCGAGGGCGGGCCAGAGCCGAAGCCCCACGAGTGTCGCCGCGCCGATCATGGCAGTTCCGAGCGGCGAGACCTTCCACATCCAGTGGAGATAGGCGGTTGCTGGCGAAGAGCCCCATTCCGCCGCCCGGTTTTGCACGATGTTCTCGTGGTAGTTGTTGACAATCGACTCGAAGGGGGCTCCCCAGGTGATCCAGTCGATCAGGCCCCCCAGGGCGAGCCCGGCCAGTAGCCCGACGACGAGTCCGGAGAACCGCCTGTGGGAGTCGTCGGCGACGAGAGCGATGGCGACGATCCCGGCGACGGCGCCGGGGATGAGCTGGATTCGGACGGCACAGCAGAGGCCGAGCAGGGCACCGCCGGCGTACAGCCGCCAGCGTGTCTTTCTCGGGAATCGAGCGAGAAAGAGAGCGCCGATGAACAGGTGCGCCGAGAAGGTCTCGTAGAGTGCCTTCGGCGCGAAGTAGATCAGCTCCATCCAGACGAGCGGCGCGAATGCTGCCAGAAGATCGGTCCACCGGTACTCGCGTTCGTGCCAGTGGAGGCAGACAGCGGCCGGGATCAGCGACAGCGCGCTGAGAAAGACGGTGCAGCCGGCCAGGTATCCCGTCGAGCCCTCGGCCAGGGGAGCAGTCAGCTTCATGACGGCGCCCAGCAGGCCGGGGAGGATCCAGCTTCGCAGGCCCTCTCGGAACTCCCAGGGAAGCTGCCCGTAGCCGAAGAGCCACGAGTGTGCCGGCTCGAGCGTCTGGTAGACCTGGTCGTTCCAGTACCAGTTGGGAAAGGCGACTCCGACGGCGATGCGCACGGCCAGGCCCGCCGCGAGAAGGGTAGCCGCCCCGACAAGAATGGAACGTCTGGAGTTCATCGCGAACGTCGATTCGACGGTCGGAGCCACGAGTGGAGGTCGGCGGTGCCACAGCGGTGAACCGAGGGCTCTACTCCGCGTCCTCGCGAGCAGCTTCGGGAGCGGATCTGAGCAGAAGGTCGACGTACTGGCATTCGATCCCTGCGGCATCGAGTGACGCGCCCGCTCGGCCGCGGATGCCCCGGAGGACTGCCCCCGGCGGGCACCGGAGTCGGAACCGATCTCCCCCGGTCCCGCCGGCTGCGTCGGTCGTCTCGATGTCCCGGCCACGGTACGCCTGCCGGCCCACGCGCTTCCGAACTTCGGCGCAGAGCAGCCTGAGCCGGTCGACGAGGGCTCCGGAGCGGCCGGTCAGTCCGACGGCGATCTTTTCGTCCGGGCAGGCGAGGTCGAAGGAGTCACGACCCGGGGTCGAACCGAATCGGGGGCTCTCCCCGCCGGTCGGGCCCGGGCGAAGGACGCCGCTGTCACCGCGCACCAGTTTGCTGCAGTGGGCGCGAATCGAGTTTACGCGGCCAGATGCGCCGACGGTTCCACTCAGCCGGCGGACTGCTCGACCGGTCCCGCAGTCCCAGTCGAACGGGTCGCCGTTGTCGCCGCCGGTCTGCGAGGTCAGTTGGGTCTCGCGGTCGAGCACCAGCGAGTCCGGAGCGGGGTTGCAGCCGCCGTCGCGGACGAGCACGCAGGTGCCGTCGTAACATGTCTCGACGCGGAAGCCGTCCGGTGGGGAGCGGTCCGACGACCAGTTCGGGACGACGGCTGTGTTCAGATGTTCCGAGTGGCGGTCCAGTGCGTCGAGGTCCGGGAGTTTGATCCAGGGGACGTCCTGGTGGAGGTAGCTGTAACCGGGCGAAGCGACCCAGCTCTCGCCCACGACACTGAACCCGCAGATGTCGCGGCGGGTGCTCAGTGAGCGCCCCGCGCGCAGCCGGCCTCGAAACTGGGTCCAGTTGGTCACATCCGTTTCGCCGCCGCGCGTCATCAGGTCGAATCCGATGCCGGCGCAGATGTTGAGTCCGAGTATGCCGGCGGCGATCAGCGCGGATGTTGCCGCCACCGGTACGGGATCGTCGAGTGTCCGGCGAAGCCGGGCCAGTAGATTCGACGCCCACAGGCCCACCAGGACCGCACCGATCGCGACGATCGGGTAGATAAAGCGGTACTCTTTGTGACGGACGCCGGAGTGGGCGACCAGCAGCGCTGCGGCGGGCCAGGCCAGGGCGGGATAGCGAACCAGACCCGCCAGGAGGGCGCCGCCCAGTAGCAGGGAGCCGCCGGGGGAGACTTGCCACAGCCATTTGAAGTAGGCGTACCAGGGGGCGACTCCCGTTTCGGCCGCTTTCCCCTCGATGACGTTGGCGTGGTAGTTGACCACGACGGACTGAAAGGGAGCCCCCCAGGTTATCCAGTCGACCAGCCCGCCGACGCCGACTCCGAGGCCGATACCGGTGATCAGAGCCGAAAACTGTCGGTGCGGGCGATCGCTGAACATCGGAACCGCCGTGGCGACGGCGACCGCCGCCGGGACGAGCTGGATGCGACTGATGCAGCAGATCCCGAGCAGCGTGCCGCCCGCAAATACACGCCACCACGACTGATCGGCGAATCGAATGACGAAGAGTGCGCCGACGAGCAGATGGGCGGTGAAGCACTCGTAAAAGGCCTTCGGGGCGAAATAGACCAGTTCCAGCCAGACGAGCGGGATGAACAATGCCAGCCACGCGTCGGGGCCGGAGTGTTCGCGTTCGCTCCATCGAAACGCGACGATTGCAGGGATGAGCGATGCGGCCGACAGGAAGACCTTGACGCCGACGAGGTATCCCCAGGAACCGGGGCCGAGCCAGGCGGTCGACTTCATGACCAGGGCGAGCAGCCCCGGAAACAGCCAGTTGCGAGCGCCCTGCTGGTACTCCCAGGACAGTTTGCCGTACCCGAACGCCCAAGTGTGGGCCGGTTCCAGGGTCTGGTAGATCTGGTCGGACCAGTAGAGACTCGGGAGGCCGATGCCGACAGCGACGCGACCGGCCAGACCCAGGACGAGCAACAGGCCGATCAGTCGAAGCCGGCGGTCGTCGACTGCCATCACGAGAAGCGTGGCGGGGGGAGCCCGAGGAGGGGATTACTCGCTGTCGGCGTCGTCCGGTTCGGGCGCGGAGTGAAGCAGCAGGTCGACATACTGGCACTCGATCCCAGCGGCGTCGAGGGACTTTCCGGCGCGTCCGCTGATGCCTCGGAGCACGGCGCCCCTCGGACACTTCAGGCGGAACGGGCTGCCGCCCTGGCCGCCGGCGGCCCCCGAGGACTCGATCGAGCGAGCGACGTACGGGTGGCGGCCCCGGGCGCGGGCGACGTCGGCGCACAACAGGGCGATCCGGTCGACGAGGGCCCCGGACCGACCGGTCAAGCCGACCGCGACTTTCCCCTCCGGACACGTCAGTTCGAACTCCCCCTCGTCGGTCGAGTTCCCGAGGGAGGGGCTACTCTCGCCGGCGCTTCCGGGGCGAATCTCGTCTCCGGTCTGCCCGTTTCGGTTCAACGTTCGACAGTGTGCGCGCAGCGACTTCAGGCGACCGCCCCCGGCATCGGTCGAGCCCGTCAGCCGGGTCACGGCGCCTCCATTGCCGCAGTGCCACTCGAACGATTCGCCGCCGTCGCCCCCGGTCTGCGACGTCAAACGGGTCGTTCGGTTGAAGGTTGCGTGGTCGGGGGGCGGATCGCATCCACCCGGCCGCATCAGCAGGCAGGTCGTCCCGAAGCATCGCTTTTTCTCGAACGAGCCTGGAGCCTTCTTCCCGGCATGCCAGTTCGACACGACGGCGGCGTTCAGATGCTCGGAGCGGCGTTCGAGTTGTTCGAGGTCCTCTATTTTTACCCACGGGACGTCCCAGTGGACGTGTGCGTAGCCCGGTGAGTCGGCCCATTTGGCGCCGACGAAGGCGAACCCACAGACGTCCGATTGGGTGCTGAGATACCGGGCGGCCGCGAATTGGCCGCGGAATCGAGTCCAGTTCGTCCCGGACGTCTCGCCCCCCCGCGTCTTCAGATCGAAGCTCCATGCCGCCCACCCGTTGACGGCCAGTACGGCGAACACGGTCGCGGCCGCCGCGCCGGCGGCGATCCTCCAGTCACCGCGCTCCTCCCGAAGTCGGGAGCACAGGGCTGCGGTCCCGAGGCCGAGGGTAACGGCGCCGAGGACGACGAACGGGTAGAGAAAGCGGTACTCCTTGTGGCCGATGACCGAGTGAGCGGCGAGGAGCGCGAGCGCGGGCCATGCGAGCGTGGGATATCGGAACAATCCGGCAACGAGCGCCACGCCGAGGAGGGCGAAGCCGGCGGGGGAGACCTGCCACATCCACTCGAAGTAGGCGGTCCAGGGAGCGGTGCCGTAGACCGACGCCTGGTCCTCGATCACGTTCGAGTGGTAGTTGACGATGACCGTCTGGAAGGGCGCCCCCCAGGTGACCATGTCGAGGAACCCCCCGATTCCGAATCCGACCGCGAATCCCGTGACCAGCGCCGAAAAACGCTCGTGGGGATGGTCGGCGAACAGGGGGATCGCCGCCGCGAGGGCGAGGGCGGCGGGGGCGAGTTGAATGCGGCTGACACAGCACAGGCCCAGCAGTATCCCCCCGGTGACCGCTCGCCACCACGACCGCCGGTCGTGGCGCACGAGGTAGATGGCCCCGACGAGCAGGTGAGCGGTAAAGGACTCGTAGAAGGCCTTCGGCGCGAAGTAGACCAGGTCCATCCAGACCAGCGGGACGACTGGGGCGAGCCAGCCGTACGGGACGGAATCTTCGTGCCGGGCCCAGAGATACGCCGCGGCAGCGGGAACGAGAGAGGCGGCGGCGAGGACGGAACGGACTCCGATCAGATAGCCCCACGAACCCGGGCCCAGAGCCTCTGTCGCCCTCATGACGACGGCGAGGAAGCCGGGAAAGAGCCAGTTGCGGGCCCCCTCCTGGAATTCCCAGGTCAGTTTGCCGTACCCGAAGATCCACCAGTGCGCGGGTTCGAGCGACTGGAACGTCTCGTCCGGCCAGTACAGATTCGGCCAATACAGCCCGATAGCGAGTCGGAGCAGAAAGCCGGCGGCGAGCAATCCGACCAACACGCCGGTACCAGTTCCTTGCTGCTCGTTCGCCATCGACGATTGGAGTGAGCGCGCGGGAAGTGGGACATGCCGCCCAGGGTGGGAGGTCGGCGGCGTACCGTTCGAGAATTCACCGGATCCCTTACGTATTCCGACTCGTGGTTCAACCGTCGAGGCCGCCGAAATCGTCGGTCAGGGGAAGGGGGCGGTTCGGTGTGAAACTCGCCGCGGAGTCGGGCGGTCGAGGCTCGGCGCCCGTGCACGTCGGAGGACGCAACCCGGACGAGGCGTCGGGGGACCGCTTACAGATACCCCTCGATCTCGTCCTCGTACTCGGGGAAGTAGCGGTTGATGTCCTCGAGGTCGAACCGGCTGAGGATGCTCCGGTTGCTCTCGCGGTCGAGGAGGAATTCGAAGGAACTCTCCAGGAGGGTCTCGACGTCGGTATCGCCGTCGGTCAGCTCGTCGTGATAATCGGGATCGACCGTGACCGTGTGGTTGGTCGTCCCGTCGTCGTCGACCGTCACCTGGTACGTATGATCGTCGACCTTGCGAACATCGATCATCATCGCAAACTCCACTGAGAGTTGCACGACGGGCGCCGACGGTTGCGGCGCCTCGCTCCCACTTGCGAACGACATCCGATCTCGGCGACAATTTTAAGCGGTCGACCCAGTCATTCGAAGTCGTATCGTGCGGTCGGGAGTGGCCGCGAGAAGCCCCCCATTCGGACGGAGAGCTGATGACGAGGTTTTGTTGGCGTGCGTTCGGGATCGTGGTTGCGAGTCTGGTGTTGATCGGATGCGGAGGCGGGGGCGGAAACCAGACGGGTCCGGCCGACGCGAGCTCGCCCGACGTTCGGCCCGATACCGCGGACGGGCGGGACGGTGGTCCGACCGACGGGGGAGATGCCGGTCCGGAGTGTCGATTTGGGCGCGACTGCGAGAGCGGCGTCTGCATCGAGGGGTCGTGTGCGGCGCCCAGTTGCGACGACCAGGTGAAGAACGGTGGGGAGAGCGACATCGACTGCGGCGGCCCCGACTGCGACCCCTGCCAGACCGGCGACGAATGCGAGGAGGGGAGCGACTGCGCGACGGGCGTCTGCGAGTCGGTCGGCGGCGACGTGAAGACCTGCTCGGAGCCGGACTGTGAGGACGGCGTCAAAAACGGGAACGAGTCCGACCGGGACTGCGGGGGGCCCGACTGTCCGGCGTGTGAGCAGGGCGATGCCTGTCAGTCGGATTCGGATTGCGCGGCGACCTGCGACGGGGGGACCTGTGCAGCGCCGTCGTGCAGCGACGGGGCCACCAACGGAGACGAGACCGGGATCGACTGCGGGGGGCCGGACTGCCGGGCGTGCCCGGCCGGTCTGGGCTGCGGCGAGGACGACGACTGCCAGAGCGGCGTCTGTGACGGTGGCACCTGTGCATCGGCGACGTGTTCGGACGGCGTGCAGAACTCGACCGAGTCGGATGTCGACTGCGGGGGGGTCTGCGATCCGTGTCCCGAGGGGAAGAACTGCAATGCCGGGCAGGACTGCAAGAGCGAGTCGTGTAAAAACGGCACATGCGCGGCACCGACCTGCTCGGACGGCATCAAAAACCAGGGCGAAACGGAGGTCGACTGCGGCGGGAGTTGTACGGGCTGTGCCCCCGGCGACGACTGCAATGGCGACGGAGACTGCGCCAGCGGTATCTGTACGGCCGGGCGATGCCAGGCACCGACCTGCGACGACGGCGTCGCCAACGGCAAGGAGACGGATGTCGACTGCGGCGGACCGGACTGCCAGACGTGTGCGGTCGGGAAATCGTGTTCCGTCGACGGCGACTGTGAGACGGGGCGATGCGTGGGGGGAACCTGCCGGAAGCCGCCCTGCAAGAACGGCAAGAAGGACAAAAAAGAGACGGATGTCGACTGCGGGGGCCCGAGGTGTTCGAAGTGCGGGGGCGGAAAATCGTGCGCGTCCGATTCGGACTGCAAGTCCGGCCGGTGCAAGAACGGCCGGTGCGTGAACTGCAAGAAGGAGGGGAAGACGCGGACGCGCCAGCGGGCCTGTGGCTTCAAGGACCGCGGGACGGCGACGGAGATCTGCCGAAACGAGGTCTGGAGACTGACCAAGTGCAAGGGGGTCTGGTTCGCCAGTTGTGCCGAGATCCACACCGCCAAGCCGAAGGCCGGCGACGGGAGTACACCATCGATCCCGACGGGCCGAAGCCGGTCTACGACTCGTTCGACGTCACCTGCAACATGACGACCAAGGGCGGGGGATGGACCGGGATCTCGCGGTGTACCGCCCAGAAGGAACTGCGCGGGCGGATCAAGACGGTGGTCAGCGGGTCGAGCGTGGGCATCGACAAGCAGTGCCGTCCTCACGCCCGCGATCGAAACGGCAGCCACAACTACCTCTACACGTTCGACTTTCCGGGTGGGTTTTCGGAGTTCTATCTGAAGAACTTCGCGGTCGAGGCCGATGCCCACGGTTTCCGCGACACCTCGGAGCTGAACCAGGGCAAGGAATACGGCACCTGGACTCAGAAGAACCCGGTCCCCAACGACATCGCCTTCGGAAGCGGGGCATTTGCGAAGCCGACGACCTCCTACGTCCGACAGTTGAGCAAGAAGAAGGAGTGTAAGAGCTGCACGATCCCGTGGCCGGCGGACGGGAAGATCTTCAAGATGAAGTCGAGGGCGAACTCCTTTCGGATCGGTTTCGCGGAGGGGGGCGGCCAGGACGAGGGATGGATCGTCTGGACGAAGGGGATGATCTACGTCCGTTGAGCCGCTGAGCCGCTGAGCTGCTGGGCGGCTGGGCCGCTGGGCGGCAGATGCTGAGGTGCTGAGATGTCGAGATGCTGAGCTACAAGCGCACGACCAATGCCTTGGGACGGGTCGAGGGAATAGTCGCTGGGCGGCTGGGCCGTTGAGCTTTGAGTAGTCGAGCCGTCGAGTAGTCAAGTAGTCGAGCTACAACCGCACAACCACTGTCTGTCCTGCGGAGCTGTGCGAGCTGTCAAGACAACGGGTGGTTGAGCGATCGAGGTGCGGGCTGCTCGCCTCTAGCGTCTCGCCTCTCGCATCTGGCGTCTCGCTGCCGACTTCGCAGGCCACCCGACAAGGAGAGCTCCGGTTCCGTCGCGAGCCTCGCCGGTACCCCATTCCCTATTCCTCGTTCCCCGTTCCCTGGAGAATCCGATCGGCACAGCGGGCGGCCATCGTCATGATCGAGATCTGGGGATTGACCCCCAGATTGGTGGGGAAGACGCTCGAGTCGGCGACGTACAGCTGGTCGACCTCGTGGTGGCGGAAATCGGGTCGGACGACGTTGTCCTCGGGGTCGCTTCCCATCCGGCAGGTGCCGAACATGTGCGAGACGATGAAGTCGTAGTGGGCGCGTTCGAGCGGGCCCTCCTCCTCGAAGCCCTCGAGGTCCTCGGGCGACTCGATGCGGTCGGTCCAGCCGTGGACGCCGGGAGCGATGAAGTCCGCGCCGGCGGCGAGGAACAGCTCCGACATGATCGCGACGCCGCGGCGGATCTTGCGCATGTCGTCGTCGGTTAGTTCGTACTCGATCCGGGTGTCCGCCGGACCGGCGGAGCGCACGGAGCCGTGAGCGTCGGCCGCGATCTCGACGGCCCAGTTCGCCCAGTGCTCGAGGTCGGTGATGTCCTCGGCCAGTCGCGTGCCGACGGCGTCGGTCTTGGTGGCGGCGAAGGCGGGGCCGTACCCGAGCGTCTCGATCTTGAGCCCGTCGTCGCAGAATTCGGTCACCTCGTGGCCCTGGGTCGCTCCCGTCCACATCCGGACGGCCTGGGGGAAGCGGGCCTCGATCGCGGTGCCGGGGTCCGGCTCCACCGAGAGGGCGAGCCCCTCCGCGACGACGCCGGCCGGTGGTCCTACCGCGAGCTACAGGCCCATCTGGGGGGCGGCTCGCCCGCGGTCGACCGCTACTACTGGAAGTCGGTCCCGCTCGCGACGCTCGAAGACGAGGAATTCATAAGGGATTCCAAGAAATCTATTCTGGAGGGGAGAGAGTACCTCTCCGAAGAGCTGAAAGAATTGGGCGATGCCAAGAGCGAGTACGACAGGGCTGAAGCCACCTACGAGAACAACATGGAGGCTGAAACCGATTTAGACGAGGTTGAAGACGATCTCGATGATCTTACTGAGGAAATCGGGGAGGTTGAGGAAGAGCTTGAGGAGTTCGAAGGCCTAGACGAAGAAATTGATGAGGTCGAACAGCGTCTGGAGGAGTTGGAGGAACCTCACCAGACCTATATCGGTAAAAAGGAGACAGCGGAGAAGGTCGAAGAGCGTCAGGAGAAAGTCAACGAACTGGAAGAGAATATTAAAGAGTTGAAAGATGCTGTCGATGAGCTTGAAGATCAGCTTGAGGATATTGAAGACCAGTTTGATGAAGAGGAGTACAAAGAGGTCCAGGAGAGAG
>JBDGRG010000316.1:0-2909 GCA_042218355.1 Bradymonadaceae bacterium
TGACCAATTTCTGAAAGCTCCACCAGCGCGGTGGCTCGACCGGCCGCCCAGAGCTAGAAGCTCTGGCCACGTCTGTTTGGCGAACGTTGCAGCGTCGATCCCACGGAGTTGGATCACACCCCGACGGCACCTGAATTCATCGCTCCCGTCCTCTCGACGTGGACTCCGAACGGATTCGGTGATCGCGGCCCACGGCCGGCCTCCGACAGCGCGTCCCGTCTCTGCATCCTCTGGCCCCCTGCCGTCCTGTTTTCATCGCGCCCTCACCGGTCCAGCTCGGGGTAGTTTCGGAAGATTCCGTCCTCGTCGAAGGGAACGCGCCGATCCGAGTCCAGGTAGTCCGACACCTCCGACCGTCCGGCGACGCGTTCCTCGAGTTCGAGCAGCCGGGGAATGTCACCGGCGTTCTTCTCGAACGCGTTCGGAAGCGCGTAGCGAGTCCCGCGGAGGATCTGGAAGAGCGAGAGATCGACGTAACTGTGCTCGTCACCGACGGCGAACGGACCGGAGACCGCCTGCTCGAAATAGCCGAGGAATTTCGGCAGACGCTCGGTGACGAAGAACGCCGCTCGCCGTTCAGCCGCATCCGCCTGGTCATCGTAGTGCTCGCCGACCGAAATCGGATGGTGCGTGTCGTGGATCTCGGTCAGGTAGTCTTCGACCGTCAGCTGGAGCTGATTCGCGTGCAGACGACCCTCCTCGGTCTGCGGCATCGTGCCGTGCCGGTCGGCGAGGAAGGCACAGATGTTGGCGGTCTGCGAGATCGCGAGGTCGGGGGTTTCGAGCAGCGGCGGTGCGAACGCCCGGGGATGCCCGCCGATTTCGGCGGCGACCGCTTCGAACCCGTCCTCCGAAGCTCGACCGACGTCGTCGTACTCGATCCCGACATCTTCGAGGACCAGTCGCACGAACTCTCCGCGCCCCTGGATGTGGGGCCAGTAGTAGAGCTGGTACCGTGGATCCGTCATCGTTCCCTCCTTCTGGATCGGTGAGACGTCGCGTCGAATTGCGCCGCCGTCGCTCCGGATGCGCGCCGCTCCGTTGCAACGGGGGCGCCGGCGAGCTTACGTATAGTCCGTCCCGTCGCACAGTCCACCCCCGGACGAGAGGGAGCCCTCCGTGAAGCGGTACAGTCTCGGCGACGACGAGAACGAACCCGACCTCTCGCACGACTACGAGTCGAAGCTGAACGACCAGCAGCTCGAGGTCGTGCGCGCTCGCGGCGGCCCGATGCTCGTGATCGCCGGTGCGGGCTCGGGCAAGACGCGCACCCTCACCTACCGCGTCGCCCACCTGGTCGACTCCGGCGTGCCGCCCGAACGCATTCTGCTGCTGACCTTCACCAACAAGGCGGCCGAGTCGATGACCAGCCGCGTCGGCAGCCTGGTCGGCGGGGACACGACCGCGATGTGGAGCGGAACGTTCCACAGCGTGGCCAACCGCCTGCTCCGCCGCGAGGCCGACCATCTGGGCTACGACCGCGAGTACACGATCCTCGACAGCGAGGACGCACGGACGCTGATGAAGACGTGCCGGTCGGAGGCTGACGTCGAGACGACCGAGGAGCACTTCCCGAAGGCGAAGCTGCTCTCGAACCTCTACAGCCACTGCGTCGACACCCAGTCGTCGCTGGAGGAGGCGCTGGACGGCAAGTTCGACTACCTGGAATCGGACGACCGCCAGCGGTCGCGAGCTCCCGACATCCGGAGGGTCTTCGACCTGTACCAGTCGCGGAAGCTCGAGATGAATCTGATGGATTTCGACGATCTGTTGCTGAACGCCAAACATCTGCTGGAGGACGTCGACGACGTCCGCGAGCGCTACCGCGAACAGTTCCAGCACGTCCTGATCGACGAGTACCACGACACGAACACCATCCAGAACGACCTGGTCGAACTGCTGACGACCGAGGGTGACAACCTGATGGTCGTCGGCGACGACTGCCAGAGCATCTACTCGTTTCGCGGCGCGGACTACCGCAACATCCTGGAGTTTCCCGACCGCCATCCAGATTGCGAGCAGTACAAACTGGAGATCAACTACCGGTCGACACCCGAGATTCTGGAGCTGGCGAACGCCTCGATCCGGCACAACGAACACCAGTTTCAGAAGACACTCCGGGCCCACCGGCCCTCGGGCCCCGATCCCGTGCTGGCGAAACTGCAGGATCGAGACCAGCAGGCGGCATTCGTCTGCACCCGGATTCTCGAACTGATCGACGAGGGATGGGGGTTCGACGACGTCGCCGTGCTGTATCGCTCCCATCACCATTCGATGGAGCTGCAGGTCGAAATGGCACAGCGGGACATCCCGTTCGTCGTCCGTTCCGGACTGCGGTTCTTCGAGAAGGCGCACATCAAGGACGTCCTCGCGCACCTGAAGTTCATCTACAATCCGGAGGACGAACTCAGTTTTGAGCGAGTCGCCCGACAGGGTCGGGGGATCGGGCCGGCGCGTTCGAATCGCATCTGGTCCTATCTGCAGAGTCGGCCCGACGCGCTCGACGCACTGACCGACTCGGAACTCCGCAAGCAACTTCCGGGTCGTGCCAGTCATTCGTGGGAACGGCTGTCCGAGCGGCTGGCCGAGGTTCGCGACCGCCGGATGGAATCGCCCGGGGCGATCATCGAGGGGATCGTCTCGGGCGAATTTCCGGATTACCTGCAGAGCACCTACGAGAACCCGGACCAGCGGCTGGACGACCTGCAGCAGCTGGCGGACTACGCGCATCAGTTCCCGGATCTGGATCGGTTTCTGGGGGAGATTTCACTGTTGACCGACGTCTCCAGCGAAGGGGTGCTGGTGGGCGAGGAGCGCGACGAGTACGTCACGCTGTCGTCGGTCCATCAGGCCAAAGGGCTGGAGTGGCCGGTCGTCTTCGTCCTGTCGCTGGTCGAGGGGGAGTTTCC
>JBDGRG010000316.1:2919-6963 GCA_042218355.1 Bradymonadaceae bacterium
CCCACCATCGGTCGGTCGACGAGGGGAGCGAGGGGCTCGAGGAGGAGCGGCGGCTGTTCTACGTCGCCGTCACCCGCACCCGCGACGAGCTGTACATGTGCCGGCCGGTCAAGAGCTCGCGGGGGCGAGGCCGCCGGATGGAGATCCGCCGCAGTTCGACCTTCGTCGACGAGCTGCGCGATTCGGAGGAGCTCGACGAGGTGCCGTGGGAGAAGTGGATCATCGAGGAGTGAGGGCCGAGCGGTCGGGTGGGGCATGCGACGGGGTTGGAGCATTCGGGCTCTGGTGGTGTGAGTCGGCGTGGGGGGGGGAGTATCGAGGGATCGGGGGACTGGAGCGGGTGTGCGACGCGGCGAGAGCTTCCGAGCTCTGGTGGTTTGCGCGGCGGGGAGCGAGAGGCGAGAGACGTGATGCGTGATGCCAGCGGTGTGATGTGAGGAGCGAGGGAAGTGGACGGACGGGTAGGAACCGACCGCATCCGTTTACGGCCGAGCGTTTTCAGGTTAGGACGGCGGTGTCGAGGCGACATCGCAGTCCACTTCCGAACGAACGTGGAGGATGGAGATGAGTGACTTCCCGGTCGAGCTGAACGGAGCGTTCACCGCGCTGATCACGCCGTTTCAGAACGGTTCGGTCGACCACGAGGCCTACGCGCAACTGGTCGAGCGGCAGATCGACAACGGCATCGATGGACTGGTCCCGTGCGGGACGACGGGCGAGGCGGCGACGCTGTCGAAGAACGAGCTGTTGACCACGGTCGAGACGGCGGTCGACGCAGCCGACGGCCGCGTGCCGATCGTCGCCGGGACCGGGTCGAACGACACCGAGAAGACGGTCGAGACAACCCGGGCCGTCTCGAAGATCGAGGGCGTCGACGCCGCGCTGGTCGTCACCCCCTACTACAACAAGCCCGACCAGAAGGGGATGTACCGCCACTTCGTCGAGGTCGCCGACCGCGGCGGCCTGCCGGTCGTCCTCTACAACGTCCCCGGTCGCACCGGCGTCTCGCTCGAGGCCACAACCGTCGCCAAACTCGCCGAACACGAGAACATCGTCGCCATCAAGGAGGCCTCGGGCGACATGACGCTCGATACGGAGATCCTCGAGCAGGCCGGCGATCAGATTCAGCTTCTGTCGGGCGACGACTTCACGACCTTCCCGCTGGTGGCGCTGGGCGGGAAGGGATGCATTTCGGTCGTCTCGAACCTCGATCCGTGGACGATGAGCGAGCTCGTCGCCGCCGCGCGGGACGGCGATTTGGAGACCGCACGCCGGATGCACCAGAAGATCCAGCCGCTGGCCCGGGCACTGTTCGCCCGGCCGAATCCGGTACCGACCAAGACGGCCGCCGCCCTGCTCGGCTGGTGCCGGGCCGAGGTCCGACCGCCGCTGTACACGCCCTCGGAGGAGTTCCGCGAGGATCTGCGCGGCGTACTCGACGACTACGGTCTTTTCTGAGCGGTCGAGCAGGTAACAGTCGATGGTCGAGTAGCCGGGTCGTCGAGTGGTCGTGTTGTCGACGCGTCGGTCGCGCGCTTCGGCACTGGTCGGCTGCCCGGCCTCTGTTCCCCAATCCCCCTGGAAACCACCATGACTACCGAACTTGCAGTCGTCGGAGCCGCAGGCCGGATGGGGTCGGCGGTACTCGAGGCCGCCACCGAACGCGACGGGACGACGGTCGTCGCCGCCGTCGTCGAACCGGGCTCGGAGGTCGTCGGGGAGACGCTCGAACCGGGGGAAGTCACGGCGATCGACGATCCGACGGCAGCGGCTACCGCGGCCGACGTCTTCGTCGACTTCTCGGCCCCCGAGGCGACCGTGGAGGTCGCCGAGGTCTCGGCGCGCACGGGGACGCCGCTGGTCTCTGGGACCACCGGGTTGACCGACACGCAGCGCTCGACCGTCGACAGCGCCGCCGAGCGGGCGCCGGTGTTGCGCGCATCGAATTTTTCGGTCGGGGTCAATCTGCTGGACCGACTCGTCGCGCTGGCCTCGCAGGCGACGGACGGTGGTTTCGACATCGAGATTTCGGAGGCCCATCATCGACACAAGGTCGATGCCCCGAGCGGGACGGCGCTGATGCTCGGGGAGACGGCCGCCGATGCGCGCGGCCAATCGCTGGCGGAGGTCGCTCGCTGGGGACGCGAGGGGGAGGTCGGCGAGCGGACGGACGAGGAGATCGGCTTCCAGGTCGTCCGGGGCGGCGGCATCGTCGGGGAGCACACCGTCCATCTGTGTGGCCCCGACGAAAAGCTCGAACTCACCCACCGGTCGCTCGACCGGTCGATCTTCGCACAGGGCGCGCTGAAAGCAGTCGAGTGGATCGTCGACCGCCCGGTCGGCCGCTACGACATGGAAGACGTCCTATTCGGCTAGACGCGAGAGGCCAGAAGCGAGACGCGAGACGCCCCCGTATGGCTACCTCGGGGGCTCTCTGCCTGCTGTATGGCGCTCCACTCAGGCAGCTTCGCTCTGGGTCAGAGAACAGATGGCCGATGACAGGTGGCAGAACTCCCTCGGGGTGCGTCGGAGGGGCGAGGGCGGTCGACTGCGACAGCGTCCCGACGCGAGCAAGATGCTCGGTCTACACTTCCCGCTTCGACAGCTCGACTCCCGCCGCACGGCAATGGTCGTGCGACTGTAACTCAGCATCTCAGCATCTGAGCATCTCAGCAACTATCCCGTTCCGATGCCCCGACCCGCTCCGCACGGCAATGGTCGTGCGGTTGTAGCTCGAGGGCTCGACAGCCCAACCGCTCGACGGCACGACGACCCGACACGAGCTGGAAGCTCGGTCTACGCTTCCCGCTTCGACAGCTCGACTCCTTCCGCACCGCAATGGTCGTGCGCTTGTAGCTCGACGGCTTAACAGCTCAACCGCTCAACGGCTCGACCGCTCGACGGCTCGGCGACTCACGGCCGCGCCGACCGACGGGAGGCCTTTATTTGCCTTCCCATTCCGGCTCGCGGTCCGAGACGAACGCCATCACACCCTCGGCCGCATCCTCGGTCAGGGCGTTGATGGTCAGGTCCTTGTGCAGCGTGCGAAGCGCCTCCTCGAACGACATGTCCTGGACCTGATAGAAGGCCTTGCGCCCCAGTTCCAGGATCGCCGGCGAGAAGCCGTTGATCCGCTCGACGAGCTCGTCGACCTTCTCGTCGAGCTGGTCCGATTCGACGGCGTAGTTGACGATGCCGATCTCCTCGGCCGTTTCGGCGTCCCAGCGTTTGCCGGCCAGCGTCATCTCCATCGCCTTCTTGCGGGGGAGATTCCGCTGGATCACCGCCAGAATCATCATCGGGAACAGGCCGACCTTGATCTCGGGGGTCCCGAGCGTGGCCTCCTCGTCGGCGACGGCGATGTCGGAGGCGAGGACGAGTCCGAGTCCGCCGCCGAGCGCGTGTCCGTTGACCCGCGAGACGATCGGAGCCGAGCAGTCGCGCATCGCCAGCAGAAGGTCGGCGAAGCGACCGCGCTCCTGGTGCATCTGGAGCATGCCCTCGCCGCCCTGCTGATCCATCAGGTCGCCGCCCGCGCAAAACGCGCTGTCGCCGGCCCCGGTCAGCACGACGACGTGGACCTCGTCGTCGTCCGAGAGCGCCTCGAACTCTTCGATCAGCCGTTCGGTGACGGCATTCGAGATGGCGTTTCGCCGGTCCGGGCGGTTGATCGTAATCGTCGCGACGTTGTCCTCGACGTCGGTCAGGACGATATCGTCACTCATGGTTGGTCCTCGTTGGCGCGAGTGGTCGAGTAGTCGAACCGTTGAGCTGTTGGGCTGTTGAGCCGTTGAGCTACAACCGAAAAACCATTGCCATTCGGTGATAATCGAGTCGTCGAACGGTCCTGGGCCTCCCGTCGGTCGGCCCGGCTATTGGGCGATTCCGGCCTCCCCAAGGTCGGCCTCGGCAATTGAGCGATTGGGCCTATAACCGCAAAACCGTTGCTCCTCGGAGCAGTTCGTCGTGTCGGAACCGATCGAGCCACCGAGACGCTGGCTGGAGCCCCCATTGAACAGCACCCATAAAGACTCCGGCCGGCGG
>JBDGRG010000316.1:7058-12015 GCA_042218355.1 Bradymonadaceae bacterium
CGAATCTATTTCCCTCGCGCCGTCATGCCGCCGGCGGCGAGGCCGATCAATCCGGGAAGAGCGACTGCGGCGGCGGCCGCGGACTGGCTCAGAAAGCCGAAGACGAAGGGAGTCGCCAGCAGACAGGCCCCGAAGACGGCCGTCCCCCATCCGAACACCGGGCTGGCTTCCTCCACGGCTCCACCGCTGAAGACGGCCAATCCCGCCCCCGAGACATAGACGGCCCAGCCGCCGAAGGGCGGAGCGACCATCGTCAATCCGGCGTAAAACGAGAAGAGGACCACGACGCCTGCGAGCGTCGCGAGGATGTTCCACCAGTCGGCATCGGGGTTCCAATCCATTGCAGTTCCTCGTCGTGGGCTTGCAAGAGGAGGCGCGAGACCGGTCGGTCCGGCGCACAGGCGCCGCGCGAGCCGCCCGTTAGATAGCCGGTCGCACGTGAAATGCAAGTGCTCGACTTGCACCAGCGCTGTTCGCCAACTAGCCGAAGCCGCTCGCCGCGCCGGCACCCGGCGCATCCCTCGCCGACGACCGCGCAACTCGCCGACGGATAGAGTCGTGTCCCAGCAGAAACCGCTCGAGCTCGTCACTGTCGATCCACCCGCCCCGGACCGGCGTGCGAGCCGGTCGCCGCGTCCGGCCGGGCCGGACGAAGCGAAGAATCGATATCACCTCCCGGAGGAACTCGACTCACCGTCACCGGTCGGATACCGCGAGCGGGTCGGCACCGACCGGGAGACGAGCGCCCAGATGCTCGAGTTGCTCAGTCTCGACCGGCCCGAAGGCTTCGTCGGCGACCCGAATCCGGTCCCCGAGCAGGAGCTGTTCGAGGAGTGCTCGCTGGGAATTCTGACCGCTCGCCAGTCGACCAACTTCCGCGGCCACCGGGAGACCCTGCTCGGCCCGGAGGATTCCGAACGGGCCGCCGAGCTGATGCGCGGGATGGAGGGCCTGGAGGCGCCGGTCCTCGACGGAGCGACTCACACCCACGTGGTCTTCTCGCGGCCGTATCGGACGCTGTTCACGTTGCTGTTGACGTTCGTCGGGCACCCGCCGCTGGCCAATCTCCTGACCGTCCCGATCCGGGCGCTTCGGAAGGTCTTCCTCCACGAATCGGACATCCCGACCGTCGACTACCTCCAGCAGCTCCACGTCGGCATCCTCGCCGACGACCTCGAGCGCGCGGCGATTGTCGCCTCCGGAGGCGACCGGCGCGCACAGATCTTCATGGCGCCGTTCGCCGGGGATCGATGCTCGGCCAACGCCGACGCGATCACCGAACTCGAGGAGCTGGCGGGTCTGACCGCCGGCGACCGGCGCAAGGGCTGGCAGCTCGCGCTCGTCGCACAGGTGGGCGAAGTGCCCGAATCGGCCCGCCCCGAGATCGACGACGAGACGTACCGTCTGTTCGGGGCCAACAAGATGGCCGCGCGCAGCGAGCGAATCGTGCCGGGGGTGAACCAGGACGAGAATGCGCCGGACGAGTACCAGATCGACCAGCAGATGGACGTTCCGGACGAACTGACGGTCCAGTGCGGGCGGGCGGCGTACAATGCGTTCAGCCACTGGACGGGCGTCGACCGAGACGCAGCCAAGCAGCTGTTGCTGCTGGATCGAATCGACACCGAAACGCCCGAGGGCAGCAAGCATATCGACGAGGTGCGCAGTCGGCTCGAGCATGTCACCGAGCAGCTGATCGACGACCTGCCGCTGTGGGCGGACCTGCTGAGCGGGTTCGCGCTGAGCCGCAACGCCGAGCGCGGCCGCAAGGCGTTCGCGCTGGCCGGCCAGCGCATCTACATCGGCGGGCTGGACCGCTCGGAGGTCGAAGCTGCCGATCTGGAATGGCACGCGGCGATCCGGGCGGCGGGCGCGGCATCGTGCCGCAGCGCGCTGTACGCCGAGATCATGGGGTGGACCGAGGTCCCCGAGGAGTGCGACCTGCTGGCGGGCATCTGCCAGATGGCCGGGCCGGTCAACCAGAACGACATCGGCAAGCAGTTCTACGGGCAGGACGACCTGCTGGCGGACACCTTTCCCGACCGGAATCCGACCTCGCTGCTGGTCTGGACGCTCAAGGCGAAGACCGTCGCCGATCCCATCGGCAACGAGGAGCAGCTGCTCAGCGAGGAACATCAGGGGGCGCTGGTCGACCTGCGTCCTGGCCCGCACGAGGTGATCGACATCCGCGAGGGAAACGAGCTCGCCCCGATGCGTCGGGTCGACGGCGAGGCCAACGAGGAGCGGGCCTTCGCGGACGTGGGCAACTTCGCGACGTCGGCCGACGACGAGCCGATCCCGGGCAATCGAGGATCGCGCTGGCCGGCCGACCGCCGCGAGCGTCCGGTGTGGCCGGACGAGTCTCCCGACGCTTGAGGACGTCCGCTGCCGGACGCGCGCCTCACCAGCGGGCCTCGACCCCGAACTGACCGGAGCCGTAGATCTGTCCCTCGCCGCCGACCAGCACGGCGAGCACTTCGACCAGTGCGAAGGGGCGAACTCCACCCCGACCGGCGAAGTCGACCTGCAGGTCGGAACGAAGGGCGTGAAACTGACTTCGGAGGGGAGCTGCGCGCATGTCGAACAGAATCGCCCGATAGCCGATCCGCGTCTCGAGGTCGGTCCGCCAGCCGAGTTCACGCTCGTGTACGACCGATACCTGAGCACCACCCGCCGGAAAGCGAGCTGAAAACAGCCCGAACTGCGGACCGGCCGAGACGTAGAGGCGCGCGTCCGTCTCGTCGACGAACGACATGGCGAACGCCGGGGCGAGCCCGTCGAACGCGAACGGCAGGCACGGCCCGTCGTGCAACAGGCCGACCGAGAAGACCTCGTACCCGTACCGACCCCAGAATCCGAGCGCCGTCGCCGTCTGATGAAAGACGACTCGGCGCCCGAATCCGGCCTTCGGAAACGCGTATGTTCCCGCGCCCAGCGCGCCCTCGAACTCCGAGTCGGGAGCAGCGAAGGCAGGGGCGCCGACCAGTGCAGTCGTCCCGAGGGTCGCGGCGGTCTGTAGCGTGCCGAGCCCGCTCATCGTGGTCGGCGTGCACCCGTGCTCCCGAGCGAGCACCGCCGGAGGGGTGAGCCAAACGATCGCAAACGACGCGAGCGTCGCCAGACTCACCCACCGACGTCGATGGGTCTGGCGGCGCATGCGACCGTCGCGCGGCGCGGAGGTGCGGGTTGAAGTCACCTGCGTCGACTCTCCCGGTGGCGAGTCTCCATCTCGAACGGCCGAGGACCAGCCGGATCGGACCGCGGACGATGGTGAAACGGTCCGGACGATGCAACCTCCGGGAGGGGTGTCACATCGATTCGCACCTCGGCCGGAAATACGAAAACATTTCACATCCAGCGGATCTCAATCTCGGGAATCTGACGGCCGGCGCGACCGCTCGACTGCCACTGTCGCGCGCGGACGTTGGCTCCCACCTCCGGGGCAAAAAAATTGCTCGGAATCGACCTTGCATCACGATAGACGCGACACAACGTGGACGTAGAGACGTTCGACTTCCGCGACGGTTCGGTGCGACGTCGTGCTGGCCGAGTCGTCACAGTGGATTTCAGTCGACCGCGAAGGGCAACAGGAGGCTGCCGTGAGGCGCATCGCGATCGCAATGGCAATGCTCGGACTGGCGGGGTGGTTTGCCGCAGCGTGCGGCGGCGCTCCGACGGGATCTGGACCCGGTCTGCCGACCGATGCCGGTGTCGACGACGCCACCGGGGACGGTCAGACGGCCGACGGAGGTCCGGACGGGGGCGGGGGCGTGCACCAGCGCCAGCTCTACTACCCGACGTCGGCGACCGGACGGAGCGAATCGGATCAGTTCCGCGCAGTGATCACCGTCGGTAGCCCCGGGTTCGGAGGCGTCGTCCAGGGCCCCGAACACCGTGCCATCGTCCAACCCGTCAGTCCGTAATCACCGTCTCGACACGACGTCACCGTCCCCCACGACTCGACTCGCGCTCCAGAGAACGCCATGTTTGACTCGACCTCGACTCGGATGCCCTCGCTGATCGCCGCGGCCCTCGCCGTGGGATTGTTCGTCCCCGGAACCGCCTTTGCCGACGCCGGCGTCGACGCCGGATCGCCCGACGCGGGCGGCACCGCCCCCGACGTCGGCACGACCGACGCCGGCTCCCCCTCCGCATCCGGCCCGGTCCCGGCGCGCGTCCCGATTCATGCCTACCTGACCGATTCGGAGGGTGTCCCGGTCGACGGCGAGACGCAGGTCCGACTGTCGCTGTACGCCGAGAAGGACTCGCCCTCGGCGCTGCACGTCGAGACCCAGACGGTCCAGGCCGACGGGGGAGTCATCTCGACTCACCTCGGGAAGAACAAGGAACTCGATCTCTCCATCTTCCGAAACAACGCCACCCTCTACCTCGGCCTGGCGGTTGGGGACGGGGCCGAGATGGACCCGCGGCTTCGCATCGGGACGGCACCGTACGCAGCGGTCGCCGGTCGGGCGGCGAATGCCGACAAGTTGCGGGGGAAGACCCCCGACGACTTCGCGCCCGCGGACTTCCAACCCTCGTGGGACGACGTTCAGAACAAGCCGACACGAGCCGAGCGGGGTTATACCGCGCAGTCCCCGATCGTCATCGACGGAAACAAAATCGGGCTGACCGACAAGTGCAGCGCCGAGCAGGTGCTGACGTGGGACGGGTCGTCCTGGACGTGTGCGGACGCCGGGAGTTCCTACACCGGCAAGGGCCCGGTGGAGGTCGACAACAACGCCAGTGAGATCTCGTTGACGAGCAACTGCGGTCAGAGCAACGTCCTGAAGTGGGACGGTAGCAACTGGACCTGCTCGAGCGACCAGGATACGACCTACATTGCGGGATCGGGATTGAACCGCACGAGCAATCGGTTCTCGGTCGACACCTCGAAAATCCAGTCGCGGGTCACCGGGACCTGTGGGTCCGGCGAGTACATCAAAGCGGTCCGCAA
>JBDGRG010000316.1:12025-18661 GCA_042218355.1 Bradymonadaceae bacterium
GGCAACTTCGCCACAGGGGAACTCACGGGGACCGACGACGGGATCACCGCGGTCGACGCCGGCACGGGCCTCTCCGGCGGCGGAACCTCCGGCGACGTCAAGATGTCGCTCGCCTCGGGCGGGGTCACCTCCTCGCACATCAAAGACGGCGAGGTGAAGACCCCGGATCTGGCCGACGACGCGGTCACCGACGCCAAACTGGGGACCAACTCGGTCGGCAAACCACAGCTCAAGGGCAATGCCGTCCAGTCGACGCACATCCAGGACGGCCAGGTCAAGTCGAAGGACGTCGAAAACAGCTCCCTGCAGTCCGCGGATATCAAGAACGGCGAGGTCCAGTCGCCCGACATCGGCTCGAACCAGGTGCAGGACGCCGAGATTGCGGCGAACTCCGTCGGTCAGAGCGAGCTCGAGGACGGTTCAGTGACGAGTTCGCACATCAAGGACGCACAGGTGCGCACACCCGATATCCGGGACGGTCACGTCCGGAAGCCGGACATCGACACCGATGCCGTTCAGAACGCCGAGATCGCGTCGAACTCGGTAAACGTCTCGGAGCTCGCCGGCAACGCCGTCCGGTCGAGCCACATCCTCGACGGTGAAGTCACGTCCGGTGACCTCAAGAACGGTCAGGTCCAGACCCAGGACCTGAAGGACGGAGACGTCAAGCGGGCGGACATCGGTGCCAACGAAGTCGACAGCTCGGAACTGGACTCCAACGCCGTCGGCAACACCCACATGCAGGACGACTCGGTGAAGACCTCGGAGATCGCCAACGGCGAGGTGACCAGCGCCGACATCGGCTCCGACGAGGTCAACGACGCCGAGATCAGTGCGAACGCCGTCGGCGGAAGCGAGGTCGAGAACAACGCCATCAAGTCGAATCACATCGCCGGCAGCGAGGTCAAACAGAGCGACATCGGGACCGGGGCCGTGGGCAGCAACGAGGTCGCGAACGATTCGCTCCGCGACGACGACCTCGACTACGGTTGCGGCTCGTACAAGAAGACGTCCAACACCTGCGTCGTCAAGGGCGAGACGGGACCGGCCTGCGACGAGGTTCCGGTCGGAAGCCTCTGCGAATCCGACAGCGAGTGTAAGCTCAGCAACTCGATCGACAACTGCGACTCGGGCGACTGGTACATCAAAATCGCCAAGTGAGCAGACTCACACACGTCGATCCCCGAGGCCGGGCGCCGCACCGCGGGCCCGGCCCTTTCGTTTGCGACCTCCGGGGACCCGAAGGAGAACGACGCATCGACCCGCTCTAGTCGTCCTCCGGTCGTTTCGCACCCGTCATGACGTCATCGGACACAGAGGACTACGTGCGGATTCCGATCCGAACCGATCGGCCCGAGCTCGTCTCGTCCGCCGCCCTGCAGCTCGACGATGCGACGGGCAGCGAGATCGACGAGCGCGCCGACCGCACGATCGTCTACCGGGAGACTGCTCCGAACGATTCGCTCGAGACGATTCGGAGGTCGACTCGCGACCACCTCGCCGACAGTCTCGACGGCGTGGAACTGACCGTCGAACGACCGAGCCGCGTCGACCCCGAGGACTGGTCCGACCGTTGGAAGGAATTTTTCGAGCCGATCGACATGTGCGAGTCGATCCGCGTCGGGCCCCCGTGGTCGGACCTCTCGGCGCCTCCCGGCGGTGAGGCGCTGGTCGTCGAACCGGGCATGGCGTTCGGGACTGGACACCACGAGACGACCCGACTCTGCGCGCAGATCCTCGAGGAACGACTGGCTCCCGACGACGGACCGGACCGGGTACTCGACGTCGGCTGCGGGTCCGGCATCCTCTCGCTGACCGCCGCCGAGCTGGGAGCCGAGTCCGTCCTCGGGCTCGACATCGCGCCCGAGGCGATCGAGGCCGCCCGAGCGAATCGAGCGCGCAACCAGCCCGACGCCGAGGTCGCATTCGCAGAGAGGCCGGTCGGCGAACTCGATTCGACCTACGGGTTGGTCGTCGCCAACATCCTGGCCGGCGAATTGCTCGACCTGCGGGAGGCACTCGTCGAGCGGGTGGCCAACGGCGGGGCGCTCGTCCTCTCCGGTGTGCTGGCCGAGGAGTCCGAGGATCTGCTGCGGTGCTTTCGCCCGCACGGGCTCGACATAGAACAGCGACGCACCGAGGGTGAATGGTGCGCGCTGGTGCTGCGCTGACTCGCCACGCGTCGACCGGGCGTTCCCCTCGTCCGACCAGTGCCATGGCCAAACGCATCGCCGTCGCTCCCGAACACCTGCCGGACCGCGACTTGTCGGGCCGCGCCTACGAGCTCCCCGACCGGGCGGCTCACTACGTCCGCGACGTCCTCCGGATGTCGGAGGGGACCGAACTCGAAGTCATCGACGGGACGGGCCGGCTGCTGGAGGGGACCCTCCATCGCGTCGAGCGAGAGACCGTCCGTACACTAGTCGCCCGGGACGAGGAGTCGAATGCCGGCGAATCCCCCCTCGAGCTGACGCTGTTTCAGGCGATCCCCAAGGGCGACCGCTGGAAATGGATCATCCAGAAGGCGACCGAACTCGGGGTCGATCGCATCGTGCCGCTCGAGACGTCGCGGACGGTCGTCGACATTGCCGAGGAGAAGATCGACGCCAAGCGGTCGCGGTGGCGCCGCATCGGACGGTCGGCGGCCCGCCAGTGCCGGCGGGTACACAGCCCCGACGTGTCGGCGCCCCGATCGGTCGCATCGGCGCTGGCCGACGACTCGGAGGCCCCGGCCCTCGTCGCACATCCGGAGGACCAGCCGCCCCGGCTCGCCCGCCAACTCCGGGGACTCGACCAGACGACAGCGTCGCTGTCGATCTGGATCGGCCCCGAGGGGGGATTCACTCCAGACGAGGTCGACACGGTCGTCGAGTCCGGTGGAGACACCGTGGGACTCGGCCCGCGGACGCTCCGCGCGGAGACCGCGGCGATCGCCGCGCTGACCATCGCACAGGAGCACCTCGGCGACCTCGGTCCCAGCGAGAGCCCGAAATAAACGCACCTCCGAGGCAGTTTGGACCCGCGGTGCCCTCTCCGGATCGGTCTGCCGTCAACTTTCTAGCGGCGCCGAAATCCGTTAGAACCGTTCGCGCTGCGAGGAGATCCTCGATGGAGACGGACGTTTTCGAGGCGCGGCGGCTCGGAGATGCACACGGTGATTAGAGACGGCACATCGAACGTGGTCGCCGTGCTCGTCACGATGCTCGTCATCTCCTGCGACGGTCCCGGGAAGACGGATCACCCCCAGCAACCTCCGCCGACGATTCGAAGCAAAAACGCCCCCTACCGCATCCAACTGCCGGAACCCTGGCGGCGGCTCGCGCCCGAAGAGGTCAACGAGCGCGCCGACGTCGCAGCGACCGTGCGGGGCGACCTGTTCCTGATAGTCATCCCGCAGAAGCTCCCGACCGCGAAGGGAGTGCGCAGTATCGGAGCCGAGACGCTCAAACGCGCCGGCATCCGACAGATGGACGAGCGCGTGCGCGCCTTCGAACTCGAGCACGAGGGACCCGTCCAGCTGGACGGCCGGCCCGGCCTGTCGGTCTTCGCGGAGGGCCAGATCGGCGGCGAACCGATCCAGTTTGCCGCGACCTACGTCGCGAACGACGGATGGGGCTATCAGATCATCGCCTGGGGGCCGGGCCGCGACGAATCCGCGCTCGCAAAGCACGTCCAGCCCGTTCTGGATACCTGGCAGTTCCGCGAGTCCGTCGGGCCGACCACGGCTCGATCCGCCGATGCCGGCGCCGGCGACACCGCCGGCGAGCAAACCGACCGCTGACGAACCGACCCACGACGATCGTCGATCATCGACTCCAGCACAGCTGTACACATGACCGAACTGAACAAAGATCACTACGAGGTCACCATCATGGGCTCCGGCCCCGCCGGTCTGACCGCAGCGATCTACACGGCCCGGGCCGATCTCGACCCCGTCGTCTTCGAGGGACCCGAACCCGGCGGCCAGCTGACGACCACGACCGACGTCGAGAACTACCCGGGCTTTTCGGACGGGATCATGGGGCCGGACCTGATGGACGAATGCAGGGAGCAGGCAGAGCGATTCGGCGCCGAGGTCCAGATGGCCAGCGTCGAGGACGCCGACGTCGGCGATCGGCCCTTCGACCTGACGCTCGGCGACGGAATGGAGCTGACGGCCGAGACGCTGATCATCGCCGCCGGCGCCCGCGCCCGCCTGCTCGGGCTGGAGAACGAGTCGAAACTGATGGGTCACGGCGTGTCGACCTGTGCGACCTGTGACGGCTATTTCTTCCAGGACCAGGAGGTCGCCGTCGTCGGTGGGGGCGATTCGGCGATGGAAGAGGCGAACTTCCTGTCGAAGTTCGCGTCGAAGGTGACGATCATCCACCGACGGGACGAGCTGCGCGCCTCGAAGATCCTGGCGAATCGGGCCTTCGACAACCCGAAGATCGACTTCCTGTGGAGCCACGAGGTCGTCGAGATCCTGGGAAATCAGGAGGACGGGGTCGACAAACTGAAGGTGATCGACAACGAGACCGAGGAGATCCACGACTTCGAGGTCGACGGGCTCTTCATCGCGATCGGGCACATCCCGAACACGGAGATCTTCGAGGGCCAGCTCGACATGGACGACGACGGCTACATCGTCACCGAGAAGGACTCCAGTCACACCAGCGTGCCGGGGGTATTCGCGGCGGGCGACGTCCAGGACAAGGTCTACCGCCAGGCCGTCACCGCTGCGGGCACCGGCTGCAAGGGGGCGATCGACGCGGAGCGGTTTCTCCAAAAGCAGGAGAGCTGACCGTGCGGGCGGCGACGGGGGCGGCCGCCACTCACGGCCGGAGCGCCTCCAGTCCGGCCCCGCGGGCGAACTCCTCGGCGTCGAAGAGCGAGGCGGGAGTGTGGAAACCCGAGGGTGCGGCATCGCCCAGCGGCAGGCGGAGGGCCGTCTCCACGGCGATCTTTGCCGTCGATCGATACGGGTCGGTCCCGCGGACGGCGGCGTGACACGCCCCGCCGGGCTCGAAGGCGGGGACCGTGAACTCGGCCCGTCGGTTGACCTCGTGCCCGCCGGCCGCCCAGGGGTCGTCGGGGCTGGTCCAGTCGGCGACGGCGTCGACGACGGGTTCGAAGGCCGCCGAGGCCCCCGGGATCGCCGAACGAACTGCCGAGAGTACCGTTGCCGGGAGCCGGCCGACGGCCAGGTACGTCTCGCACCGCTCGACGTCCCGGAATTCGGGCACGATGATCGGCTCGCCCCCCGGGAACCAGAGTGCGCGGTGCGTCGCCCCGTCGGGAAACGGCGCATCGACGGTGCTGGACGCCGGGTCGTCGTCGACGCGGCGTCCCCGGCGGAAGGCGAACCCGGGCTCGGAGAGGGCGCGAGCGACGGATTTGACCGTGCCCGGACTCGGGGAGAAATCCCGCACCGCATAACAGACACCCACTTCCGACAGATCGGCCCCGTCGACCGCCAGGGCGGCCGCCAGACACCCGACGGCGTACTCGAACGCACACGCCGGCGCGACGATCACCCCGCTCTCCTCGGCCAGCGGCCCCAGCTCGTCGCAGACTCGTCGAATGTGAGACTGTTCGCCGGACGTATCCAGGTAGTGTACGCCCTCCTCGACGGCCGTCTCGACCACCGGACGCCCCAGATCCACGAAGGGGCCGGCGCAATTGACCAGCACGTCGACGCCCTCGACGACTCGTGCCAGGGCCCGTCGGTCCCCCGCCCCGGCCTCTCGGAGGGTCGGAACGACCTCGTGGGTCTGACCCAGGTGTGCGGAGAGCCGTTCGAGTTTCGGCAGATCCCGCCCGGCCGCGACGACTTCGCGCCCCCTCGAGGCGAGCTCCTCGCAGATCAGACTCCCCGTCCGCCCCGTAGCTCCGTAGACGGCGACAGTGCGATCGGTAATCATCGGTTCCTCATGCCGGTTCTCCGACGGACTCCTCGGTGTTCTGCCGCCGGCGCAGATTGATCAGCTCGACGAAGAGCGCGAAGCCCATCGCGGAGTAGATGTATCCCTTCGAGACATGCTGGCCAGTCCCCTCCATCACGAGCATCACGCCGATCAGGATCAGGAATGCCAGCGCGAGAATCCGGACGCTCGGGGTGTTCTGGACGAAATCGCCCACCGGGCCGGCGAAGATCACCATCACGACGACCGCGACCACCATCGCGATGCCCATGATCCAGAGATGCTCGGTCATGCCGACGGCGGTGAGTACGGAATCGAGCGAGAAGACCAGATCGAGAAAGAGAATCTGAACCATCACGCTCGCATACGCCTGCCAGTGTTCGGTCAGCGAACCCGGCTCGTCTCCCGGCGCATGCTCCTCCAGCCGTTCCTCCTCTCCGCCCGGTTGCTCGACGTGCTCGTAGATTTCGACCGTCGCCTTTCGGATCAAAAACACTCCCCCGACGAAGAGGATCAGCGCCTTGCCGGTAAAGGTGTAATCGACGACCGGCACTGTAAACAGCGGCTCGGTCAGGCTCATCAGCCATCCGACCACGGACAACAACGCCAGCCGCGACACGAGCGCGACCCCGACCCCGATCCGGCGGGCCAGCCGCTGTCGTTCGGTCGGGAGCTTGTCGCAGAGGATGGTGATGAAGACGATGTTGTCGATCCCCAGGACGATCTCCATCCC
>JBDGRG010000317.1:0-13684 GCA_042218355.1 Bradymonadaceae bacterium
GTAATTTGGTTGTATTGATTTTATTGTGTTTTATGTTTTGCGGCTCATCCTCTGAGCTCTCTGAGTCCTCTGCGGTTCGGTTCTCTCGGCGCTCTCCGCGGTTCACCGCTGGATTGACGGTCTGCGATCGGCTCCGGTATGCTTCCTTGAAGCGGTTGTCATCCCATCGTCGCTCTGCAGGCTCGTCGGTGTGCAAAGCGGGCGAGCAAAGCTCGACGATTTCGACCGCCCGGCCCGGCCCCGAGCCGCCGCGCCGACGCACGAGCGTTTCGCCCCGAGACGGCCGACGAGCCCATGATTCCAGAAAACATCTTCCAGCAGTCGATCCGGCGGTACTTCGAACCGATCCGTCCGTTCCTGGACGACGACGACATCGCCGAGGTGATGATCAACGGGAAGGACGAGATCTGGATCGAGGTCGAGGGCGAGCTGGAGAAGACCGACCTGTCGTTCGACACGAAGGACGACCTGATGGGCGGGGTCAAGCAGATCGCCCAGTTCGTCGGAAAGCCGCTGAACGAACACAACCCGCGGATGGACGCCCGCCTGCCCAACGGTAGCCGGGTCCATGTCCTGCTCCCCCCCTGTGCCCGGAACGGCATCACCGTCTCGATTCGCCAGTTCGGCGAGTTCACACTCGACATGGAGACCCTGAAGGGATTCGGCAGTATCGACGACGTCGGTGCCGAGTTCCTGCGGACCTGCATCGAGCTGCGCAAGAACATCGTCGTCGCCGGCGGCACCGGCAGCGGGAAGACCTCGCTGCTGAACTGTCTGTCGCTGGAGATCGACAACCGCGAGCGGATCCTGGTCATCGAAGACAACACCGAGCTGCAGCTCGAGCAGGACCACGTCGTGATGATGGAGACCAAGAAGGCCGACGACAAAGGCCGGGGCGAGGTCGGCATCGGCGACCTGTTCCACTCCGCGATGCGGCTGCGGCCCGACCGGATCGTCATCGGGGAGATTCGCGGCGGCGAGGCGCTGACCCTGCTCCAGGCGATGACCTCCGGGCACGGCGGGACGCTGACGACCACGCACGCGACGTATCCCTCCGACACGCTGCGTCGGCTGGAGACGATGTCGATGATGGCGGACATCGACATGAAACTCCGCGCACTGCGAAGTCAGGTCGCTTCGGCGATCGACGTCATCGTCCAGACCAGCCGGTTCAACGACGGCTCGCGGAAGATCACGCACATCACCGAGTGCATGGAGCTGGGAGAGAACGGCGAGTATCAGACCTATCCGCTGTACAAATTCTTCAACAAGGGCGAAGCCGACGACGGGACGGTGCTGGGCGATCACGAACCGTGCGGCAATCTGCCCACCTTCATGGATCAGGCCGAAGCCCAGGGGATTCCCTGTCCGCGCGAGTGGTTCGACAAACCCGGCGAGAAGGCGACGCCGCGCGGCGAATGAGCTCGACCGCTGACTGACTCACACGGCGAGACCCGATGTCAGACGACCGATTCAAAAAAGCTCGTCAGAGCCTCATGGACGAAGACGAGGAGGAGGAGGGCCAGGAGGGCACCGGGGGGGGCGCCGGCGACTCCGACGACTTCGGTGAGGCGAAGACCGAGATGGTCGACCTGGACGACCTCGCCGTCGGCGACTCCGAGGAGGCAGCCGAAGGTGGAGGGCAGACCGAGCGCGGCGACGAGATGCACCGGGAGCCGCGTCGAGGGGGCGAACCCTCCGGCGAGGCCGCCGGCGGGGGCGATCCGGGTGGCGACTCGCTGAAGATCGGCGAAGGCGGCGGGGGCGACGGAGGCGGGGACGGGGGCGACGACGGCAAGACCGCCATGGTCGACATGGAGCAACTCCACGAGGAGGGCGGGGATCTCCCCGATCCCGGCGACGTCCAGATGCCCGGGGCCGACGAGACCGGCGGCGCGGAGCAGGCGGGCGGCGGCGGCGAGGAGAAAATGCGCATTCCCGGCGGTGAGGAGGACGCCGGCGCGGACGAGAAGACCGCCTTCGTCGACCTCGACCAGTTCGCCGATCAGGAGCCGGACCCGGACGCGGGCGGCTCCGGCCAGCAGACCTTCGCCCCGGACGAGGGAACCGCCGGCCACGAGGGGAGCACCCAGTTCGTCGACGTCGACTCGCTGGTCGGCTCCGAGGGTGCCAGCGAACCGGGCGCCGCGGCCGCGCAGGAGATTCTCGACGATCAGACCCTCAACCAGGCCTACCAGTTCGATTCACAGTCGATCGATCAGGGGGACATCACGCTTATCTACGCGCAGAACTCGCTCGGCAACGACGTGATTCTGCGGCAGATCTGGCAGGGCTCGGGGGCCGGGATGCCCACCGATCTGCGCGAGCGGGTCAACCAGTTGGATGCGCTGGAGGTCCCGCAGTTGCTCGACATGAGCGGCATGGTGATCACCGACACCGGCTGCTGGGTCGAACTCGAACGGCCCTCCGGGACCCGACTGTCGGACATTCTCCAGCGTCAGGGGGCTCAGTCCCGGGAGCGAGTCGTCGGCTGGGCGACTCAAATCGCCGAGACGCTCGAACAGATTCACGCCGCGGACCTCGTCTACGCCAATCTGACTCCCGATGCGGTCTGGATCGACGGCAACGACGGAGTCACACTCGAGTCGTTCGATCTCATCAGCCTCGAAGACCGCGGCGATCTCGGCCGCTACGGGCCGCCCGAGATGCAGGCCCATCCCGAAAACCGCCAGCTGTACCCCTCGACCGACGTCTACTCGCTGGCGGCGGTCACGCTCGCCGGCCTGACCGGCGTGCCGGTCGAACTGAATCGACTCCAGGCACTCGAGGACTCGGGCCTGCAGACCCCCCTCCAGCAGGCACTGCACGACGATCCCCACGAACGGACCCAGACCGCCCGGGACTTCGCCGACCAGTTGAGCGGAGGCGGCTCGCTGTTCGGCGATCCCGACATCAAGGTGGTCGGCGCAGCGGCATTCGCGCTGCTCGCCGCCGGAGCCGGTGGCTGGTACTACTACAAGAAGCGCCAGCGGCGGAAACGTCGCCGTGCCGCCGCCGCGGCCCAGAAGACCGCCAAGAAGAAGGCCGCCGCAAAGAAAAAGAAGAAAAAGAAGCGGACGGGTGGCCAACCTTCCGGTAAGCAACCCGGCTCCGGCAGCGGAAAGGCGAAAGCGAAGGCAGCGGGGTCGGCGCAGGGCGGATCGGCGGGCTCCGGGTCGGAGGCGGTGCCTCCGGGAGCCGTCAAGTCCGACCCGCGGCTGAAGATCGTGACCAGCTTTCGGAAACGTCCGCCCTCGGACGCCGAGTCGACGGGCTCGGAGATGCCGGCCGACGCACGCAAAAAGAAGATCGACAAACTCGAGAAGCGCGCCCGAAAGGCACTCGAGAAGGCCGGCGACCTCTCCGATGATCGGGCGAAGGCAAAGTACCGGTCCGGTCTGGCGGCCGTCACGCAGGCGATCGAACTGAAACAGGGAGATGCCGGGGAGCTGAAATCGCTCCGAGACAAGATACTCTCGCGAGAGCTCGCGACGAAGTACTACAACGGCATGGTCGAGAAGGTACACGACAATCTGGCGACCGGAGCGATGGGCGAGGCTCAGATCGCCTATCAGTCGTATGCGAAGTACGCTCCCGGAGCGAACGCCGCGAAGTTTTTCGTCAAGGCCGGCCAGGCCGGGGTCGTCAAACACGGGACTTCTCCGAAGGACGAGGAGGAAAAGGATGAATGATTCCGGTCCAATTCACACGAGCCGGTCGGCGCTGATGGCGCTGTCCGCTCTGCTGATCGCCGGAATCGGAGCGGGCTGCGGCAAACAGACGGCCAACAAGCGCCGTCCGTCCAAGGCCGTCTTCACCGTCTCAGTCAAGGTCGAAGACGCCGAGTCCGGGGCGGGGGTTCCCAGAGCCCCCGTCAAGATCGACGGCAATACGGTCGGTTACACCGACGCGAAGGGGAAGTTCGTCGGAAAGCTCGAGGAACGGCCCGGCAAAAAGGTCAAGTTCGAAATCGGCAAGATCGACGGCTATCGATTCGTCGGCTCGCGGTCGATGACCGACACCCTCGACCTGAAGAAGGGACTGGACGGCAAACGCAACCCGGTCCCGGTCATCCTGCAGACGACGGTCCGCTCGATCCGAAAACCCTACCTGATCTGGGTGCGGGCCCACTGCAACGAGGAGACTGCCGGTCGAACTCGACGGCAAGGTCGTCGGCGAGACGGACTGGGCCGGCGTCGCGCACCTGAAGATCGAACGGCGACCGCAATCGAAGGTGAAAGTTCGGATCGATACGCCCAAAAAGAAGGGTGAGGACGACGATACGCCGACATTCAAGCCCGCCGATCCGTCCTTCGAGCTCAAACTCGGCCTCAGCGCGCAGGCCCACGTCATCCAGGAGACCTTCACGGACCCGACCGTCGAGGAGGAACCCGAGTGGAACCCCTCGCCCGACCGCTCGACGGGGGGCGGCTCCGACGAGAGCGACGAGGAGACGTCCGACAGCTCCAACAACGAGTCCGGCGGCCTCGTCATCGGGTCGGGCAGCGGGGACGGCTCCGGCGGAGGCGGGGGCAGCGGCACGACCGCCGAGAGCGCGTCCGCCGGCAGCGGCGGGGGCGAGCCCTCCGGTGGCGACGAGACCGGCGGCGGGGGCGGCGACGAGACCGGCGGCGGGGGCGGCGACGAGACCGGCGGCGGGGGCGGCGACGAGACCGGCGGCGGGGGCAGTGACGAGACCGGCGGCGGGGGCGGCGACAAATCGGGATCGGGCGACGAGAAGAAGTCGGACGAGCGGAAGATCGATCTCTTCTGAGCCCCTCCGCATGAGCGAGCTACCCGAGAATACACACGAGCGAGCGTCCGAATCGCTCCTCTCCGATCGTTTCGGACGGACGGTGACCTACGTCCGGCTGTCGGTCACCGATCGCTGCAACTTTCGGTGTGTCTACTGCGCACCCGAGGAGGGCTTCGAACACAATGCGCCCGACGAGGTGCTCAGCCACGACGAGATCGTCGAGCTGGCGGGGATCTTCGCCGATCACGGTGTACGCAAACTCCGCCTGACCGGCGGCGAGCCGTTGGTTCGTGCGGGCATCCCCGAGCTCGTCGGCCGTCTGTCCGACATCGAGGGCCTCGAACACGTGGCGATGACGACGAATGCCTTCCTGCTCGGCCGCCACGCCGAGGCACTGTACGAAAACGGCCTGACGAGTATGAACATCAGCCTCGACTCGTTACGGCCGGATCGCTTCGACGACATGACACGGGTGGGGGACCTGGAGCGGGTGCTCGACGGCATTCGCACGGCACTTGAGGTCGGGTTCGAGGACGTCAAACTCAATACGGTGGTCCTCCGCGACTTCAACGCCGACGAACTCGTCGAGCTGACGGAATTCGCCGCCGAACTGGCAGTGCCGATTCGGTTCATCGAGTTCATGCCGATCGGCGACACCATCTGGGAGGATGCCGACGCCAACCAGTGCGTCCCCGCGGCGGAGATCCGCGAGCATCTCTCCGAGCGATGGGAACTCGAACCCGATGACGACGAGTACGGCGCGGGCCCGGCCGAGTACTGGCGCGTCCACGGGCCCGACATGCCGGAAGACGGGCATCCGGTGGGAGTGATCGGAGCGGTCACCGAGTGCTTCTGCTCGGACTGCAATCGAATCCGGATTACCTCGCAGGGTGGCCTGCGCGCCTGCCTCGCGGACGACGCGGAACTCTCGCTGAGAGCGCCGCTGCGGACGATCGCCGATCCGGAGAAACGTCGGCGCGAAATCGAGGAGCGGATCGACCGAGCGCTCCACGGCAAACACGAGCGCCACGACTTCTCACTCGATGGTGACTCCGTCACCGACACCCAGATGACCGCCATCGGCGGTTGATCTCGGAAAGGGATAGGGGGAACGAGTTGGGGAGGCGCCGAGGTTCCCCGACTGGGGTCGCGGTGTCCACTGCGCCGAAGGACTGCCAACCGGAGCTCGTTCTCATGCCCTGGGGGCCACGCAACCGTCTTCCACGGGGTTGCAACCACCGCCTGCACGTCGGTCTTCAACCATCCGGCGATCGACACGGCCGGTTCGACCGGCGATCGCGGTCGAAGGCTTCCGACCCGACCGCGCGGCGACGGTTGCGCGGTCGTCGCTCGACTACTCGACGACTGTGACCGACCGCAGGGGGGCCTCTCCCGTCATCATTCACTACCCATAATTTCCATCCTTCTGCCTTCTCCCTTCTCCTCTTGTCCTCGCGCGCCGATTGCAGTAATCACTCGCTCCACGCGGACGCGCGTCCGACGGGTCTGCTCGGAAACCGCGGGAATCGTCGCCGCCGGCCGAGAACAGCGTCGACCGCGTTTCCAGCGTTCGCAGCCGTCCGCTGGCTGAGGGCTGGAAGGTCTGGCCACGCTTCTTTCAGCCGACGCTGGGGCGTTCATCCGGCGGAGTCGGGTCACATTCGCGAACGGCCGTCGGCCCGCGCTGGAATGACGAGGACGGTCCCGACCGTTTTCTAGGTCCAGGGGTCCGGTTCGGCCGCTGGATCGGCCGCGATCGGACGCACGCCTCGCGCCGTTTGCCTCACCGACGCGACCACCTCTCATGGAGATACACGCCACATCCGACATCGACGCGGGCGACTCCCCGCCGGTCGACCGGCTGGAACGACCCGAGCGCTCGGACGGCGGCTCGAACCTCCGGCTCGTCGTCCTCCTGGTCGTCTCCGTGGCGGTGGTCGGCTATCTGATCGTCGACGGTCTCGAGTCGCAGACGTACTTTTTCTCGGTCGACGAGGCACTGGCGCGCGGCAGTTCGTTGAGCGGCCGCGAGGTCCGAATCAAAGGCAAGGTCGTCGAAGGGACGATCCGCGGTGGCAAGGGCAGCGTCGGTCGGAGTTTCGAGATCGCCGAGAACGGCCGCACGCTCCGCGTCCGGTACGACCAGGCACTGCCCGACACCTTCAAACCCGGCGTCACAGTCGTCGCGACCGGCCGATTGACCTCGTCGAAGATCTTCCAGGCCCGGAAGGTGCTCGTGAAGTGCCCGAGCCGGTACGAGGGAAAACCGCCGACGGGCCATTCGCCGAACGAGAGCTCGTCGCCGTCGTCGGCTCCGGGCTCCTGACCGACATCACCGCCGCCCCGACCCGACGGGAAGACCGTCGGTCGGGTCGACACGCCCCTCTACCCTCGACAACCCGACCCGACCGTCATGCTATCAACTGCGGGTTCGCTGGGCATCTACGGTGCCCTCTACATCGCACTGGTGGGAACGGCACTGAGTATCCTCGCGGGCCGATCCGGTGACTACAAGTTCGAGGAGGCCTCGCGCTTCTCGGTCTACGCGGCCTTCGGAGCGCTGGCGCTGTCGAGCTCGCTCCTGCTGCACGCCTTCCTGACGCACGACTTCAGCATCCAGTACGTCGCGGAGTACTCCGACCGCTCGATGCCCCTGTTCTATCTCGTCGGGGCGTTCTGGGGGGGACAACCCGGCAGCCTGCTCTTCTGGGCGACGGTCGTCTCGCTCTTCGGCGCCGCCGCCGTCTACGTCAACCGGGACTCGTACCGCGACTTCATGCCCTGGGTGCAGGCCGTCGTCCTCGCGGTGCTCTCGGGGCTGCTGATCATCCTCGCCTTCGCGTCCAACCCCTTCGAGAGCTACACCATCATCGAACATCCCGCCCAGGGCGAGGGACTGACTCCGCTGCTGCAGACGCCCAAGATGGTCATCCATCCCCCGTGCCTGTTGACCGGACTGGCGTCGATGACCGTCCCGTTCGGCTTCGCGATGGCCGCGCTCATCACCGGCAGAATCGACGACCGCTGGGTGTCCGCCGCCCGCAAGTGGATTTTGATCCCGTGGCTGTTCCTCTCGGTGGGGAACATCCTGGGCGGGATGTGGGCGTACGAGGAGCTCGGATGGGGCGGCTACTGGGCCTGGGACCCGGTCGAGAACGCCGCCTTCCTGCCCTGGCTGCTGGCGACCGCGCTGATCCGCTCGTTGATGATCCAGGAACGCCGCGGGATGCTGAAACGATGGAACGTCGGTCTGATGATCGGCACCTACGTGATGACCGTCTTCGGCACCTACATCACCCGGAGCGGGCTGATCGACTCGATCCACACCTTCGCCAAGAGCGACATCGGCAACTACTTCCTGGTCTTCCTGCTCACCGTGATCGCAGTCAGCGTCGGGTTCTTCGCCTGGCGGTGGCCCGACATGGAGGCCGAGGAGACGCTCGACAGCTCGGTCAGCCGCGAGGCGGCCTTCATGCTCAACAACTGGCTGTTCTCGGCGATGACCGCCGTCGTGCTCTTCGGGACGCTCTGGCCGAAGATCAAAACCTGGTTGACCGGACGCAAGGTCGGCATCGAACCGCCCTGGTTCAACCGCTGGATGATCCCGCTGGGGATTCTGCTGCTGTTCCTGATGGGGATCGGAACGATCATCGCCTGGCGTCGGGCGACGATCGAGAACTTCAAGCGCGACTTCGTCTGGCCGATCGTCGCGACCACGCTGCTCACCCCCCTGTCGATCGCCGCGTACTGGTTTCTCCGCGGCGTCCACCTGGGGGCCGCCCCCTCGATGCTGACCGCCGGCTACGCCGTCGCGACCATCGCCGGCTGTATCTTCGTCGTCTCCACGATGGTCCAGGAATTCGCCCGCGGCGTCATGGCCCGGCGTCGGGCACACGACGAGAACGCAGCGATCGCCCTGTATCACCTGTTCCGCAAACAGCGCCGCCGCTACGGCGGCTACGTCGTCCACCTGGGGATCGTGCTGGCGTTCGTCGCCTTCGCGGGGAACGCGCTGAAGCTCGAGAAGGACGTCTCGTTGAAGGCCGGCGACTCGACCAAGCTGGGGGACTATACCTTCACCTTCGAGAAGCTGCACCGCGATTCCGACAGCTCCAAACAGCTGTACATCGCGGACATGACGGTCAGCCAATCCGGCGGAGGGGGCACCTTCCAGATGCATCCCGGCAAGGCGGTCTTCAACGCTTCGCCGAAGATGCCGACCAGTGAGATCGACATCCGGTCCGGTCCGCTCGAAGACGTCTACGTCGCTCTGGTGAACTTCAGCCCGCGGAACGACCGTGCAGCCTTCAAAATCTTCATCAATCCCTTCACCTGGTGGTTCTGGGCGGCGGGCGTCGTTCTGGTCCTCGGAACGTTCATCGCGATGTGGCCCAGAGCCGAGGAACTGGAATCGATCGCCTCGCTCCCCCGACGGATCGGCCGAATCGCCCTGGCGTTGTCGCTCGGGGCCCTCTGTTTCGTTCCGCTGGCGACGTGGCAGCTCGAATCGGACACGCGCTGGGGCTCGGCGATGCGATGGACGACCGTCGAGTCGACATCGACACTGACGCCCGACTCCGCCCCCGGCGACGACCGATGACTCTGGTCCTCGTCTTCATCACGGCTGCGCTGACCCTGTACGCCCTGTATCGGGTGGCCGCTCCCTTCCTCGAGGAGCGCGCTGCCGAGGGGGCGCGCGTGCTCGAGGACGAACTCGAGGAGATCGAGGAACTCGCCGCCCGGAAGTCGGTGCTGATGCAGTCGCTGCGGGACATCGAATTCGACCGGAAGACCGGCAAATTGTCGGAGGAAGACTACCGACGACTGAAGGCCCACCGCGAGCGGGAAGCGCTCGAAGTCGCCAAGAAGCTCGAGCACCGCCGAGGCCATCTCGAGTACGAATCCGAGATCGACCGTCAGGTGAAGGCACGGCTCGAGCAGACGGACGAGTCGGCCGAGACCGACGCCCCCGACCGCGCCCCGCCGTCCGGAGACGACGCGATCGAGTGTCCCGAATGTGACCGCCGCCTGCGGCCCGACGCCGTCTTCTGCAGCGGGTGCGGCGAACGACTCGCCACCGATCCCCCCGATCGAGCGATGCCCGACGACCGTGCCGAACTCGAAACCGGCGAGCGAGAGGGATGACGCCGATGGATGGGAGCCGAGTTACATGCGCCGCCGCTCGAGTGGGCATCGCCCTGATCCTCTCCACCGCGATCGCCGCTCCCGGCACCGCCCTCGCCCGGGACGGCGGAGAGGAGACCGCCGACCAGCCATCCGCCTCGATTTCGGCGCGGGTCGACGTCCGCCACGGCGCCGAGGATCGCCCGGTCGAGGATGCGACGGTCCTCCTGCGCGCCGCCCGTCCGAAGGGGCCGTTCGAAAAGGGGTTGCCGAAGGCTCGAAAGACCTGGTCCGCCTCGACCGACGCCGACGGGGTGGCGACCTTCGAGAGTCTCCCCTCCGAGCTGGCCTCGTCGGGACTCGAACTGACGGCCGTCGTCGAGTACGGGGGCATCTCGTTCCGCAGCTCCTCGGCCCCGATGGCCGACGGCGCTCGACTGAGCGTCGACGTCTACGACAAAACGCCCCGGGCAAAAGGCGTCCGCGTCCGGCGGCTGCGCACCGTCGTCGAGCCCTGGGAGGACTACCTGGTCTTCACCCAGTTCTGGTATCTGCAGGCGCCCGAAAACCGGGCCGTCGACACGACGCTGATCGAAAACGAGTCGGGACAGACCGGGCTGCCGATCGAATTCCCGACCGATGCCGAGGGCATCGAGGCCTCCGGCTCGGGCGACACGAAGGTAATCGACGGGACGCTTTACTGGAAGGGGACGTTGACCCCCAACCGAACGCGCCGGCTGCGGGTGCGCTTTTCGATGTCCGCGAAACGATCCTCGTTCGTCTACCGTCAGACGGTCGACTACCCGACGGACGAGGTCGAAGTCGCTCTCCCGATCGAGACGAACTACGAGAAGCACCCGCGGCTGAACGACGCGTCGCTGGCGGCCAAAGGATTCGAGACGGTCGAATACACCACGCAGATCCGCGGACTGAAGCGCGGAGTCGAGTATCTCTACGCCTCCGGCCGGTCACTCGAGGCGGGCGAGTCGTTCGCCTTCAAAGTCGATGGGCTCCCCTTCGGCCGACCGAAGGGTCCCTGGATCGCGCTGATCCTCGGACTGCTCGGCGCCGCCGGCGTGGCCGTCTACGGTTTCAGCGGCCCTGTCGAGACCGAAGAGGAGTCCCGCGCCGACGCCGAACAGCAGCTCCGCGACGAACACGATCGACTGCTCGACGAACTGGCCGATCTCGAGCGCGCCCGCGAGCGGGGCGAACTGGGCGACATCGACTACGAGGTCGAATCGCTGCGGCTGCGCGAACGGCTCGCCCTGGTCAAGGAGAAGCTCGACGAGCTGGAGGCCGACGCCGCGGGCGCGTGACGTCACACGCCCGCCGCTCCGGGGAGTCGGGCAACCGCCGTCCGAGGACCCGTCGCCCTCGACCGCTCTCGGGCCAGGTGGACGTGCGTCGCGAGCACGACTCTCGAACGACGGCGGTTCCGTGCAACGCGTCGAACTCGACAATCTGACCAAGGCGTTCGGCCGCGACTTCGCGCTGCACCGGCTGTCGATCGGCTTCGAGGCCGGGGACATCACGGGGCTGGCCGGCGACAACGGCTCGGGGAAGACGACGCTGCTGAACGTCCTCGCGACGCTCTCACCCCCCACGCGCGGCGAGGTCCACTACGACGACCTCGACTGGTCGACGTTCGCGGGCCACTACCGCAACCGGATCGGCTGGGTCTCCCACGAGTCGCTCGTCTACGGCGAACTGACCGGCCGGGAGAATCTCTCGTTCTACGCGCGGATGTACGGGGGGGACGGAGACGACGGGAGCGTCGAGCCGTGGCTCGAGCGCGTCGGGCTGGCCGACGACGCCGACAAGCGAGTCGCGGACTACTCGCGCGGGATGCGCCAGCGGCTCTCGATCGCCCGGGCGCTGCTGCACGACCCCGATCTTCTCCTGTTCGACGAGCCGCTCACTGGCCTCGACCGCTCGGGACGGGAGACCGTCCTCGAGTTGATCCGCCGGCAGCGCGAGGCGGGGAAGATCGGAGTCGTCGCCAGCCACGATCTGGGCGCGCTGGGCGAGCTGTGCGACCGGGTGGCGATCCTCGACCGCGGCGCGCTCGGGTCGATGGTCGAGCCCGACTCGGAATCCGACCTCGCGGAGGCGTACGTCGACTGCGGGTGAGAACTTGGAAGCCGACCGGCGGTTGAAACCGCCGGCTGATCGGGCCCGGGACAGCCGGCGGCGCTGAAGCACCGCCGGCCGGAACGGGATAGATCCGTGTTCTCCGAATCGATCGGTGGACCGTCCCGTGCGGCAAGAATCGTAGCCTCGAGGGCTCACCTACTCGACTGCTCGACGGAGTGCTAACAACAACACGCAGTCTGGCGCTCGCGCGTCCGTATGATCGTACGGTTTTTCGGTCGTGCGTTTGTTCGATTGTAGGCCCAATTGCTCAATTGCCGAGGCCGAGTTGACGAGGCCGAAATCGCCCAATGGCCGAGCCGAACAACGTGAGGCTCATCGCTCGACGACTCCATGGACGCCTTCCTCCGCCAGACCGCCGCCGTCCTCCGAAAGGACCTGCGGCGAGAGCTGCGCACCCGGGAGGTGCTGACCACGACGGTCGCCTTCTGCGTGCTGCTGATCGTCGTCTTCGCCTTCGCGTTCCTCCGCGGAAATCAGTCGATCGCCGCCGTCTACCCGGGGATTCTCTGGGTGTCGGTCCTCTTCTCGGCGACGCTGGTGTTCACCCGGACCTTCGCCCACGAGTCACGCGAGGGTTGTCTGCGCGCACTCACGCTGGTGCCCGGTGCCCCCACGGCACTCTACGCGGCCAAACTGGCGGCGAATACACTCTTCTGCCTGGTCTTCGAGGCGATCTTCCTGCCGCTGTTGAGTCTCGCCTTCGGCGTCACGTTCGACGCCACGCTGCTCGGCGTCGCCGGGATTCTGGCGGTCGGCACCGTCGGACTGGCCGCGCTCGGAACGATGACCGGGGCGATGCTGGTGCGCAACCGCCTGCGCGACGTGCTCCTCCCGGTCGTGCTCTACCCGCTCGCCGTGCCGGTGCTGATCGCCGGCGTCGAGGCGACCCGAACCCGGCTCGCCGGCGGGACCGCCGCCGCCCCGGGGGGGATCGGCTGGTTCCAACTGCTGCTCGCCTGCGACGTCGTCTTCGTCACCTGCGGCTATCTGCTGTTCCGCTGGATCCTCACACCGGGGAGTTATGAATGATGAGTCATGAATTATGAGTTATGAATGATGACGGCTGACGGCACCCGGCACAACGTGGCGAAATGACCGGCATCGTGCCTCGCCGGCACCGGAGGAGCAGGTCGTCGATCCGACGGGCCCGAACCGCACTAGATGCGAATTCAGAACTCGACCGGTGTTCGCGTTTCTCTGGTGCGGGGGGCTTCTAGTAAACCGCGCACACCTGACTCAAAGCGTACCCCGGACGCGCATGAGTCGGAGCCATTGGGGCGCCCGGCCCTGTTTGCGGGGTCGACTTGGCGACTCCGGTGCCCTTGCGGCACCCGGCCCCCGTGGCCTCGCGCCACGGGGGAAGATGTCTGGGGGAGCTAACGAAAAGCGCCCCCCAACTAATCACACCGGTGCCCTTGCGGCACCCGGCCCCCGTGGCCTCGCGCCACGGGGGAAGATGTCTGGGGGAGCTAACGAAAAGCGCCCCCCAACTAATCACACCGGTGCCCTTGCGGCACCCGGCCCCCGTGGCCTCGCGCCACGGGGGAAGATGTCTGGGGGAGCTAACGAAAAGCGCCCCCCAACTAATCACACCGGTGCCCTTGCGGCACCCGGCCCCCGTGGCCTCGCGCCACGGGGGAAGATGTC
>JBDGRG010000318.1:0-2118 GCA_042218355.1 Bradymonadaceae bacterium
CGCTCTGGCACCGACCCGATCTACTCCCTCGTCCCACGGTTTCCGATCAGACCCTCCATCTGCCGGCCCCGGTGCCCTCGCGGCACCGGCGAAGGTGATCTGTCAGCTACGATGGCCCCCCTTCAGGCCTCGTCCTTTTTCGATCATGTCCGCCAGTCAACTTCCAACCTACACCCCGCACAACCCTACATCTCCGGCCCGACATCACCGATCTGACTTATCACCTTTCCGCCCGCCCGACGGTGAGTGGATCCTCAGTCGACTTCAAACATTCCGACCGGTCGGTCGGACTGACTGATCGGTCGGATTTCGAACGTTGGCCCTTGGAAGATGGCGCTCATTCGCTGATTGATTCCTCACTCAGAAAAGACTGACTGGTCAGTCGGTCACCTGTGAAATTTCGAGCTCATTTTTCCTTGCTAAACGCTTTCGCGTTCGTTAATCGAATCGTCGTGACCGACGTGTCGGAGGCGAAGATGAGGGCGGGACTTCGACACCAGAGTGGGTTCGCCCACGTCAGTGATTCGAACGCGAGGATTCAGATGTCGACCGACGCTCAACGCCGGGACGCAGACACGGGGCTTTACCAGGGAGCGCGTCCCGAACTGTCGGACGCCGACCAATTCATCCGGGCGGTCGCCGATGCCGGCGCCATCCCGACGCTGTCAGTGGGGACGCTGCCCGCCGATCGACTCGAGGAGCGGCTGGCCGAGGTCGCCGCCGCGCTCGGCCGACGACCGATCGTCATGGCGCTGACCTCGGCTCCGTCGGCCTCGTCAGTGCCCGAACGGGTCGAGTGCGCCGCCGCGTCGGACGCCCGGCTCGATTCGATCGCCGTCGAGCCCGCACACGCCGACGCCGCCCGAAGCGCCGCCCCCGCTGGGGTCGACGTCTTCGAGGTCGTCGACGCCGACCGGATACTCGACGACGGAGTCGATGGCGGTGACGGCCCCCTCGAGGTGCAGGTCGAAAATCTCGGCCGCCTCTCGCAGGTCGTCGACGCTCTGGCGGAGATGGCACACACCGTCCGCCTGCAGCCGTCCGCCGTCGAGAACGGCGCCCTCGAAACCGCAGTGCAGGCAGTCGACCGGCTCGACGCCTCCGGTGCGGACGCAAGCCTGGCGATTCCCGGGCGAGCGTACCTGGGGACCGAGGAGGCGGTCCACCTGGGAGCCGTCGATGGCTCCCTCCAAGACCGTCTGTCGGTTCCCGAGGTCGGTCGCATCGACGATCTCCACCGCCGCGTCCAGGCAGCCAGTTCCTCCAACCCGGAGAGCCGCGCGTCGGATGCGGCCGCTGCGACGGAAGACACGGACGTCAGTGCTCCAGAGACCACGACACGGACTTCATCCATGAATCAGACGAACGACACCCGGGGACTCGACCCGGACCGCGCGATCGCCGTCGTCGGCATCGGCGCCAAGATGCCCGAGGCGCTGTCGGCCGACCAGTATTGGTCGAACATCAAAAACGAGGTCTACGCGATCCAGGAGACGCCCAAGGATCGCTGGGACCCCGAGCTGTACTGGGATCCCGACCCAGACGCACCGGACAAGACCTACAGCAAGATCGGGGGCTGGATCACCGACTTCGACTTCGACCGGAAGTGGTATCGCATCCCGCCGCTGGTGGTCGACCACATGGACGGCGCCCAGTTGCTGGCGCTCGAGACGACTCGCGAGGCGCTCGACGACGCGGGGTATCTCGACGGCGAGGCCACCCGGCTGGACGCCGACTTCGAGCAGGAGAATTGCGCGGTCGTCCTCGGCAACACGCTGTGCGGCGAGCAGCGCGACTGGACGAACCTCCGGGTGATGTATCCGGAGTTCGAGATGACGATGCGCCGCACGCTCCTTGAGGAGGCCGACCTCTCCCAGCGGCAGATCGATTCGCTGCTCGACTCCGCCGAGGAGCAGTTCAAGTCGCGGTTCCACGAGATCACCGAGGACTCGATGCCCGGCGAGCTGCCGAACGTCATCGCCGGTCAGGTCGCGCAACTGTTCAACCTCCGCGGCCCGAACTACACCACCGACGCCGCCTGCGCGGGGAGCCTCGCCTCGGTCGCTCAGGCCGTACGCGGACTCCGCACCGACGAGTACGATGTCGCCGTCACCGGCG
>JBDGRG010000318.1:2128-4263 GCA_042218355.1 Bradymonadaceae bacterium
GCTTCGTGATGGGCGAAGGCGCCGGGGTGCTCGTCCTCAAACGGCTGTCGGACGCGCTGGATGACGGCGACGACGTCCGGGCGCTGATCCGCGGAATCGGCGGGTCGAGCGACGGTCACGGCAAGGGGATCACCGCCCCCCATCAGGTCGGCCAGAAGCTGGCGGTCAAACGAGCGTACGAAGACGCCGGGTACGGACCGAAATCCGTCTCGCTCTTCGAAGCGCACGGGACGTCGACGCCGATCGGCGACCCGGCCGAGTTCCAGAGCACCTGCGACGTCTACGCCGAGGACAGCGGCCCCCGCGCCGTCGACCAGCCCTCGATCGGCTCGGTCAAATCGATGATCGGCCACCTGAAGTCGGGCGCCGGCGCCGCGAGCCTGATCAAGACAGCCTTCGCGCTGGAGGAGAATACGCTGCCGCCGACGCTGAACGTCGAGAACCCCCACCCCGATCTGAAGCTCGACGAGCGGCCGTTCCGGATCCAGCACACCGCCGAGGACTGGGAGCTGTCGAGCGACCTGCCCCGGCGAGCCGGGGTCAGCGCCTTCGGATTCGGCGGGACGAACTTCCACATCACGCTCGAGGAGTTCGACCCGGGACGGATCGACGGCGGCGACTACGTCGTCGACAACTCGGCCGCGTCGTTCGGTTCGAGCGCATCCGGGAGTGCCGGCGGACCGTCGGCTGGCGCGTCGAGCGGCCCCGCGGCGAGTGGCCCGAACCTCGACGATCCCGACCTCGACGCCGGCCTGCTCTCGTTCACCGGTGACACCGAGCGCGAACTGCAGAAGGCCTTCGAGCAGTTCGCCGAGAACTTCCGCGACCGGGGCGTCGAGGCGGTCGTCGACCACCGCGTCGACCTGCGCCGACAGGCCGCCAGGGACGAGCACTCGCCGCCGAGTGGAGACTACCGTCTGGCGGTCGCGTACGGCTCGGAGGACGAACTCGACCAGCAGGTCGACCGCATCGAGGACTCCTTCGAGCGCGGCAAGGGCTGGAACATCCTCGAAAACCAGGGAATCTACCGCGGCGAAGAGAGTCGAGACGGCGATATCGCCATGCTGTTTCCCGGTCAGGGGACGCAGTACCTGGGCATGCTGAATACGCTCCGGGAGCTGTTCCCGTCCGTCGACGCGGTCTTCGAGGAGGCCGACCGCGTGATGGAGCCGGTCTACGGAGAGCCGCTGACCGACATCATCGATCCGCCCGAACACACCGACGAGGCCAAGGAGCGCCTCCAGCAGACGCAGTACACTCAGCCGGCGGTGCTGACGGCCGACGTCGCACTTCTGAAGCTGCTCGAGCGATTCGGCATCGAACCGGACATGGTCGCCGGCCACAGCCTGGGCGAGTACGGCGCGCTGGTCGCCGGCGGCGTGATGCCCTTCGAGGATGCGCTGCGCACCGTCGCCCGCCGCGGCACGGCGATGGCCGACGCCTCGCCGATGAACAACGACAACGGACTGATGGCGAGCATCCCCGCCCCGCCGGACGAGGTCGAGGCCGAGCTGGAGAAGATTGACGGCTACGTCGTCTGCGCGAACAAGAACTGCCCGCGCCAGACGATCATCGCCGGGCTGACCGAACCGGTCGAAAACGCCGTCGAGATGTTCGAGGAACAGGGGCACCTGATCCAGTACATCGACGTCAGCCACGCCTTCCACAGCAAGGTCGTCGCCGACGCGAAGGAACCGCTGCGCGGTCATCTCGACGACCTCGACATCGGCGCTCCCGACATTCCGGTCTCGACCAACGTCGACGCGGGCTACCACCCCGACGACCCGGCCGAGATCCGCGATCTGCTCGCCGAGCAGATCGCCTCGCCCGTCGAGTGGATGTCACAGATCGAACAGATGTACGAGGACGGCGCCCGGGTCTTCCTCGAGGTCGGTCCGAAGTCGGCGCTGACGACGTTCAGCGACAGCATTCTCGACGAGGACTACCTGGCGACGCACACCAACCACCCGAAGGAGGGTGGCGACGTCTCGCTCTACCGTGCGATCGGCCTCCTGTGGGCGGAGGGCGTGTGGTCGGACGAGCGAACCGCAGAGGAGAACAGAACCGCAGAGGGCTCAGAGGGGAAAAGAACCGCAGAGGACTCAGAGAGCTCAGAGGGGAAAGCAGTGGGGGCT
>JBDGRG010000319.1:0-1213 GCA_042218355.1 Bradymonadaceae bacterium
ACACTCGTCCCTTCCGCGTCCCACCGCCCGTTCAACTCTCCGACCTCCGCTCTCCGAACTCCGATCCACTCCTTCACTCACCTCGCATTCCCCATCGTCTCACGTATACTGATCCCTTGCCGTACCATCCCACCGCGCGTACCCCTCGCCCCCGACCACCGCCATCGACCGTGCACGACGAACGCAACCCGAACTGGGGAGACTGCTGGAACGCACGCGACCTCGGCGGGCTCCCTCTCGAGAACGGGGGCCGAACGGCCTGGAAATCGGTCGTTCGGGCCTCGAGCCTGCACGTGCTGACGGACGAGGATTGGCGGACAGTCGTCGACTACGGCATCCGTACCGTCGTCGACCTCCGCCACGGCGAGGATCTCGAGCGGCAGGGCTACGAACCGCCGGAACCGGTCGAACGCTTCTGTGTGCCCCTCGAGGAGGGGCTGATCGACGACCCAGAGTACGCAGAATGGGCGCAGAAGGGCTGGCTGTCGACCCCCCTGTACTACCCGCGCTTCGTCGAACGCTGGCCGCGGCGAGTCGCGGAGGCTCTGCGCACAGTCGCCCGAGCGGCCGACGGCGGCGTGGTAATCCACTGCGGGGCCGGACGGGACCGGACCGGGCTGATCGTCAGCCAGTTGCTCTCGCTGGTCGGAGTGAAACCGGCCGCGATCGCCGACGACCACGAACTCTGGCGTCGGCGAATCGACACCGACGAGGCCCGTCGCGCCGGGATGGAGGACGACGAAGCCCGTATCGACGCCGTCCTCGAACGGACCGACACCAGCTATCGTCGAGCTCTCCTCGACTTCATCGACGCGATCGACGTCGAACGGACCTTCGTGGACGCCGGGCTGTCGGAAGGCGACCTTGAGGCGCTCGAGGAACGCTTGCTGGCTCGCTAGCGAAGACCCTCCGGGTCGCTCGACTCCGGGGAGGCTTTTTGCGTTCGAACCGATGAAGACCGCGGTAGAAGTCCGCGGCGGCCGCCCGAACGAGCGTCAACCGTCACGGATTGACTGCCGCCGCGCCCCCTGGCCTGCCGACGTGCATGCTCGCTTTCTCGGCCTCCGACGGCCCGAGCCATCCTCGTCCGATCGCAGCTCTCTCGTACCCGGTTTCTCAGTGACATCGTGATCTACATCCAGCGCACCATCGTGCCGTCGAGCTGGGTTGGCGAATCCCGTCCTTCGCGTTAGGGATCCCCGCGAACTGTCGG
>JBDGRG010000319.1:1320-5370 GCA_042218355.1 Bradymonadaceae bacterium
GGCTCGTCGCCGGGCGACCATTTCACGGTGGCGAACATCGGGAACTCGGTGCGGACCTGGAGCGACGGCGGCGAACCGATCGTCTCGGGGAGCGTGCTGTACCCGGTGCTCGAGACCGATCCCGAGGCGGTCTTCGTCGTCGGGCACACCGACTGCGGGGCGGTGACCGCCGCGTACGAGTGGGAGCAGTCCAGCCAGGCCCCCGACCGCGACGAACTCCGCTCGGAACTCGAGCTGGTCCGCCGCCACGTCGCCGATGGACTCGAACTGCTCGATCTCGAATCGCACGACAAACCCGCCACCCTCGCCCGGCTGGCGGAGTTCAACGTCGACCGCCAGGTCGCCACGCTGGCCGAGGCCGTCGACGAGGTCCCGGTCGTCGGCGCCGTCTGCGACCTCCACGAGCAGTACTCCGACCGCCGCGGCGGGGTCCATCTGGTCAACTACGACGACGCGACCGAAGCGAACGACGTCCCGACCGAGCTGGCGACCTACCACAACCGGCTGACGGCGCCCTGAGAGCTCGACGCGGGCCTCTGATGCCCCGACACGACTGCGACGAGACGCCGCACGGCGGTTCATATGCGCCGCCCGAGCCAGCCCCGCCCTCCGGCGACCGACCATCACCGGGAGCCCCGCCGACGATAGCCTGCCAATCGGCGATTCTAGCAATGTCCCTCGGTGCGCGAGAGGCTGTAACTTGCGCCCGACGAGGGGCGACCCGTGCTCGGGAGGGAGCCGCGGGGGCGGAGGCAGCGAGGGCTTCCCTGCCCGGTTCCAACGGGCGGCCGCTCGATTCAGTGGAACCCTTCTCGATCACGAATCCGTGCCGTCTGCCTCGTCCTCGTCGTCGGCAGACTCGCCTTCCGCACCGGCCGCCTTGAGTTGCTCGCCGATGACGTCGCCGAGACTGACCGCTCCTTCGTCCTCGTCGTCGACGTACTCGTTGGCCTCGCCCGATTCGAGCTCGTCCTTGATCAGCGACAGGCCGATCCGCTCGTTTTCACGGTCGAAGTCGAGCACCAGCACCTCGAGTTCCTCGCCGGGCCGGACGACCTCCTCGGGGCTGTCGATCCGCCGTTCACTCAGCTCGGAGATGTGGATCAGGCCCTCGACCCCCTCGACGACCTCCGCGAAGGCGCCGAAGTCGGTCAGCTTGGTGACCTCGACGTCGATCTTCTCGCCCGGCTCGGCCTTCTCCTCGGCCTTCGTCCACGGATCGTCGCTCAACTGCTTGACGCCCAGGCCGAGCCGTTGGGCCTCCGGGTCGATCTCGAGGACCTTCGCCTCGACCGTCTCGCCCTCCTCGTAGTGGTTCGAGACGTCCTGGATCTGCTCGGTCCAGGAGATGTCGCTGATGTGGACCAGCCCCTCGACGTCCTCGATCACCTCGACGAACATCCCGAAGTCGGTGATCGACGTGATCTCGCCCTCGACGACGTCGCCGACTTCAGCCTGTTCGTCGATCTCGGCCCAGGGGTTCGGGCGGAGCTGCTTCATCGAGAGCCCGATCCGCCGCTCGTCGGTGTCGATCTCGGTAATCTCGACGTCGACCTCCTGGCCGACGGAGACGATCTGACCCGGGTGGCTGGCGTTGTCGACCCAGGACAGCTCCGTGACGTGGACCAGCCCCTGGACGCCCTCCTGCAACTCGACGAACGCGCCGAAGTCCTCGAGATTGACGACCTCGCCGCTGGCGACGTCGCCCTCCTCGTACTCCGACTCGAACTGCTCCCAGGGATCGTCGAGAAGCTGCTTGCGACCGAGGCTGACCTTCTCCTCCTCGCGGTCGACGTCCAGGACGACGACCTCGACCTTCTGGCCGCTGTCGAGGACGTCGCCGGGATGGTCGATCCGCCGCCAACTGATGTTCGAGATGTGCAACAGCCCGTCGACGCCGCCGATGTCGACGAAGGCGCCGTAGTGTTTGAGGTTCCGGACGATGCCCTCGAAGGTCTTCCCCTCCTCGAGCGCCTCGAGCGTCTCCTCCCGCCGATTCTCCCGTTGCCGCTCGAGCACCTTTCGGCGGCTGACGACGACGTTGCACCGGTCGCCGTCGAACTGCATGACCTCGAATTCGCCGCTCTCGCCGATGTAGTCGGCGGTGTCGTCGATCCGATAGAGTTCGACGTGGCTGCGGGGCAGAAACGCTCGCACGCCAATGTCGACGGTCAGCCCGCCCTTGTTCTCGGCGATAATCTCGCCCTCGACCGTCTCGCCCTCCTCGGCGGCGCGCTCGAGGTCGTCCCACAGTTCGAGCTTGTCGACCTTCCGGGCGGAGGCGTTCCACCGTTTTCCGACGGGCTTGCCGACCAACAGCGGCATCTCGTCGCCCTCCTCCCAGTCCGGTGCGTCCTCGTACTCGCCGGGATCGACCAGCGCCTCGTCACCGGTCTCGAGCTCGAAGAGATAGCCCTCGTCCTCCTCCCCGACGAAGGCTCCCTCGAGGATGGTGTTCATCTCGGTCTCCGTCGTCGTCGCTTCGGTCATGTCGTCACGGGGAATAGGGAATGGGGGAACCGGGAGCGGGAACCGCATGGGGTTCGACGCCACCCCCGCTCGGTCACGGCCAGCGATCGATACCCGAACATCCGACGAGTGACAACGACGCCCCTCGCGCCAGTCTCTTCGCCGGGCCGAAACACGAGGGGCGGGGTTCTTTCGATCCGTGTGGTTCGACCGACCGTCTTCCACGGGGCTGAAACTGCCGCCTGTTCGGCGGTCTGTTCCGGTAGCGGCGCTGAAGCACCGGGGGCCGGATTGGCGATGGATACGGGCCGTTCGAATGGCGATCGCGGTGGGAAGCGTTCAACCCGGTCGGCGAGCAATGGTCGTTTGTAACTCAGTGACTCACTCACCGAGTCACTCAGTCACTGGCCGACCGAAGGAAGGCCCTCCCCCTTCTGCCTTCATCCTTCTGCCGTCACCCTTCTGCCTTCTTCCTTCTCTTCTTTCGTCCTCTACACCAGCGTGACCATCCCGAGCCCCACCACCGCCATCGGAATCAGACCGGCGGTCACGTAGATCCCGAGCTTCTTCGACCCAATGGTGGCGCTGAGCACCGCCTTGGAAAAGCTGTTCGCGATGATGGCGATGACGACGCCGCGCACGGCGACCGTCGTGCCGATGTCGCCGGCCTCCAGCATCCGGCCCATCTCGAGGCTGATGGCGTCCATGTTCGCCAGCCCGCTGACGAAAGCCGCGATGTAGGTTCCGTAGTCGCCGAATCCACGGCGGGCGAAGTGAACGCCGCCGATGATCACCACGAAGAGCAGCCCGAACTTCAGCGCCGGCGTCAACTCGAACGGGTTTTCGATCTCGAGGTCGTCGGCATCGGTGGATTCGCCGACCGTCTCCGAACTCTCGGGCCCCTCCGGCTCCGCCGGCATCGTCCTGTCGGCACCCATCTGCGTCCAGAAGTAACCGGCCACGCCCACTCCCGGAATCGCCATGGCGAGGACCGGGAGCGCCAGTGGTGCGACGATCTTCGGCGCGACCGCGGCGACGATGAAGAGGACCCGCACGGTCATGATGCCGCTGGCCACGAGGATTCCGAACGCAGCGGCGACGTTGACCGCCCGGTCGTCGGCGGCGCGACCGGCCCGCTGAGACATCGCCAGTGTCACGGCCGTGCTGGAGGCGAGCCCTCCCAGTGCGCCGGTCACCGCCAGCCCGTGGTCCCGCCCCATGAATCGCATCGCGAAATACCCGGCGAAACTGATTCCGGAGACGAGGACGACCAGGAACCACAGCTCCTGCAGATTGTAGACCCCCCAGGGATCGATCGGCTTGCTGGGGAGAAGCGGCAGCAGGACGACCGAGATCAGCAGAAATTTCATCGTCCCGAGCACCTCGCGGTCGGTCAAATTCTGGACCAGGCGGTGGGTCCAGTTTTTGATCGACAGGATCGAGGCGACGAGCACGGCGACGATCGTCCACCCGCGCCGGCCGAGCGAGCCGGCGGTCGGGACGGCGTGTCTCACCCCGGCGCGTTCGGTCGACGGGTCGTGAGGTGGCGACGAACACGACCGGGGCGTCGGCGAGGTTCTG
>JBDGRG010000319.1:5380-6480 GCA_042218355.1 Bradymonadaceae bacterium
AGGGAACCAGCGCCCCGATGACGTAGACGATCAACGCCGAGACCTGGGTGGTGATGCCGGGTTTTTTCTCGCGGGCGCTGTATTCGAAGTAGAGAAACGAAATGATCAGCGCCAGATAACCGACCCCGGTGACGTAGGGGAGCGCCTCGACGTACGGCGGGACGCCACCCGACGACGTCACCTGGTGAGAGAGCGGCGAGAGCGTGCCCAGCAGACTGGCCAGCGCAAAGGTTCGCACACCGATCGATTCGAGCGATTCCTCGGGCTCGTGATGAGACTGCCGTTCGAGCCCGATCAGCCCCCCGAGCGCCAGGCTGAGGACGACACTCTGGACCAGTGACCAGTCGATCAGCGTCTCCATCGACTCAGTCGTCCTCCTCGTCGCGACGGATGTACACCCCCCTACCGACGCGCTCCTTCGACTCGACGCGCTCGGGATCCGGTTCGGCCTGGTCGTAAAAGCAGCGCGCACAGCGATAGTCGCGGTCGGGCTCGGGTTCGAAATTCAGCACGTCGGTCCGCCCGCACTCCGCACACTCGAACGTCCACTCGCTCTTGCGCTCGCGCTCCTTCCGGTCCTGGACCTGCCGCCACCGGATACTCTCGCTCTCGCGGCGGAAGCACTCCTCGCACATCACCTCGTCGAGGTCGACGCCGCGCGGGACGTAATCGAGTTCGGCCTCCTCGCCGCACTCCGAGCAGGTGATCTGGAAGCTCACCCGGGTGTTGTGTTTCTTCCGAGGCGAACTCTCCTCCCGACGCCGTTCCTCGCGTCGGACCTCGCGGAAACAGTCGCGGCAGTAGACGGCCGAATCCTCGGCCGGCTCGAAGGGCACGGTCCCCTCTCCCCCGCATCGCGAGCATGTAATCTCCCAGACGTCCTCGTTTTCGGCCATCGGCTCGTGATTCGAGTCGCGAACAGTCGGGTCCAACCAGGCCAACGTTAACGCGTGGCAGCCCTGTGTGAAGACAATTATGAATTATGAGTTGTGAGTTATGAATTATGATGCAGCCGTAGCGGGGGAATGACGCGTCTCTCCACCGGGCTCACGCCGGAACGAGAATCGGAAGCTCCGGCTACGTCGCACGCCGACTGCAGC
>JBDGRG010000032.1:0-724 GCA_042218355.1 Bradymonadaceae bacterium
GTCCGTCGGGTCGTGCGGAGGAGGATGACGGCGCAAAATTGGTTTTGAAACTCGATGTGGATCTGAGTAACGTATTCCGGTGTCGCGAACGAGCTCTTTCCCTCGGGCGCATTGGTCGCACTCCGAACCGGAGTTCCCACGACAGGCTGGAGAGACGCTCGACATCATCTCGACCCGGGGCCGTCCGCCGCTATCGAAGGTGCGTCCCCCGTCTCGTTTCCGACCCGAACAGCGGTAACCGGAGAGGATCACGTCATGAGTCGATTGACGCGAAATCTGGGTGTGGTGCTGGCGGTCGCGGCCATGACGGTGGCCGGGTGTAACTCGTCCCCGACCGACAAGGGCGTGCCCGTCGACGGGACGGGGGGCGGATCCGACGCGGACACCGGGGGCTTCTCCGATGCCTCCGACTCCGGACCGGCGGATGCGAAGCAGGAAGAGGACACCGTCGACCCCTGGGCCGACAGCGACGAGGACGGTGTGATCGATCGGGTCGACAACTGCCCGACGGTCAAGAACCCCAACCAGAAAGACACCGACAAGGACTCGATCGGCGACAAGTGCGACAACTGCAAACAGATTCCGAACAAACAGCAGAAGGACTCCGACGGCGACGGGACCGGCGACGCCTGCCTCTCCGACCCGCAGGCCGATCCCGACGGCGACGGCAAGAAGACGGCCGAGGACAACTGTCCCGTCGACGCAAACAAGAACCAGAAGGACA
>JBDGRG010000032.1:734-4669 GCA_042218355.1 Bradymonadaceae bacterium
CTGCAAGAAGAGCAAGAACGCCGACCAGAAAGATGCCGACGGCGATGGCGTCGGCGACGCCTGCGACAACTGCAAACAGACCAAAAACGCCGACCAGAAGGACGCCGACGGCGACGGCGTCGGCGACGCCTGCGACAACTGCAAGAAGATCGCCAACGCCGATCAGAAGGACAAGGATGGCGACGGGACGGGAGACCGGTGCGCGCAGTCCGACCTGGCCAACGACGCTGACAAGGACGGGATCGTCAATGCCAACGACAACTGCTCGAAGGTGAAGAACAAGGGGCAGAAGGACAAAGACGGCGACCGGATCGGAAATGCCTGTGACAACTGCCCGGACGTCGCCAACTACGCCCAGCGCGACCGCAACGGCGACGGGACCGGCGACGCTTGCCGCGACGTCTACCGCCCGAGCAAGGACCACGACGGCGACAAGACGCCGACCATCAACGACGTCTGCCCGAACAAGAAAAATCCCCAGCAGCGCGACCCCGACGGCGACAACCGCGGGAATGCGTGCGACAACTGCCCGAACACCAAAAATCACGATCAGGTCGACAGCAACAACGACGGCATCGGCGACGCCTGTACCAGCCGGCCGGTCGGCCCGATCTGCAAGCGCAAGTCCAAACAGTTCAAGAAGATCAAGCCGAACGTCTTCATGGTCCTCGACAAGTCGGGCTCGATGCGCGGCACGCAGATGCGTCAGGCCAAGCGCGCGCTCGACACCATCGTCAACCAACTGGCGAGCAAGGTCCGCTTCGGAATGCTCGCCTACGAGAGCAACTGCTCGCCGCCGATCCTGCTGCGCATGGGCAGTTACACCGCCCGGCAGATCCGCGCGCGCTACCGGGGCATCCGCGCCGGCGGCGGGACGGGGACCGGCGGCGCTCTGATGACCGTCCTCAACCGAAAGGCGTTCCAGGAGCAGGGCAATCGGTTCGCCAGCCAGCGCAAGAAGGCGGTCATCCTGATCTCCGACGGCCGAGCGAACGCCTGCGGCGGCAACCGGCGAGCCGTGCGGGCCGCGCGGCGAATGAACAACCAGTACGGCGTCAAGACCTACACGATCGGGTTCACGAGCGGGGCCGCTCTAAACCAACTGCGCGCGGTTGCTCGGGCCGGCGGCACGAACAAGGTCTACACGGCGAACAGCCAGAGGGGGCTGATCCAGGCCCTGAAGAAGATCACCGGGCAGGTCATTTCGTGCGACTTCAAACTGACCTCCTCGAAGCCGAACCGGAAGATCGACCCGAACAAGCTCTGGGTGAAGATCGGCGGGTCGTACATCTCCAAGAGTCAGGTCACCTACAACCAGAAAAAACAGACACTGACCCTCAGCAAGTCGGCCTGCCAGCGGCTCAACAGCTTGCCGCCCAGCCACCCGAATCCGATTCAGATTACGGCCGGGTGCGCCAAGAAGTGCAAGAACGCCCGTCGCGAGAAGTGTGACTACCAGGACAACGACTGCGACGGCGAGATCGACGAGGGCTGCGACAAGTGTACGCCCGAGAGTTGCGGCAACGACAAGGACGACGACTGCGACGGGAAGAAGGACGAGGGCTGCTCGCCCCAGCCCTGCAAGAAGGAGCCCGAGACCTGCGACGGCCAGGACAACGACTGCGACGGCGACACCGACGAGGGCTGCGGCCAGAAGGACTGTACGCCCAAGCGGGAAACCTGCGGCGACGACAAGGACAACGACTGCGACGGCGACATCGACGAGGGCTGCCCGGTCTGCAGCCTCCAGGGCGAGGGCTGCAACACCGACGCGCAGTGTTGTCGCGGCGTCTGCGAGCCGGCGAAGAAGGGCGAGGGCAAAGTCTGCACCGAGCCGTGTCGCCCGCTCGGCGTCGCCTGTCTGGACGACACCGAGTGCTGCAGCGGCAGCTGCGCGGGCGGCAAGTGCGTCGGGCAGTGACGTCGCTCACGGCCGACGAGCACCGTGACCTTTCACGTTCGTTCGTCGGCCGACAGGTGGACCCGACCACGTGACGGCGAGCCCTCCGCTGCCTCCGCCTCTCTTCGCCCCTCTCCGTACCCGGTCGGACAGCGTCGAATGGGATGACGGGGCCGAGGTACGCCGACTCGCCCGAATGGGCTCGCGACGACATCCACGATCACAAAAGGCCGACCGGATGGACTCCGGTCGGCCTTTCTGTTTTCTCCTCTTTGTCCTCTGAGCTCTCTGCGGTTCGCTTTCCTCAGAGGCCCCGGCGGTCCGCTTCTCTCAGCGCCCTCTGCTCTGGCGGCGCTTCTGTTTGCGGCGTTCTTTGCGCCGCTTCTCCTTCTTTCGCCGCCGCTCGGCCTCGCGCCGCTTGCGACGCTTTCGCGCGCTGGGCTTCTCGTAGAACCGCCGCCGCTTCATCTCGCGGCTGATCCCCTCGCGCCCGATCTCCCGCTTGAGGCGGTTGAGCGCTCGGGAGACGTTTCCGTCCTTGACGTCGACCTCGATGGGACCGAGTTCGTCTCGTCGTGCCATGGGTCTCTCCTCCGGGTTTCAGTCGAGATAGGGCTCTCGGGCTGTCTCGAGTGGCGTCTCGGCTCGTGGAGGCCACCGCCGAGCCTGCCATTGATCTTAATCAGCGATCCGGTCGTTGCGAACCCCGCCCGTGCCAGTGACGCGGACGGGCCGGCGGGGTCACTTCAGCAGTCGATAGACGACCGACTGAATGTCGCCCATCCCACCCAGCCCTTCGGGGCTGAAGACGGACCAGAAGTACTTGAACGACTCCGGATCTTTGCTGTGGAGCGCCTCGACGAGGTCGACCTCGTAGTAGGTGTCGAGAAGGCCGACCGAATCGGCGTGGTACAGCCGCCAGATGCGGCCGTTGGTGCAGATGCCCCAGTCGACGCCCGTCATCCGCATCAACTCGTCGAGATCGTAGATGGGATTGTCGTGCTCCCCCTCGTCTCCCTCGTAGTCGTCGATGTCGTCGTCCCAGCCGATGGCGCGCATGATCGCCAGTGTGTGGACGAAGAACTCGCGCTCACCCCGATGGGGAATCGCCGAGCGCAGTTCGTCCGCCTCCTGGAACAGCGTGAAGTCCGGCCGAAAATCGACGTTCTCGCTGTACTCGGGTGTCAGCTCGGCGGCGCTGAACGCGAATCCCAGCGCCCGGAGCACGTAGCTGACCCAGTAGTACCGGGTCTCCATCTCGTCCGGTCCTTCGGCGAGCTGGGCCTCGCGCTTCTCGTAGAGCTCCTCGAGTTTCGTCCGGGCCTCCTCGACCGCGTCCGAGTTCCATTCCTCGTAAGTGTCGATCTCGGCGAGGCGGTCTTCATCGAACAGCTCGCCCTTGTTGACAAACACGTCGGCCATGTCGGTTCCGGTTCGGAATCGCGTCGTTGTGGGTACTCGTCGCGAGCGAAACCCGGGCGGCGCGCCCGCGGTCCGTCCCGCTCGCGCAGTCGGCGTACGCAAGTCGGCGAGCGGAGTCTATACGTCGGGGCATTCAGCGTGTCAACCAGCCGATGTCGATGGCGCCATTCGAATGCCGATCGGTGCGGTGGACTGCTGGCTCACCGCGCACGCCTCCATCGACACCCGGGGGCTCGACTCGACGCCATCGGGCGAGTTATCGTGGCGCCCCGAGGCTCGCCCAGCGCGCGAGGTTACGGATGGAACGCGTCTCCAATCCGCCGAACCCGTGGACCGACGGGCACGTCGAGTGGATCGGCCGGCCCCCGGAGGTCGAGCTCGAGGTCTTCGAGGAACGCGCCCGCTCGATCCTCTCCGAAAACGACAGCCCGGACATCCCCTTTCGTTACTCGGTCAACCCCTATCGCGGCTGCCAGCACGGCTGTGCTTACTGCTACGCACGGCCGACCCACCAGTACATCGACTTCGGCGCCGGCACCGACTTCGAACGCCGGCTGGTGGTCAAGGTCAACGCCGGCGAGCAGCTCCGCCGCGAGATCGTCGATCCGGAATG
>JBDGRG010000032.1:4679-6534 GCA_042218355.1 Bradymonadaceae bacterium
TTCTCGGGCGTGACCGATTGTTACCAGCCCCTGGAGTCCTCCTACGAGGTGACGCGCGACTGCCTGGAGGTCTGCGAGGCGATCGGCAACCCCGTCTGCATCGTCACCAAGAGCGCCCTGGTCCGACGCGATACCGATTTGCTCGCCTCGATCGCCGAGGACGTCGGCGCTCGGGTCTGCGTCAGCATCCCCTTTGCGGAGGACGGGCGGGCCCGTAAAATCGAACCGACCGCCGCCGCCGTCTCTCAGCGGTTCCGCACGATCGAGCACCTCAGCGAGGCGGGCATCCAGACCGGCGTCGCCGTCGCTCCCGTCATCCCCGGTCTGAACGACAGTGCCATCCCGGATATTCTGGATCGGGCGGCCGAGGCGGGCGCCTCGACCGCCTTCATGACGCTTCTCCGGCTCCCCCGACAGGTCGAACCCGTCTTCGAGGAACGGCTGCGCAACCAGTTTCCCGACCGCGCCGACAAGGTGATGAATACGTTGCGCGAGATGCGCGGGGGCGATCTGAATGCACCGGATTTCGGCGACCGGATGGTCGGCGAGGGACCGAGGTGGCAGACCATCGAATCGCTCTTCGAGCTTCACTGCCGCAAGTACGGACTGAGAGCCTCCCAGCGGCCCGACGTGCAGTCGCTCGAGCCGGCCGGCTCGGTGCAGGCGTCGCTGTTCGATCGCTGAGATGCTGAGATGCTAAGATGCTGAGTGGCGGTCGGGTCTGCGGAGTGGTTCGGGCTGTCGGTCGTGGGGCTGCTGGGCGGCTGAGTCGCGGGGCTGCTAGGCTGCTGAGCTGCTGAGCCTACAATCGCACAACCATTGCTGTGCGACCGTCTGCGTCTGCTGGTTGCACCGGGTGTGCGCTGGGGACTCCGGCGGGCGAGCGTCGCGCCTCTCAATGTCGACCTCTCGCGTCTCGCCGCTGGTTTTATCACGAACAAACAGCCGGGCGGGCTCCCTCTGTCCCTTTCCCCGATCCCTGCTGCAGGCCCCCAGAGCCCCTAGAGGGTTCCAGTCCGGTTTTCTCTGAGTCCTCTGAGATCTCTGCGGTTCGGTCCCCGCGGAGCCCTCTGCGGTTTGGTTCAGTTTGACTGGACCGTGATCTCCGCGGTGGTCTGATCGCCGGCGATCGGACGGCTCGAGATGACCGACAACCCGATTTTGTACGTTCCGGCGACGTCCGGCCGGATCTTGAACGTCGACCCGAGCGTATGGGCGTTGAAGAACTCGCTGCTCGACGGGCGATCCAGCACGAACCACTCGTACCCGCTGACCGACACGCCGTTCTTCTTCACCTTGCTCTTCGCCCCCGACAGCGTCGCGACCTGACCCGGCGTCAGCGACCCCTTCGCGAAGTTGCGCTCGATCTTGGCGACTGTCTCCGGCATGTCGACGCCGGTCACGCCGACCGCCTGCGCATTGCCGACCGTGTTCGAGGGTAATTCGACGGCCAGCCCGCTCGTCGCCTGCGACAGTTTGTCGACCATCTGGATCGCGACCGGCATCTGACCGCCCGGGGGGATCGAGGTCGTGCTGCCGCTGGACAGCCCCGGGACCTTGAACTCGGCCGGAGCTGCGTCCGAACGGGTGCGCCACTTCTTCTTCACTTCGAGCGGCTTCGTGCCGATGTTGCGCACCACGAACTGCCGCTCGATCGTCGGCGACACGCCCACCGGAAACGTCACGGTCGAGGGGACGACCTCCGCCAGCGGGCCGTTCTTCTTGCCCAGCAGCGGGATCTCGTTCCAGAGGGTCGAGTCCGAGGAGCTCGGCAGGGCGGGGTCGTCCGCGTTGATGACCAGCAGTGCCATGCCGCTCTCGGTGCTCCCATTGTAGGTGACCTTCAGCTGGCGGC
>JBDGRG010000032.1:6544-7054 GCA_042218355.1 Bradymonadaceae bacterium
TCCCCCGGCGCGATCTCGTTGAGGGGCGGGGTGAGATTCTCCCCGATCCCGATGTTGGTTCCGTCCAGCACCAGCCCGTACGCGTCGTTCGGGGCCCGGGTCCCGGCCAGCTTCTCGAGCTGGAAGTTCGTGACCGACAGCGCCTCTTTCCCCGTGTTTTTCAGCGTGATCGTCTTCTGGACTTTGGCCTTCCCGAACGTCAGCGCGTGCTTGGAGACCTCCAGCACCGGCCCGGTCGCCGCACCGACCTGCAGCGCGACGGTGACGGTCTTCAGCCCCTGGCCGCCGACGTTCGTCGCGGTCGATTCGATCTCCAGAAAGACCGTCGACGGAATGTCCGCCCGCTTCATACCGGCCGGAATGTCGACCTTCAGGTCGAGGGTCTTGTCCGACTGGGGCTCGATCTGGAAGGGACCGCGCGGCTGGACCTCGACGAGATCGGTCTGTTCGCCGCCGGTGACCACCGAGATGTTCTTGATTTCGAGCGTGCCGCCTCCCTCCGCCGCGGCC